>NZ_JAVRQI010000049.1:0-1245 GCF_031854425.1 Paracoccus broussonetiae | reverse complement strand
TGACCTGCCACTGAACTGTCATCCAGTCGGAACCAGAGCCCGTTTGGTTGATACGCCTTCCGGCGCAGGTGGAGCAACCGATATCCGCGCGGAGCTTTCAGATCGCGCAGCGCGGCTGTCGGCTGCGGTGAACAGGCGCTCGGCGAACGCCTTGGGCGTATCGTAGCCAAGCGCCGAGTGGGGGCGTGCCTCGTTGAAGTCGGTGGCCCAGGCCCGGATCACGGCCCGCGCGTGGGCCATGTTGCGGAACATCGTCTCATTGAGAAGCTCGTCGCGCATGCGCCCGTTGAAGCTCTCGACGAAGCCGTTCTGCATCGGCTTGCCCGGCGCGATGTAATGCCATTCGATGCCGCGTTCGGCGGCAAAGGTTAAGATCGCGTTACTGGTGAGTTCGGTGCCATTGTCGCTGATGATCATCTCCGGCCTGCCACGCCGCTCGATCAAATCCTCCAGTTCCCGTGCCACCCGTCGCCCCGAGATCGAGGTGTCCGGGATCGCCGCAAGGCATTCCCGGGTCACGTCGTCCACGACGTTGAGGATGCGGAACCGACGCCCGCAGGCGAGCTGGTCATGGACGAAATCCAGCGACCCGCGCGCATTGGGCCGCGCCTCGACCAGGATCTGGGTCCGCGTCCCAACAGCCTTACGCCGGGCGCGCCGCTTGCGCACCGTCAGCCCTTCCTCGCGGTAGAGACGATAGATCCGGTTGATCCCCGAAGGCTCACCGTCGCGACGCAGCAGCACGAACAGACGCCGATAGCCGAACCGGCGCCGCATGTTCGCCAGATCGTGCAACTTGGCCCGCAGCTCGGTATCCGCGGGACGACAGGAGCGGTAGCGGATCATCTTGCGATCCGCCCCGACAAGACGGCAGGCCCGCCGTTCCGACAGGCCCAGCTCGGCCTGAAGATGCGCAACGGCAGCACGCTTCACGGCGGGCCCTACCATTTTTTTGAGAGCAGTTCCTTCATCGCCGCCGCGTCGAGCATCTGCTCGGCCAACAGTTTCTTCAGCTTCGCGTTCTCGTCCTCAAGCGCCTTCAGCCGCTTGGCATCCGACACCGTCATGCCGCCGAACTTCGCCTTCCAGGCGTAGAACGTGCCTTCCGACATGCCGTGCTTGCGGCACAGGTCCGCGCACTTCACCCCAGCCTCATGCTCGGCCAGGATGCCGATGATCTGCTCTTCGCTGTATCTTGATCGCTTCATTGTCCGTCCCTTCGGTGGGTCGGACTCTAATCGCCGG
>NZ_JAVRQI010000048.1:0-1309 GCF_031854425.1 Paracoccus broussonetiae | reverse complement strand
TGGTCTTGCCCCCATTTCACCGGACACTCAGGCGGTTGTGGTTTGAGCTGCGATGAACTCGCGGGGCGAGCGCATTTTCAGCCCTGAGTGCGGGTGGTTGTCGTTGTAGTCCTCGATCCAGCCTCCGATCAATCCGAGAGCGGTCTGGGCGTTCGGCAGCGGCGTCACCTGGACGTAGTCGCGCTTCAGCGTCTTCACGAAAGCCTCCGAGATGCCGTTGCTTTGTGGGCTCTGGACAGGCGTGAAGCAGGGCTTCAGGCCTAATTGACGGGCGAAGATCTGCGTGTCCTTCGCGATGTAGGGCGAGCCGTTGTCGGACAGCATCTCGATGACCGAGGGCGCTCGGTATGCGCCGAAGCGACGTTCCACGGCTTCGAGCATGATGTCGCGGATGTCGGAGCCACTGATCCCAGCGTTGACCACTGCGCGCCAGGCTATGACCTCACGGTCGTGAGCATCGATGAGGAAGGCGCCCCGGATGATGTCGCCGTTCCAGCAGGCGAATTCGAACCCGTCGCTACACCAGCGCAGGTTCGAGCGCATGACGATCACCTTGCCGTCGTGAACATGCTCGGGGCGTTCGGAGTATTTCCTTGCCAGCAGCAGGTTATGGGCCTGCATGATCCGGTAGACCCGCTTGTGATTGACCGGCGCAAGGCCCTCTGATCGCAACTGCCGGTTCAGGATCGCCGTGATCCGCCGGTAGCCATAAGTCGGACGCGCCGACACGAGGGCCGTGATCAACGGCACCACCGCCGCGTCTTGCGCCTTTTGATAGCGCCGACGCGGCTTCGTCCTGCCCTTCAGCCGGTCAATCAGGTTGGAACGGGCAACACCCAGGGTTTCCGCCACCACCTTCACTGGAAGTCGCCTTTCAACGGCGACCGCGCGAGCCACGTCGGTTTTTTTGACCGTGACTTGTCCAAGGCCTCGCGCAGGATCTCGGCCTCCAGCGTCTTGCGGCCAAGCTGGCGTTCGAGCTCGCGGATGCGATCCTCCAGTTGCCGCACGATCCTGTTGCTGGTGACTTCATCGTCCTCAGACACGGCGACACTCCCCCCTTCGAGCATGAGCCGCCGCCAACGATACAACAGGTTCGGCGCCACGCCATTGCGGCGCGCCACGACCGAGATGCTGGCCCCCTCGTCCAGCGTCTCCTCGACGATCCGCAGCTTCTCGGCCGCAGTCCAGCGGCGTCGACGGCCACCATCGGTGATGATCTCTATCTCAGACATAAGCACGTGCTCAGGCGTATGCCTAAGCCTCCATGATTATGCCCAAGTGTCCGGTCGAAAAGGGGGCCAGTTCA
>NZ_JAVRQI010000047.1:0-1318 GCF_031854425.1 Paracoccus broussonetiae | reverse complement strand
GATGACGCAGCGCGGGCTTTTATAGTCCCGCGCTGCGGTTTTGTTCACATGCCCTGGTAGAGGGGGAAGCGGGCGCAAAGGGCCTCGACCTCGGCCTTGACCTTGGCTTCGACCTCGGCATTGCCGGTCTCGCCATTGGCGGCAAGGCCGTCGACGACCTCGACGATCCAGCGGGCGATCTGGCGGAACTCGGCCTCGCGGAAGCCGCGGGTGGTGCCTGCCGGGGCGCCCAGGCGGATGCCCGAGGTCACGAAGGGTTTTTCCGGGTCGAAGGGCACGCCGTTCTTGTTGCAGGTGATGTGGGCGCGGCCGAGCGCGGCCTCGGTCGCCTTGCCGGTCACGCCTTTCGGGCGCAGGTCGGCCAGGCACAGGTGGTTGTCGGTCCCGCCCGAGACGATGTCGATGCCGCCCTTCATCAGCTCGTCGGCCATGGCCTGCGCGTTCCTGACGACCTGCGCGGCATAATCCTTGAACTCGGGGCGCAGCGCCTCGCCAAAGGCCACGGCCTTGGCGGCGATGACATGCATCAGGGGGCCGCCCTGCAGGCCGGGGAACACGGCCGAGTTGATCTTCTTGGCGATGTCGGCGTCGTTCGTCAGCACCATGCCGCCGCGTGGACCGCGCAGCGATTTATGCGTCGTCGTGGTCACGACATGGGCGTGCGGCAGCGGCGAGGGATGCTGGCCACCCGCGACCAGGCCCGCGATATGGGCCATGTCGACCATGAGGTAAGCCCCGACCTCGTCCGCGATCTTGCGGAATTCGGCCCAGTCCCAAACCCGGCTATAGGCGGTGCCGCCGGCGACGATCAGCTTCGGCTTGCTTTCATGCGCCTTCCTGCGGATCTCTTCCATGTCCAGAAGCTGGTCCTGCTGGCGCACGCCATAGCTGACGACGTTGAACCATTTCCCGGACATGTTCACCGGCGAGCCATGCGTCAGGTGCCCGCCCGAGTTCAGGTCAAGGCCCATGAACGTGTCGCCCGGCTGCAAGAGCGCCAGGAACACGGCCTGGTTCATCTGCGACCCCGAATTCGGCTGCACGTTGGCAAAGCCGCAGCCGAAAAGTTCCTTGGCCCGTTCGATCGCCAGATCCTCGACGATGTCGACATATTGGCAGCCGCCGTAATAGCGCTTGCCCGGATAGCCTTCGGCATATTTGTTCGTCAGCACCGAGCCCTGCGCCTCAAGCACCGCCCGCGAGACGATGTTCTCGGACGCGATCAGCTCGATCTCGTCGCGCTGGCGACCCAGCTCCTGCCGGATCGCGCCGAAAATCTCGGGGTCCCGGCTGTCCAGCGTCTCGGTGAAGAATCCGG
>NZ_JAVRQI010000046.1:0-1473 GCF_031854425.1 Paracoccus broussonetiae | reverse complement strand
CATAAGGCTATGCCTTACGACCATTTGCTCAGTCAGAGCAGACGGCCCTCACCGCAGGCTTACTACCGGACCACCGTTCGTGACTATCATCATCCAGTCTCTGCGTGACATTCGTAGAGGATGATATAACCTCCATAGTGTTGGCTGTTCGCTCAATTTCCTTGTGCAAAGAAATAATATGCTCCAGCCCGACGCGATGCCGAGCTTGCTTGTAGGTCACCCGCTTTTCTGGACGTCGGGTTAGTTGCTGATAAACGTCCTGATAATGCTGGAGATTTGCAACTCCTACATCAGATGGATCAACATTCATTGGCAAATTCACGGCTAGAGAAATCCTTTTTAATTATGCGCGGAGATAGTTACCATTCTCTTAACACGGTTGGCCTGACCAGATAGGGGATCTATGCCCGAAAGTTGGCGACGGTCTCATCATGCTGCAGTTTGAAGTTGCTTGATCCCGTCCCTGAATTCAATACCCTTGATGAGCTCCCGCATGCCGCTGGTGCCGCCGCGCTTGCGGCGTTTGGCCGGCGCAGAGATGAGCAGCTGCTCAACCCGCGGTGCTTGATATCCAGCAGCAACTCGCGCGCGTTAATTGGCCCCAAACTCGGGTTTGACCGCAAGACATCCGGCAACTATAGGCTGTTCCCAACGCTCAGCCTGTTCTGAGACCGAGCTGCCGTTAAGCCTCGGCCAGGCGATTGGGGATGAGTTCCGCCTTCGTCCAGTGGGTTTCTAACTGGACATGCCCCTTCCTGACATATTTCCCTACCCGTCTGGGCATGTCAGCTTCCGCGAACGAGCCAGCGATCCTTGCCACAAAACCTTCTTGTTTCGTCACGTCGAGGGCCTGCGTCAGGTCTTCGAACAGACCTGCACGATAGGGACCTCGATAGAGCGACGGAACGGGTTGGATTCCCAGCTCCTCAAAACGTGCCTGTGTCAGAACCCACGACTGGACCTCATCGCCGACGATCCAAGCAAAGCCGAGAAAATATGATGGCAATGCATCATCAGCGACCGAATGACGAGCAAAGACATTCTCACCAACAATACGCTCGCCCGCTGTCAGATAGGGTGAAATCCCAGCCGCAAATGCTTTGAGCCAGTCTCGGGAAGGATGATAGCGGCTGTCTGGGCTGCGCGCATGAGAGCCGCCAGCGTGAATGGTCGTGTTCTCGCCGTCCATTTATTCGGTGACGACCAAGTCCTCCATCATCAGGCCTTCGAGTGAAAACATAATCTTGTCGTCACTGGTGGCACCCGGTGAGATTGGCAGATGAAAGGTGCGGCCGTATTTCTTCATGGAGACGCGATAGCACAGATGGCTGAGTGGCGGCTATGGGCTCAAAGCTGCCGTTTGCTTCTGCAGAATTTCCATAACGTGCTTGAACCTCACGCCCGATCGGACCTATCAATTCAACATATATTGAGGTGTTGATTCGATGGACGAACCCCAAGCGCTGGCGGCCT
>NZ_JAVRQI010000005.1:0-284174 GCF_031854425.1 Paracoccus broussonetiae | reverse complement strand
CCCGCCCCATTTCCCCAGCAATCACTGCCTTTTTCCATTACCCGGGACGGTCCAGAACCCCCCTCCCCTGCGAACAGTAGAATGGCCCGACCTTCCGCCCCCCCCCCCCCCCCCCCACACAGACGGATCGTCGCTAGCTCAGCAGCCACTACGGCCTACCATGCTCATCCTCGAGCCACCGGCCCGCCCTTCTTGATCCACTGCGGACTGCCAGGCGCACCCAGTACATATACGGGACCCGGATGCGTTTCGGCTGGGGCTGCGGACCGGGGCGAACAGGCCCCGTTGCTGAAACAGTTTCGCCGCTCAGGCAGTTGATCTGCTCCGCCGCCTGCGGCCACAATGGCGACCTGTCGGCTTTCAAGGGCAAGGTGGAACATGACCTCACAAATCGCGATCGTTGATGGCCGCGAGGTCGAGATCAAGGTGATCGAGGACCGGATCATCAGGAACATGGTGAACCAAAGGCGCAGGATCGCCCGCTTCACCTGCGAAGATCCCGACTTCACCATGAAACATGGCAGCGGGATCTTCAGCATCAGTCGGCTGGCCGATCATGACGGCGAGTTCTTCAACCTCGACCTGATCCCCAAAGAAGAAAACTAAACCGAAAGATACAGTTTTCTCCGCTAGCCATGCTCTTTGCGTGCAGCTTTGTGCGCCAGCGCACGTTCAAGATGAGATCTGGGCGCTATTCTGAAATCAGAATCGGGCGGGTGTGTGGTGGCACCCGCCCAATTCAATCCAGGCGGTTCAGGTATTGATTGCGTATCTGTGCCGGCGCGGGTCATCATCCCGGGACAGCCTGACGAATTCGGTCCAAGCCCTTTCGTCGCCAGAGATGGTCCAGGCGTGATAGGCATTGTTTGCCGCGGCATTCGGATGCGAGGTGCGCTCGTTCAAGAGCGCGCGCATCATCCAGTACTCGCCCGTATTTTCATAGAACTCGGCATTAACGTCCAACAGCCTGTAGGCGTGTTTGTATGCCTCGCGCCCGGCGAAATACTCGCATTGCCGGACCATCCCGGACAGGCCACCGGGGTTTCTGTCCTTCAGGCTGGTCTTGATGATCGAGACCACCTTTTCGACCAGATCGCCATCAAGCCTTGGCGCGACCAAGCCATCTTCGTCGAAGACCGGGTGGGTTTCATCGCCGAAATCCATGTTGGCGAAGATATGATGGTAATGGCAGCCCGCGACATGGCTGAGGGGGATGAATTCCTTCCACCGGACCATCGCTGTCTGATAGGTGCCGATCTCGAAGAAATGGGCATTCTCGCGCGCGAAGATCATGTTCGACATGCCCGCGCCGTGCTGCATGACGACGCAGCGCGCGCCGCTGACGCACCTCACCTGTTCCAAGGGCGACATGTTCTCGAAACAGACGACTTCGAAGCCGTTCTTCTGCAGCTTCGCGATCAGCGCGTCCTCTCCCTCCATCACACGGCTGCGCGCCTTGTCGCCCGAGCGCGCGACATAGATGCGCGATCCCCATTTCCGATTCACCAGAGATCCGGCCAGATCGATCATCTGCTGCCGAAAGGCCAGAAGGGTGTCGTCGAAGGTGTTCAGCGCCAGAATTTTCACGGCATGTGGATGAGCATCGTATCCTGCCCATTTCCCGCCAGCGGGCTGGGCAGCCTCGATCGCGGCATGGTGGTCGCCGGAAAACTGATACAGCAAGTGCTGGGCAGAAAGCGGGGTAACGATGCTTTTCCCCGAAAAGTCCTCTCCTTCGTGATAGGCTCCCAGGCGCACCTTGAAGCGCCGGGTCAGGCCCGAGTCCTCAAGCCAGCTTTTGACGAACGGTCGGATCTCGTTCGTGCGCGAGACAAAGCGAAGCGATTTGATGGACGCGTCATGGCTTTCCGGGAACGAAGCCTTCTGCAGGCTTTCGGTCATGAAGTGAAAGAAATTGAAGAAGTTCTTGGATTCGATCACGCATTGACCGGAAAAGCCGTTGGACAGTTCGACCGCCTGCGGATCCTGACGCTCACTCCAGTAATCCTGAAGAAAGGCGGCACATTTCGACGCGTCCTCTGCTTGGCGCTCAAAGGCCTTTCTCGCGCGGATGCCCGCTGCCCCGTTCAGGATGACCCGGTCATCCGAAGCCATGGATTTCCGCTTGATCCCCGGTTTCGCGACCTCGACCATCGATGTGCGAAGCTGGAATGCCGATGACATCCGGCGGTGCCAGTAATAGCCGTCGGCATGTTCATCCAGAACCTCACGACGATTTTCGTGGGTAGTGATGTTATGGGCAACCACGTCACCCAGCGGCTTCTTGGACAGCAGACTGGTCGGTGGACTGAAAAACCTGACGCCGGAATGCGTTCTGAAATTATAGAATTTCATGTCTTTTCCAATCATCGCGCGCACGGCGACGGCCCTGACAGGCGTTTGCCTGTCTTTGCAGGAGACACTCTCCCTGCCGTGACTCCTAGACCATTGCAGAACCAACAGAAACATCGGGGGCCGGAACCTCACGCCGACTTGATCCCCTTTCCTTTGGACATGTCGCGCGGAAAGCCACAGGCGCCACATCGGTCCGAATGCCGGGTTGCGGAAGCCGGCGCCCGGAAAGTATCCCAGATGGAATCGATCCGGGGGAGGAATGCATGAGCGTCGAGCCGATCTGTTTTGTCACGATGGTGCGCGGCGACCATGCGATGCTGGCCAAGTGGATCGCGCATCATTCCGGCCACGTCGCCAGCCGCAGCGCACTGCATGTCTTTCTGCACGGCGAGGATGCTGAGCTGCGCCGGATCGCGGAAGGATGCTCGGTCATCACCCTGCCCTTCGACCCGACCGGCGCCGGCTTCGAAGACGCGCGCAGGCAGCTTTTCTTCGGCCTTGCCGGTGCCCTGCGCGGCTATTACCGGCATGTCATCACGCTGGACTGCGACGAATTCGTCGTGATGGACCCGGCGGCGGGCACCAGTCTGGCCGAGCATCTTGACGCCCATCCGTTCGAGGGGCCCGCCCTGTCCCCACTTGGTTTCGACGTGGTCCAGCGCCGCCGCGTCGAAAAGGATCCGGTGGACATGTCCCGCCCCATCCTTGGCCAGCGCAGCTTCGGGTTTCTTGACGGAACCTACTCCAAGCCCTGCATCTTCCGCCGTCAGCCCAATGGCGGCACCCAGCATTCCCTGGCGGGTGAGGAATGGGAGATCGATCCCGCGATCTTCCTTTTCCATTTCCGCTTCTTCGATGTCGACGTCTCGGGGCAGCTGGCCAAGGATCGGGCCGCAATGGTCCAATCCTTCAACGAGCACGGCACCAAGCATGGCATCGGCACCTGGACGGACCGGGATGTCAGGCTTGCCCGCGCCCTGAAGCTGGCGGATGCAAAGGACTGCCCGGAGCTGACGCCCGAGCTTGTCGAGGCTTTCCGCACCGGCCAGATCGACAATTACAAGTCGCGCGGCGGCAGGTTCATGTGGAAGGATCCCCGCCGTGGACCCTATCGCATTCCCACGCGGTTCGAGGGCATCCTGTGACCGCCCCGATCGCATGGAAGCGGGAATACCCTGCCCCCCTCAAGCGTTTCCAGGTGCTGGGCGAACGCTCCTGCGGGACAAATTTCATGGACGTTCTGCTGGCCCGCAATACCGGGCTGGAGCGGACGCGGGACTATGGCTGGAAGCATTCCTTCCCGCAGTTCAGTTCGGTCCTGCGCGACGACCTGCTGGTCATCTGCTTCCGCGACCCCGAGACCTGGCTGCGCAGCATGTATGCTAAACCCTGGCATGTGCCGGATGCCCGCGTGAACGTGACATTTTCCGAATTCCTGCGCGCACCTTGGGAAACCGTCATGGACATGCCCGGCGCGATGAATGCCGTCGGTCGGCGGCGATCGCTGGGCCTGCCGGTCCAGGGCGACCGTCACCCGATCACCGGTCTTCCGCCCGCGAACCCGGTCCGGTTGCGCAATCTGAAAAACGCGGCCTTCCTTGGCGTGCTTGAACGCAGATGCAACGTCGCCCTGATCCGGCACGAAGACCTCACCCTCCAGCCCCAGGACACAGTCGGCCAGATCTGCGACCTGTTTGGCATCGCGATGAACCAGGGCGAGTTCTTCGTCCCGGCCCGCAGGTTGGGCGAAATGACCCAGCGCAGCATCCAGGGCGACCGCCGCGATGCCACCGCCACCTATTACGACTCCGACCGCGCCTTTGTCCGGGCCGAGCTGGACCATGAGACTGAACAAAGGTTGGGCTATTCGTTCACTTGACAGGACCTGCCCTAGCCACTCGCCTTCCCGCCCAACGCACCCCGCCGCACGACGACATGCCGCAGCGCAACCTCCTCGCCGCTGGACGCATAGTGGACGTCCAGTTCAACCGGCGCCAAATCGACATCACGGACAAAGATGACCGGACGAGGCCCAAGCCACCTACCCCCACTGGGTGAGCGCCATTTCGAACGGCTTCAGATTCCACCCCTTGTCGGCCAGGTAATACTCGCGCCCCGTGATCTTGCCTGCACCGGCACCGGCACGGGACTTCATCAATCCGGCAGCAACCAGACCGTTTGAAATACCAAGGCTTTGAGAGAACTGGGAATAGCGCACATCGTCTCGAAACATCGCGTCGCGCGGGATCAGAAGCGCCCGCCTTTCGCCGAACAGCTCCGACGAGTGTGCGGCAGAGCAATCCTGCCCCGATAAGTGTTACCAATCATCAGCCCACCAAGCCACCAGGGCTTGTTTGATGCAAGTTTCTACGGGCGATTCATGTTATTGAAAGACAAGACCGCCGTAATTTTTGGCGAAAGTGGAGCCATAGTCGGCGCGATTGCCAAGGTGCTGGCCCGCAATGGCGCGCGCCTTTGGTTGGGCGGAAGAAGCCAGAACTTTGGTGCCGCAAGGATATTCAACAACTGGGCCAAATATTAGAAACACCGAGCAAGGACCATAATTGCCGGTGAAAAAGTGGCAGCTCCTTCCAGTCGCCGCCATCCATATTCAAAGGAAAAGACTGCCCGAGGGCGGAAGATCATACCCTTCTCCGCGGGCTTTGTCATAAGCGCCGCGGAGTTCGTTAAGGGTTTTCTCCAGATCGGAGAGAGAGACCGAGAGATCCCCCGCATCCTCGTCGTCCTCATCCATCGCTTCGAGCTGGGCGCGTTCGGCGTCCGCCTGCCGACGGACGGCCTGGATCGCGACGATCAGGCTGGGAACACTAATCTCGATCATGGCTTTCTCCTGGCGCCCCGTCAGTTCTATTTGCTCAATTCCACTTCTCTGGCCACGCAGGCACGCGCCAGATTGTCAAGCGCGCCCCGCAAGGTATCAGGTGTGAGCTTACCACCGGTTGCAACTTCAATCTGATAGTGATGCGCATCCCTGCCGCGCTGCACGACCTTCAATGTCGCGGGTACGGGGGTGCCGCTTGGCATCTTGAAATACTTCCACAGGTAAGGTGGGGACATCGTGTCGCTTACGTCGTGAATGGACGTCCCGGCGCCCTCAGCGATCGTTCCACCCCGTATTGCCCAGTCCTGGCGAGATCGGATTTCGGTTTTCTTGCTGCCATCGGAGCCTTTTACGTTAACCGTCCAGCTGCGCTTTTCAATATCGCCGTCCAGGACGCCTTGAAAATACTCGCCTGCGTATAATTTCCAACTCGCCAGGTCCATCGACGACTTGTTCACCGCACGGAAATAGTCTTTGTCCAAGTTTGCCATGTCAGTCCTCCTGTCGTAATGCAATCGAACTTTATCTTTGAGATTAGCAGGTGCTAGGATTCTCGCAAGGGATCTGCAATCAGGCCGTGTCGGGAACGCGCTCTTTCAGCGCCGACTTAAAGTGGGAAGCGGTGGCGTAGATAGCCGAGTAAGATTATCATTCGGTCCGCGAAACAAAGTCCGGCCCGACAACCTTCCTGACAGGGCGGCTCCAACAACCTGAAACGAAGAAATCAGGCTATCCCGGCGCGGACGGAAGACGTTTTCGTCACCGCAAAGGATGCCGTGGGTACCGCGCCATCGCCTTCCCGGTTCTGACCGCAACTCACTGGGGCGCGCTCATGGTTGAACTCGGGCTGCCGTGCCGCGGTGAACTCAGCCCCGCAAACGGCGCAGCATTCGCCCTACCCTTCCAGAATTCGCAATTTCACTTGCGGCGGCGTCTCGGGCTGCGCGCCAAACCACTCGGGGACCGCTTCATCTCGCCACCAAGGCGTACTACATCGCCTTTGACTGGTTCACGTTCTGGTTCGCAAACGTCAGCACAGCGTTTCGTTAACCGAATGTATTTACTGTCGTCTCTGGGGATGGTGGCGGACAGTGAGGGATTCGAACCCTCGAGACGGTTCCCCGCCTACACACTTTCCAGGCGTGCGCCTTCGACCACTCGGCCAACTGTCCGTGGCGGTCCGTCTAGCGTGATCTACGGACCTGCGCAAGCCGTCAGAGTTTCGAAATTCGTTTCTGAAGTTCCGCGAGTTGCCGACGGATCTCATCCATGTCGGATGGGTCGGCGGACCTGCCGGCACTGCTGCGTCCTGTGGTCGCCGGCTCATCCTCTTCCATTCCGGGACCGGTGCCCGCGGCCCAACCGGCGGTCAGCGCCTTCAGGAAAAGCTGCTGTTGGCGCTGAAGCGCCTCGAAGCCGGGCATGGTCGACATGGGGTTGGGAAAGGTCGACATGTTTTCCATGATCTTCGACTGGCCTTCGCGAAGCATCTCGAAACTGGCGGCAAGGAATTGCGGTACAACCGACTGGGCCTGGGTGGTGTAGCTGCGCACAAGATCGGTCAGGACCTCGATCGGCAAGACGTTTTCGCCGCGGCTTTCATGTTCGGCAATGATCTGCAGCAGATACTGGCGGGTCAGATCGTCGCCGCTTTTCAGGTCCACGATCTGGACCTGGCGACCGGCGCGGATGAAGCCTGAAATATCCTCAAGCGTGACGTAATCGCTGGTCTCGGTATTGTAGAGGCGCCGGCTGGCATAGCGCTTGATCAAAAGGGGCGCGGTATTGTCAAGCTCGGCCATGAAACCTCCAGCGATGCATTTGCAGCATGATGGGAAAACGGCCGTCGAATTGCAAAGAAAATCGCCGGGCCATTCCTGGCCCGGACGGTGCATCATCCTTGCGGCGGTGGCGGCGGACCGCCCCGCGGCAGGAAACGGATCAGGCCTTGGCGGTCTGACCAGAGGCGACGCTGGCGGCCTTCTTGACGGCGGCCTGAGTCTCGCGCGCGGCAGATTCCGCAGCTTTCTGGGTTTCGGTCGCGATGTCCTTGCCGGCGGTCAGCATCAGGTCGACGGTGTCCATCTGGACCTTCTTCGCCACCTCGGCAAAGGCGGCCATGTGCTCGGCAGCCATCTCGGCAGCGGCCGAGGCGAAGTCGCCGACAGCCTTGGCATATTCCGACGGCTCTTCCTTCGAGCTGGTCAGTTCGCCCACGCGTGCGATGGTATCCTTGGCCCACTGGGCCGAGATCTCGGTCGAACGTTCTGCCGCGGCCAGCGCAACCTTGGCCATCTTCTCGCCCAGCGCGGTCTGCGACTTGAACGCGTCCTGGAAGGACGAGGTGTCCACCGGGAATTTCGCCATCATCTCTTGCATGGTTTTGGTGAAGTCAGGGGTCTTGACCATTTTCCATCTCCTGGATCGGCGCGCAGGATCTCAGGGCGCCGGTGAATAACCTACGAGACCGAATATAAATGCTGCACTGCAGCAATTCAACATTTTTCGCCGCGGTGCAGCAAAAAATTTGTCAGGCCCTTTCGTGGACATAAAGACCGGGTGCCGGGCCCATCCCCTCTCCGGGGTCGCGGGCCGAGACAAATCCACCCGCATGGGGGCGAAGCCAGTCCCCCCAGGTGGGCCACCAGCTGCCTTCATGGAAGCTTGCCTGTTCGCGCCAGGGATCGAACCCGTCGTCAAAGCCGCGATCCGACAAGTAATGGCCGTATTTCTTCTTGCCCGGCGGATTGATGATCCCGGCGATATGTCCCGACTCGGACAGGATGAAGGTCTTGTCTGCCGACCCCATCATCGACACGCCCCGCCAGCTGTCCCGCGCGGGGGCAATGTGATCGGTTTCACAGGCGATGGCGCAAAGCGGCACTGTCACGTCGCGAACACTCAGCGGCAATCCGAAAAGCTCGAACCCCTCGTTCACGAAGGTGTTCTGCTGGCAAAGGCCGCGCAGATATTCCATCGCCATGCGACCCGGCAGGTTGGTCCCGTCCCCGTTCCAGAACAGCAGATCAAAAGCCGGGGGGCGCTCGCCCATCATGTAGCTTCGGATCGCGGGCGCCCAAATCAGGTCGTTGGCGCGCAGGAAGCTGAAGGTCCGCGTCATCAGCTGCGAACTGAGGACACCGGTCCGCGACGCCTCCTGCCCGATGCCGGACACGAAGTCCTCTTGCAGGAAGGCAGTAAACTCTCCCTGATCCGAGAAATCGGTCAGCGTGGTGAAGAAGGTGGCAGAGTTCACCCGGTCGTCCCCGCGCTGCTTCAGAAGCGACAGGGTCAAGGCCAGCGTCGTGCCCGCGATGCAATAGCCGATCACATTCAGCTTGGGCTGGTCCGTCAGATCCAGCACCCGGTCCATGACCTCGAGATAGGCGCGGACATAGTCGTCCATCCCTGTGTCGCCATAGGATGGGTCGGGGTTCTTCCAGGCGACGACGAACAAGGTGTGGCCCTGATCCACGATCCACTTGATCAGGCTGTTCTGAGGCTTCAGGTCCAGGATGTAGAACTTGTTGATCCAGGGCGGAAAGATCACCAGCGGGATTTCATGGACCTGCTCTGTCGTGGGCTTGTACTGGATCAGCTCGAACAACGGGGTGCGGGCAACGACGGTGCCTTGCGTCGCGCCCAGGTCCTCGCCGACCCGGAACGCATCGCGATCGGCAAGCGAGACGATCATCTCGCCTCCATGAGCCTCGACATCCTGGACAAGATTCTCAAGCCCCTTGACGAGGCTTTCACCCTCGGTCGCAAGGGCTTTCTCCAGCGCGTCAGGATTGGTCGCAAGAAAGTTCGTCGGCGCCATCATGTCGATGATCTGCCGGGTGAACCATTCGATCCGGCGCCGGTCGGTCATGTTCGACACGTCAAGATCGCTGGCCGCCTTGCGCATGGCATCGGCATTGATCTGGTATTGTCGCTTGATGAAATTGAAGAACGGATGGCTTTCCCACAGAGGGTTTGAAAAGCGCCGGTCTTTTGGCCCCTCATGGGGGGGCGCGCGGAATGTCCCTCGGGCAAGTGCCGCCTGCGCCTCGGCGAAATGGCGCAGCGTCTCGCCCCAATAGCCGACCTGCTGGCTCAGCACCCGTTCGGGCTGCTCGGCCAGCAACTTGACCCAGGCCGAGGCA
This sequence comes from Paracoccus broussonetiae, assembly GCF_031854425.1. Lineage (NCBI taxonomy): Bacteria > Pseudomonadati > Pseudomonadota > Alphaproteobacteria > Rhodobacterales > Paracoccaceae > Paracoccus > Paracoccus broussonetiae. Next base: position 274,832 of record NZ_JAVRQI010000005.1, on the reverse strand, counting down.
GCAGCAGTGAACAGGTCGGGACCGGGGGCTTCGACCCCCGGATTCTTCGGCTCACGCGTGGCCAGCGCACTGACGAGGCGCTGAGTCAGCGACTCGATGCGCTCGATGTTCTGGGCAAGCTGTTCGGGCAGACGGCTGTGCGGGCCAAACGCGGCTTCCATGAACTCCGTCGCGCCATGCGGATGCGCGGCGGGTTCGCCGCGCGGCGAAGCGCTGGTCCCGGTCCGCGCCCCGGTGTCGGGGGCCAGGGTATCGGGCGCCACAGACTCGGGGGACGGGCTGTCGGCGGCGGTCTTGGCAGCCTTGCCTGCCCGCCCCGGCTTGCGATGCGTGGTCGTGCGGGTATCGCTGCGCTCGGGCGAATGGGCGCGGCTGGCGGCACCCCCCCGATCCGGCGACTTGGCAGTGAGCGTCGTGCCCGCCGCCTTGCCCTTGACCTTGGCCGCCGCAGATTTGACTGGTGCAGATTTGGCGGGCGCAGCACTCACGGCAGGTTTTGCCGCAACCGGATCGGCGACCTTGACCTTGCTGCGGGACCGCGCGGCAGAGGTTTTCTTCATCACTTCGGCGGCAGCAGGCTTGGGCGCGGATTCGCCTGACGTGCTCTTTTCGGACTTCCCGCTGGAGGAGCGGCTGCCCGCACGACTGCCCGTTCCGGCCGCAGTCCTGTTGCGCGGCGGCTTGCCGGATTTGTCGTTCCTGTCGGCCATAATTGACAATCCTCCATCGGCGTAAAATCATTATGCCTGTCCCGAAACGCAGGTAAAGCCGTGTCCTGCTCGGCGTGCCTCTAACGCATACAGGTACATAGGATGGCGACTTACAAGGGCGCAAAGGGGATCGTTTCCTACGACGCGATGGAAACGATCCGGAACACGAATGAGTGGCTCGGCGCGACGGCACGGGCCTTCGGCTCCTATCCGGCTTTCGCGCTGATGCCGCATCCGATGTTCAAGCTGATATCGGCCTGGGGCCGTGTGACCGAGCGAAGCTTTTCCCGCATGGTCATCAAGCCCGACTGGAACCTCCCCCCCATCGTGTCCGAGGACGGGCAGGATCACATCGTCTATGTCGAGCCGGTGCTGAAGCGCGATTTCGGCGACCTCGTCCATTTCCGCGTGGCGCGTCGAGACCCGATGCCCCGACGTGTGCTGCTTGTCGCACCGATGTCGGGCCATTACGCGACGCTTCTGCGCTCGACCGTCACCTCGCTCTTGCCCGATTGCGAGGTGTATGTCACCGACTGGCACAATGCCCGCGACATTCCCGTCAGCGCCGGCAAGTTCGATGTCGAGGATTACACCCAATATCTGGTGGATTTCCTGCGCCACCTTGGCCCCGGCACGAACATGATCGCGATCTGCCAGCCCGCGCCGCTGGCCCTGGCCGCGACCGCCCTGCTCGCAGCCGAGGATCCGGCACATCAGCCCCGCTCCCTGATCCTGATCGGCGGTCCCATCGATCCCGACGCCAAGGCGACCGAAGTGACCGATTTCGGCCACCGTATGACGATGGGCGAACTCGACCTCCTGTTGATCCAGCAGGTCGGCTTCAAGTATCGCGGCGCGGGACGCATGGTCTATCCGGGGCTTGCGCAGCTCAGTTCATTCATCGCGATGAATGCCGATACCCACGCCAATGCCTTCATCGACCAGATCTTCGCCGAAGCGCGGGGCGAGGCGTCGGACGGCGACCGCCACAACCGGTTCTATGACGAATACCTGGCCGTCATGGACATGACGGCCGAATTCTATCTCTCGACGGTGCAGCGCATCTTCAAGGAGAATCAGATCGCGCGGAATGAATTCACGGTGGGCGGCCGCAAGGTCGACATCAAGGCGATCCGCGATGTCGCGATCATGACGGTCGAGGGCGCGAATGACGACATCTCGGCCCCCGGCCAATGCGTCGCGGCGCTGGACCTGTGCAGCAGCGTCCCGCCCGAACGCAAGGTCCAGCACCTGGAGCCGAATGCCGGGCATTACGGCATCTTCGCCGGGAAAAGCTGGCGCTTGAACATCCGTCCGCTGGTGCTCGACTTCATCGACGAACATCTCAGCAGCGAGCCCCCGGCACGGCGTCGGCGCGGCGGCAGTCAGCCGGCGGATTGCGGGCGCGTCACCCCGAATGAGGAAGATGGCAAGCTTGCCATCTGACCGCAGGGCAAGGCGCGCGGCCTAGCGGGCGCGCGCCAGCACTTCCTGCACCGAATTGCCGATCAGATCCAGGCATTCAGGTGTCGAGAATCGATGATCGGCGCCCTTGACCAGAAGCAGCCGCATATCCGCGCCCGTGGCATGTGCCAGCAGATCCGTCGCCCAGTGAACCGGAACATCCTCGTCCGCGGTCCCTTGCAGGAATCGGGTGGGGAATGGCAACTCCAGCGGCTCGGCCAGCACCTGGTGGTTGCGTCCGTCCTCGATCAGGCGGCGCGTGATGACATAGGGATCGCCGTATTCACTGGGCCGAAGGATCTGCCCCTCGCGCAGCAGTTCCTCGCGCAGGGCCGGGGTGAATTCGGGCCAGAAGCCGCGTTCGGTGAAATCGGGTGCGGCGGCGATGGTCACCAGGCCCGCCACGCGCTCGGGCAAGGCGCGAGCCAGTAGCAGGCTGATCCAGCCGCCCATGCTCGATCCGACCAGAACCTGCGGCCCGGTGGTCAGGGAAAGGATCGCGCGCGCATCAGCCAGCCAGTCGCCGATGCAGCCATCCTCGAACGCGCCATCCGACGCGCCATGCCCGGAATAGTCGAATCGCAAAAAGGCTTGACCGTGAGTCCTCGCCCATTCCTCCAGCCACAGGGCTTTGGTTCCCTGCATGTCGGATCGAAAACCACCCAGAAACACCACGCCGGGGCCCTGCCCCTCGGCTCGGCAATAGGCCAGGCGGCCATGCGGACCATCCAGAAACTCTGTCATTCACCGTTTCCCAAATACCCTGCGGGGGAGTCGCGCGGCGCGCGACGGGGGCGCAAAGCCCCCCTCTCCCTAGCCACATTGACAACGCCCGGCAATCGCGCGGTCCCTTATGCACCGTCGCATGGACGCTGACTGATCCAGATCGCGGGTCGTTGCATCCTCTCAGGCATTCCAGCGTTCATGATTGCCCGATCAAGGCAATGCCACGCTGCAGATATGCCATGACGACCTCGCTGCCGGGACGCAGCGGGTCGGCCGTATCCCCTCTGTCCACCAGGAAAATCCGCCCAACAGGAGTTTCAACTTCGTATTCCGCATAATCGCCCAGATAGGCTGAACTTTGCACCTTGCCCGGCAGGACCTCGGCATCGGACGCCGTCCGGGCGGCGGAGATGGACAGGGCATTCGGACGCAGAGCCGCCTTTGCGGGACCGATGCGCGCAGGCGGGCCCGGCAGTTCTACCATCAACCCCCCAAGGCTGACGCGGTTCTTTCCGTCCTCGTACCCCAGCACCTCGCACGCGACGACATTCGCCTCGCCGATGAAATCCGCGATGAACTCCGATGCGGGGTGCTGGTAAAGTTCGCGCGGAGCGCCGTCCTGTGCAATCCGGCCCTGATTCATCACGATGATGCGGTCCGAAACCGCCAGTGCCTCGTCCTGATCGTGGGTCACATAGACGGCCGTGAAGCCCAGGCGCTGCTGAAGCTCGCGGATCTCGGTGCGCACACGGCGACGCAGACGCGCGTCGAGGTTGGAGAGCGGCTCGTCCAGAAGCAGGACTTGGGGCTTCAGGACCAGTGCGCGCGCCACGGCCACGCGCTGCTGCTGCCCCCCCGAAAGCTCGGACGGCAGCCGTCCTCCCAGACCCGCCAGACCCACCAGATCGAGTCCCGCTTTTGCGGCCTCTGCCACCTCTGCCCGCGCCATGCCACTGGATTCAAGCCCATAGGCCACGTTCTGCAGCACGCTCATATGCGGAAACAATGCATAGCTTTGAAACACCATTGTCACGTCGCGGCGGTTCGGCGGCAGCCTCGTCACGTCCTGACCGCCGATCAGGATGGTGCCCGATGTCGGTGTCTCCAATCCCGCCAGCATCCTCAGCGTCGTGGTCTTGCCGCAGCCCGATGGCCCCAGCAGTGTGACCAGTTCGCCCGCGTTGATCTTCAGATCCAGACCAGGAACCGCAACGAATGCGCCATAGGCTTTTGTCACGGCGCGGAATTCCACCGATCCCCGTTCGGTTGAGGTCATGTTGCGGTCTTTCTGGTTGTCGCACCGGACCGGCGCAGTCTGCGTTCACCCACCAGGAACTGGAACAGCCCGATGACGGTAAGCATCACAAGGATCAGTGCCGAGGAATAGGCGATCGCCACGCCGTAACGGCCATTCTCGACCAACCCGACGATATAGGCCGTCGCCATGTTGTACTTGGCCGAAACAAGAAAGATCACCGCCGAGATCGAGGTGACAGCCCGCACGAAGCTGTAGACCAGCGCAGCAAGGATGGCCGGGCGCAGCAGTGGCAGGATCACCCGGCGAAGCGTGCGGCCCGACCCCGCGCCAAGCGTCAGCGAGGCTTCATCAAGGCTGGCGTCGATCTGCGCCATGGCCGCCACGCCGCCACGCACCCCAACGGGCATGTTTCGGAACACAAAGCAGACGATCAGGATCAGCGCCGTGCCGGTCATCTGGATCGGCGGCAGGTTGAAGGCCATGATGTAGCTGACGCCGATGACCGTGCCCGGAATGGCAAAGCTCATCATCAGGGCGAATTCGAAAAGGCCCTTGCCGGGGAAGCGTTGCCGCGCGATCAGCCACCCCGTCAACAGCCCGACCGCAGCCGTAAGGGGCGCAGCCATCAGCGCGATCAGCATGGTCGTCCAGAAGCTGTTCCAGGCGACGCCGGTCCAGTGCAGGCCGTTGTTCCAGCTGATCCCGAGTGCCTCGGCATAGTGTTCCAGCGTCAGGGTATGGTCGAGCCCCCAAAGCTTCACGAAGCCGCCGAAAAGGATCATCGCATAGATGACAAGGGTAAACATGCTCCAGACCGCGACGATGATCGTGATGGGCCAGGAGATGCGGGCAGGAAGCCGGGCATGCGTGCCGCCGTCGCCCTTGCCGGTAACGGTGGCAAAGCTGCGGCCCGAAAGCCAAAGCCTTTGCGCCAGAAAGGCCGAAAGCGTGAAAAGCAGCAGCACGGCCGCCAGAACAGCCGCGCGCGACGGATCGTTCTGAGCGCCGACGACCGAGAAGAAGATTTCTGTTGAAAGCACGCCACCAGATCCGCCCAGCACCATCGGATTGCCGAAATCCGCCATGCTTTCGATGAAACCAATCAGGAACGCATTGGCCAGACCCGGCGCCATCAGCGGCAGCGACACTCGGCGAAAGGTGCGCCAGCGATCCGCGTGCAACGTCTGCGAGGCTTCCTCGATCGATGGGCTGACTCCCTCGACCACGCCGACCAGCACGAGGAACGAAACGGGCGTGAAGCTGAGAACCTGCGCCAGCCAGATCCCGGTCAGGCCATAAAGCCACCGCCCCAGTTCGAAACCGGTCATGGTTTGCACGAATTGCGTGATCGTGCCCGATCGGCCCAGCAGCATGATCAGTGCAAGGCCCACCACGAATGGCGGGGTGATGATCGGCAGGATCGACAGAAGCCGCAATGCCTTCTTGAAGGGGACGTTGGTGCGGGTGGCGACCAGCGCGAATGCAAGGCCAAGCGCCGTTGATGCCGTGGCTGTGCAGATGGCAAGGAAAAAGGTCCGCCACGCGACACCGCAATAGCCCCCTGCCAGACAGGACAAGCTCCAGATCTTTGGGTCGACAAGGTTGCGCGCCACTCCTTCCGCGGTGAACGAGCCGTCGAAATCCTGGAAGGCGCCGATGAAGATCGACAGGATCGGGTAAAAGACGAAGACCGCGACCAGAAGGATCAGAAGCGCAATGGCGGTCAGCACAAAGGCATCGCCCTTCAGCGTCCCCTTTTCTGCCAGTCCAAACGAGATCAGGCAGGTAAACGCGACCCCCAGCACGACCGCCCCCGCCCCGAAGGCCTGCTGGCCGGAGACTTCACCGAAGACCCGCTCCAGCAGATCCCAGTTCCATCCCCGTGTGCCGATGGCGAGCCCCTGGACCGTCAGCCAGCCCAACCCGACCCAGCCAAGCCAGATCATTGCCCGCCCCCGCGACGGCCCCGGCGAACGGGAAAAACGCAGGGCACCCGCGATCGCCAGCAGAAGAACGACTGGCCAAAGTTGCCATCGCCCCAGTGCGGCCTGCGCAGCGCCGGGCATCAACTCGGGACGGCTGAAAAGGTCGCCGATCCATTTGAAGCCAAAGAAGCCCGCACGCACCCGGTACCAGGGCAGCACCAGAATTGCGAAGGTCGCTGCGACAAGAAGCCAGTCCAGCCGCCTGTTGTCACGGTTCATCGCGGACCCGATCGCATGTGCAAGAGCGGCCTGATGCCGCTCTTGCGCAGTCATGGTCATTGACCGGCACGGCCGCCGATCTCGGAATCCCAGCGAGTCAGCAGCCGCTTGCGCTCATCGGCTGAACCGAACTTGGCGAAATCGTAGTCGATCAGCTTTATCTTTGACAGGTCGGGCACCTCCTTGGCGGTGGTCGCGGCCTTGTTCGACGGGATCTGGAACGACCCGGCCTCTGGCATCAGGTTCTGCGCCTCGGGCGTCAGCACCCATTCGTAAAAGGCCTTGGCCTCGTCAGGGTTCTGGGCCCCCTCGACCAGGGACATCGAACCGACCTCGAAGCCAGTGCCCTCGCAGGGGGCGATCGTCTTGATCGGGAAGCCTTCGACGGTCTGCGACACCGCGTCGTGCATGAAGACGATGCCCAGCCCCGTCTCGCCGCGCGCAGCCGCCTTCACGGGAGCGGAACCTGATTTCGTATATTGCGAGACATTCTTGTTGAGCGCCTTCAGATAGTCGAAGGCCTTGTCCTCGCCCATGATCTGCACCAGCGTCGCCAGCGCGGTATAGGCCGTGCCGGAGGAGTTCGGATCGGCGATCTGGATTTCGCCCTTCAGGCCGGGATCCAGCAAATCCGCCCAGCAGGCCGGTTCCTTCAAGCCCTTCTTGGCAAAGATGTCGGTGTTGTAGCCCCAGCCGAGCGCGCCGGTATAGACGCCCACGGTGCGATAGCCCGAAACCTCTGCCTGCTTGACCGCCCAGTCCTGCAACTGCGGCAGGCTGGGGGACTTGTATTCCGCGGTCAACTCGTCGGCCGCCGCCTGAAGATGGGGGTCACCGGTCCCGCCCCACCACAGATCGGTCTGCGGGTTGCGCGCCTCGGCCCGCAATTTGGCGTAGGTTTCGCCCGAGGACAGGCGGACCATGTTCACATTGATGTCCGAATGCCCGGCTTCGAAAGCACCGACAAGTTTTTCGCAGATGACCACATCCGCCGAGCAGATCAGGTTGAGTTCTGCCGCCTGAGCGACTGCAGGCGAAAGCGCGGCCGACCCCAGCAGGGCGGCCAGTATCTTGATTTTCATTTCTTTCCTCCCTATCCCTGTGAAGGGCAGCTTGCTCGCAAAGCTGTGCAATGATGTTTGCGACCATTGAAATGCGAGTCAATTACAAAAATCTGCATCAGAATTTTGTCACGACTGCGCAGGGCGCTATATTTGCAAGGCTGTGCATCAAGGGTTTGACGAACATGTCTCCCTTGCCCATGCAGGCGTCCGCGTCATGGAAGATCGTCACCGGCGGCACCATCGGGGCACGGTTCTGCGCGACCCGAGATTGCGGGATCAATGGCCCATGCGGCGATCAAAGCAAATATTGACTATACCATCCCAGCCAGCTGCGATAACAGACGCGTGGAAACAGGGCATATACCGTTGCGCGTCCCAACGTCGGTGACCAAACCGGATTTTTCCCGAGTTTTCAGTACATAACCCGCAACCGGGCGTTCCGTGGGCGCCAAACCGACGAGGAGGACACGCATGTCCCAGATTTCCTTGACCTTCCCCGATGGCAATTCGCGCGACTATCCCTCTGGCATCACCGCCGCCGAGGTCGCGGCCTCGATTGCCCCCAGCCTTGCCAAGAACGCGATTTCGGCCAGTCTCGACGGGGCGCATATCGACCTGCAATGGCCGATCGAGAAATCGGGCAAGATCGCGATCAACACGATGAAGGACAATGCGCCCGCGCTGGAACTGATCCGTCACGACCTTGCCCATATCATGGCGCGCGCCGTGCAGGAGCTGTGGCCGGACGTGAAGGTCACCATTGGCCCGGTCCGCGATCAGGGCTGGTTCTATGATTTCGACCGCGCCGAGCCCTTTACCCCCGACGACCTGGGCCAGATCGAGCAGCGGATGAAGCAGATCATCGCCGCCCGCGACCCGGTCCGCACCGAGGTCTGGGACCGCGCCCGCGCCATCGCGCATTACGAAGCCAAGGGCGAGCCCTTCAAGGTCGAGCTGATCAACCGCATCCCCGAGGGCGAGCCGCTGCGGATGTATTGGCACGGCGACTGGCAGGATCTTTGCCGCGGACCGCACCTGCAGAATACCGGCCAGGTTCCGGCCGATGCCTTCCGCCTGACCCATGTCGCGGGCGCCTATTGGTTGGGCGATGCCTCGCGCCCCATGCTGCAGCGCATCTATGGCGTCGCGTTCAAGAACCGCGACGACCTCAAGGCGCACCTGACCATGCTGGAGGAAGCCGCCAAGCGCGACCACCGCAAGCTGGGCAAGGAAATGGAACTGTTCCATTTCCAGGAGGAAGCGCCCGGCATGGTCTTCTGGCATCCGAACGGCTGGACGATCTATCGCGAGCTTGAGGCCTATATGCGCCGCCGCCTTATCCGCGCGGGCTATAAGGAGATCAAAACGCCGCAGGTCGTCGACCGCATCCTGTGGGAGAAGTCGGGCCACTGGGAAGCCTATCGCGAGAACATGTTCATCGTCGAGGTGGACGAAGAAGGCGCCAAGGAAAAGCGCGTCAACGCGCTGAAGCCGATGAACTGCCCCTGCCACGTCCAGGTCTATAACCAGGGCCTGAAGTCCTATCGCGACCTGCCTCTGCGTCTGGCGGAATTCGGTTCCTGCCACCGCTATGAATCCTCGGGTTCGATGCACGGCCTGATGCGGGTGCGTGGCTTCGTCCAGGATGACGCCCACATCTTCTGCACCGAGAACCAGATCGAGGCGGAATGCGCGGGCTTCATCAGCCTGCTCTCCTCGGTCTACAAGGATCTGGGCTTCGAGAAGTTCGACATCAAGCTGTCGACCCGACCCGATGTCCGCGTCGGCTCGGACGAGATCTGGGACAAGGCCGAGGCCGCCCTTTCGGGCGCCATCGAGCATCTCGGACTGCCCTATGAGGTCAATCCGGGCGACGGCGCCTTCTACGGCCCGAAGCTGGACTTCAAGCTGACCGACGCAATCGGCCGCGAATGGCAGTGCGGCACCTTCCAATGCGACTTCAACCTGCCCCAGCGCCTTGGCGCGGAATATGTGGGCGAGGATGGCCACAAGCACATGCCCGTCATGCTGCACCGCGCCGTATTGGGCAGCTTCGAGCGTTTCATCGGCATCCTGATCGAAAACTATTCGGGTAAAATGCCGCTTTGGCTCGCACCGCGTCAGATTGTCGTTGCCTCTATCGTCTCGGGCGCAGATGATTACGTCCATGAAGTCGTCGAGGCGCTGCGCGCCGCCGGTTTGCGCGCCGAAGCCGATACCCGCAATGAGAAGATCAACTACAAGGTGCGCGAGCATTCGCTCGGCAAAGTACCGGTCATCATGGCGATCGGATTGAAAGAGGTCGAGGAACGCAGCGTTTCTTTGCGCCGCCTCGACAAACAGGGTAGTGAGTCCTTGTCACTTGACGAAGCAGTCGGGTCTCTACGAACCGAAGCGACCCCACCGGATCTGCGCTGACAATCAGCAAGGATCAGCGACAAATTGCCAAGCCGGCCGTGCGTTCTGATTTCTTATCAGAGTGCTCGGCCTTTTATTGCTTGCGTTTTTTTGGGAATCGTTCATCCTCTCGGACGCGTGAGCACGACTTTCTACCGCCTCCCTTCACGGGGCAGCCGGACTTACGGGAAAGGGCTGCACGGCCCCGGCCAGCAATTACGCCCCGGGTGACTTGAAGGAGAGACGGTATTATGGCTACCGGCACCGTGAAATGGTTTAACGCCACCAAAGGCTATGGCTTCATCGCGCCCGACGACGGCGGCAAAGATGTGTTCGTGCACATCTCGGCTGTCGAGCGTGCGGGCCTGACGGGCCTCAACGACAACCAGAAGATCGCTTACGAACTGCAATCCGGCCGCGACGGCCGCAGCTCGGCTTCGGATCTGAAACTGCTCTGAGCAGCAGGTTGGCGAACAGGAAACGGCCCGTCTTGGACGGGCCGTTTCTTTTTGCGAAACCGGGCTCACGATATTCCGGACCTTGTGCAACTGCGTTTGTTTTTCTGATCACCGACAATTGGTTATCAGGCCGCGCATTGCGCGATTGGAAAATTGAATGAACCTTTCCGAAGAAATCCTTCGCGCGGGCGCTGGCCTGCCGGACCGGCTGGCGCTTTCGGCGCTTAGCCTGAGCCGGGCTGATCGCTGGTCGCATGCGCGCCTGCGCCGCGCGGGCCTTGGCGCGGCGACGGGCCTGACCGAAGCGGGATTGCGCCCAGGCGACCGGCTGCTGCTGCCGCTTGCGCAAGGACCGTATCTTGCCGTGGCCTTTCTGGGGGCAATTGCAGCGGGAATCCTGCCAGCCGCGTTGCCGCCCCGACCGGATCCGCGTGACCTTCGGGACGCGATTGCGGCGCTTGAACCGGCGATGATCTTGGCTGATGCCAGCCTGCCGGTGCCAAGGCAGCCCCCTTGCAGACTTGATCCCCGCGCGCTTGCCGGGTTCGAATCCCTGCCCGCTGCCGGGTTCGCCGACCGCGATGCAGAGGCGCCGGCCTATCTGGTGTTTTCCCAAGGCGCGCCGCTGGTCCGCCGCCACGGGTCTGCTGCCAGCCTCCCTCAAATCGCCCAGAACCTGGGCCTGTCCGGGCAGGACCGATTGCTGCACGTGATGGCGGCTGACGAAGCGCTGTCACCGGAGCTCGGCTTGCTCGCACCGCTGGCATCGGGGGCGACAGTTCTGATCCCCGCAGCGGGCCTTGCTTCGGCTCAATTGCCCCTGCTGGCGTCACGCCACGGGGCCAGCATCATCGCCGCCCCCGCCGCGATCCTGTCACAGATGCTGGCCACCGACTGGAAACCCTGGGCCAGCCTGCGGCTTGCTCTTGTCACGGATGAGGAGAGCCCGGCCCCCGCCCTTCGTGCGGCATGGTGTGGGCGAACGGGGGGCGAATTGCGGACGGCGCTGCGGATCGGATAATCGTCAGCCCGCACGCCCGGCCCTTGCGCGCCGCGCCCAACCGCGCGAATACCGGGAAGCCGCAATAGCGGTCCCGTATTACCAGCCTTGCCCAAAGGCCCATCGCAAGGATCGCTGATGACCGCCCAAGTTCGTCTCGACATTTTCGCCGACCCGGTCTGCCCCTGGTGCCTGATCGGCAAGGCCGAACTGGACCACGCGCTGGAAAGCCGCCCGGAACACCCCTTCGCGATCACCTGGCAGCCTTTCCGTCTTGATCCGCAGATGCCGGCCGCCGGCATGGATTATGTCGCCTACATGAAGATGAAATTCGGCGACGAAAAGGGCATCATCCAGGCGATGAAGCCGGTGATGGAAGCGTCCGAGCGGCTGGGCCTGTGGATCAACCCCTCGCTGATCGAACGCGTCCCGAACACGTTGAACGCCCATCGCCTGCTATACTGGGCCGGGCTTGAGGGAGTGCAGACCCCGGTCATGTCCGGCCTGATGCGTGCGCATTGGCGCGAAGGAAAGAACATCTCGAACCCCGACGTGCTCGTGGCCATCGGCGAAAGCGCGGGGATGAACGGCGAGGTGGTGCGCCGCCTTCTGGCCACGACCGAGGATCGCGACCAGGTCGCCGCGCGCGAAATCCACGCCCGCGAACGCGGCATCAGCTCGGTTCCGACCTTCGTCGTCGCCGACAGCCATGTCGTATCCGGCGCGCAGCCCGCCGCGCTGTGGATGCAGGTGATCGACGAGCTGATTGGGCCTTAATGCCGCAGGGGGCCCCCGGCCCTTTCCTGCATCCGATCCGGCGACTATGATCTCCCCTCAGCCGAAACCGTGCCGAGGACATCCCGATGAACCGTTTCGCCCCCCCGATCGCCGAGCAGATCTGGGACATGAAATATCGATTGAAGAACGCCGAGGGCCAGCCCCTTGACCTGACTGTCGAAGATGGCTGGCGCCGTGTCGCCCGCGACCTCGCCCGCGTCGAAAAGGATCCCGCCCAGTGGGAGGATCGATTCTACGCCGCGATGGAGGACTTCCGCTTCCTGCCTGCCGGCCGCATCCTTGCTGGCGCGGGCACCGGCCGCGACGTCACGCTGTTCAACTGTTTCGTCATGGGAACGATCCCCGACAGCATGGGCGGCATCTTCGACATGCTGAAGGAAGCCGCGCTGACCATGCAGCAGGGCGGCGGCATCGGCTATGACTTCTCGACGATCCGCCCGCGCGGGGCCGAGGTCAAGGGCGTGGCCGCCGATGCCTCGGGCCCGCTGAGCTTCATGGACGTCTGGGACGCGATGTGCCGGACGATCATGTCCGCAGGCAGCCGGCGCGGTGCGATGATGGCGACCATGCGCTGCGACCATCCCGACATCGAATCCTTCATCGAGGCCAAGCAGGACAGCGCGCGCCTGCGCATGTTCAACCTGTCCGTCCTGGTGACGGATCCCTTCATGCAGGCGGTGCAGGACGAAGGCGGATGGGACCTGCAATTCGGCGGCAAGGTCTATCACACCGTCAAGGCGCGGGATCTTTGGAACCGGATCATGCGGGCGACCTATGACTTCGCCGAGCCGGGCGTGATCTTCATCGATCGGATCAACCAGCAGAACAACCTGCATTACGCCGAGACGATCTCGGCAACCAACCCATGCGGCGAACAGCCCCTGCCCCCTTACGGCGCCTGCCTTCTGGGGTCCGTCAACCTTGCGCGGCTTGTCGACGCGCCCTTCACCCCCGACGCGCACATCGATGCCAAGGCGCTGGACGAACTGGTCCGCACCGCCATCCGCATGATGGACAACGTCATCGACGCTTCGAAATTCCCTTTGCCGCAGCAGGCGGAAGAGGCGCGTACCAAGCGTCGCCTTGGCCTTGGCGTCACCGGCCTTGCCGATGCGCTGCTGATGGTCGGCCTGCGTTACGGCGCGGGCGAAGCCGCCGACCAGACACGCGCCTGGATGAAGGCCATCGCACGCTCGGCCTATCTGGCCTCGGTGGATCTCGCCAGGGAAAAGGGGGCCTTCCCGCTTTTCGACGCCGACCAGTATCTGAAGTCCGGCTTCATGACGCGGATGGACGATGATGTCCGCGAAGCGGTCGCAAGCCACGGCATCCGCAATGCGCTGCTGACCTCGATCGCGCCCACCGGCACCATCTCGCTTTACGCAGGAAATGTCAGTTCGGGCATCGAGCCGGTCTTTGCCTTCACCTATATGCGCAAGGTCCTGCAAAAGGACGGCAGCCGCACCGAGGAAGAGGTCGTCGACTATGCCGTCCAGATGTGGCGCGATCTGAATGGCGACGCGCCCATGCCCGACTGGTTCGTGAACGCCCAGACGCTGGACCCGCAGGATCACGTTGCCATGCAGGCGGCGGCACAGGAATGGGTAGATTCCTCGATCTCCAAGACCATCAACTGCCCCGAGGATATTTCCTTCGAGGCGTTCAAGGACGTTTACCTTGCCGCCTGGGATCAAGGCTGCAAGGGGTGCACGACCTATCGCCCGAACGCGGTGACAGGCTCGGTCCTGTCGGTCAGCGAATCCACCGAGGCCGCCCCCGAGACGGATAGCGGCGCCGATGTCGTCTATCTGACCGAACCGCTTGACCGCCCGCCCGCGCTTGAGGGCGCGACCTACAAGCTGAAATTCCCCGGCAGCGAGCACGCGATCTATATCACGATCAACGACATCGTGCGGGCCGGGCACCGTCGTCCCTTCGAGGTGTTCATCAACTCGAAGAACATGGAGCATTATGCCTGGACCGTCGCGTTGACGCGGATGATCTCGGCCGTGTTCCGGCGGGGTGGCGATGTCAGCTTCGTGGTCGAGGAGTTGAAGGCCGTCTTCGATCCGCGCGGCGGCGCATGGATCGAGGGCCGCTATGTTCCCTCGATACTGGCGGCAATCGGGGGCGTCATTGAACGCCACCTGATCAGCACGGGCTTCATCGCTGGCGAAGGCATGGGACTGAAATCGGACCCGCAATCCGAAATCGTCGCGGTCGGGGAACGACCGCGCGGTCCCGCCTGCCCGTCCTGCGGACAATACGGCATGCGGATGATCGAAGGCTGCATGACGTGCCCGTCCTGCGGCCATTCGAAATGCGGCTAGCCCGTCAGGCGACCTGCGCGGCGGCCCTGGCGGTCGCCGCGCGGGCATTCGAGACGGCCCAGTTCAGGGCCGCATCCGCGACCTCTTCCCACCCCTCATCCAGGCACGTCCAGTGCGACCGGCCCGAAAAGATGCGCAGGTCCGTGCGCGAGGGCGCGCGCCTTTGCTTCTCGTAGATCGCGCGGGTCATCGAGGCATCGGCGATCAGGTCGAGCTCTCCTCCGATCATCAGCAAGGGCGGACGGACAGGATTGTCCCATCGGATCTTCATCGGCCGGACGACGCCGTTCCAATAGACGCGGCCGGGCGTCGGCACGATATAGCGGTCGTAAAGTGCGTCATGCTGTCCGGCCGGGGCCGTCTGCGCAAAGCGCGTGCGGAAGAAGTCCCGCGTCATCACCTTTGATTTGCGCCAGCTGAGCGGATCGAGAAAGACCGGCAGCGCCGAGCGCAGCGCATGGGGATGGATCGGCACGCCGGGTGTCGGCGCAGGATTGATCGACACCCCGCTGACCCCCAGCCCACGGTCCAGCAAATGCTGGACGATCACGCCGCCCAGCGAATGCCCGATCAGGATCGGAACCTCGGGCTGGTCGGCGATGATACGGGCATAGTGATCGACGATCTCGCGCTGTCCCAGCTGCGCCAGCGCCGGATCGGGCGCGCGCCGCAATTCGGCCGGGGGGCGATCGTCATGGGGCCAGTCCGGGGCAAGGACGCGATGGCCCGCCGCCTCGTAACGACGCTTGACCCCATCCCAGCTTACGGAATTGAGCCATGCGCCGTGGATCAGGATGATCGTTTTCGACATGTGGTGTTCCTGTCTGGCAGTGAATGCCTAGCGCGGCTTGGCGCGGTGGCGGATGAAGCTCGCGATCCATTCCGCCGCGAGTTCGGGAACCTCGTGCTGTGGCCCGTGTCCCATCTGCGGCAGGACCACCAGATGCAGGGACTTCCACGCCCTGCTCAGCGCGAACCAGTTCGGCGCGGGAAAGACGATTTCGTGATCGCCGCTGATGACAAGAATCGGGACTGTGCCTCGCGCCAGAAAATCACGATAGCCGCCCGGGTCTGGAAACGTATCGGGGGCCGCGCGATCCTTCAGAAGCCGAATATAGGTTTCGGGCGGAATTTCCGGGCTGCGATCGCCCCGACGGGCCGCGATGCGCTGGTGCGAGGCCTCGGCCGCAGCGCGGCTGGCGGCCGAGGCCGGTTCGAAGAACAGGATCGTCTCATCCGCAAGATCATTGACCGGTTTCAGCGCGGTCTCAAGAAAGATCGGCTCGGAAGGATGCTCGACCGGACCGGGGGGCGTGGTGCCGATCAGGACCAGATGTGACACGCGGTCGGGCACCATGCAGGTCGCCGCCTGCGCGGCCAGCCCGCCGATGGACCAGCCCGCCAGCGCGAAGGTATCGACGGCCAGCGCATCGGCAAGGTCGATCACGTCCCGCGCCATCGCCTCGGCCCGATAGCTTGCGTCTCCTCCCGATTGGCCAAGGCCGGAATAATCGAAGGTGATCACGCGAAAGCTGCGCGCGGGGTGGTCCAGGAAAGCGGGATCCCAACTGTCCAACACACCGCGAAAGCGCAGGCACAGGATCAGGGGTGGCCCGGACCCGATCTCGCGATAGGCAAGAGTGCGGCCATTGGTTGCAACGAAACGTGTGGGGGTGGCGCGGGCAGAAATCTTGTCGGCAAGAGCAGTCATGAACCCTCCTTCCCGTCAACGATGCGAGAGCAGAGCTGGCCCGGTCCCGCTATATATGTGCAAAAAGATCACGTATCGGCAAAGGTTTGTAAATACAGCACGAATGAGGTTCGGGCCGATTCAGGTTGCGGCCGGGGGCATTTGCCCGAAAGCTGGGCATTCGAGCCCCTCCCCCTAGCCTTGCCAGAGGGTAGCCCCCCAGATCGCACCCGCGCCGAAGGCCTGGATCAACATTGGTCCCGCTGGCAGGCCGCCGGCCTCGGCCACATGCCACGACATGGCAAGCGGAATGGTCGCGGCCGACGAGTTGCCGTGCCACTGCAGCGTGCCAAGCCGCAGGGTGTCGGAAAGCCCGGTGCGGTCTGCCACCTTGTCGAGGATGCGCGCATTGGCCTGGTGTGGCGCCCAGCAGCCCAGTTCCGCGGGAGAGACACCGCCCAGCGCCATCACCTCGCGCGCGGATTGCGCCATCGCCTCGACCGCCATGGAAAACACCGCGCGGCCATCGGGCATCTGCATCCCCAGCCCCTCCGGCGCATCCGGGGCAAAGGGCAGACGGCTGCCGCCGCGCGGGATCCGGATCGCATCGTAATGCGCCCCGTCCGATTGCAGGCGGGTCGCGCGCGGTCCCTGCCCCGGCGCACCCGGCTCCAGAAGCACCGCACCCGCCGCATCCGCGAACAGGATCCGGGTCGAGACATCGGCGGGATCGATCCTGCGCGACAGCAGGTTCGCCGCGATGACCAGCACGGGCTGGCCGCTTAGCCGCACATGTCCCGCGCCAAGGATCAGCGCGTGCACGAAGCCCGCACAGGCCCCGGCCAGATCGACCGCCCCGCATCCCAGCCCAAGGCGATGCGCGACCAGCGGCGCGGTCGGCGGCAGCAGGTGATCGGGGGTCGATGTCGCGAGCAGCAGCAGCCCGACCCTGTCCGGCGCGCATCCCGCCTGCCGCAGCGCCATCGCACCCGCGGGAACGGCCAGATCGCTCAGCGCCTGGTCCGGGGCAGCATAATGGCGTGCCCGGATCCCACTGCGCGCCGCGATCCAGCCCGGGGGTAGATCCATCTCGGCCTCGATCTCGGCGTTCTCGACGCAGCGCGTGGGCAGGTAGTGGCCAAAGCCAGCCATGCGAACGCCGGGATCAGCCGAAGACATCTGCGGCCTCGATCATCGCGTCATGACAGGCGCGCAGTTCCGCCCCGGTGCTGCAATAGGGTGGCAGCAGATAGACCGTGCGCCCCAGCGGCCGGATCAGCAAGTCGCGCTCGGCGAAGAAGCGCATCAGTGCGGGGCCGGTATCGGCCATGTAATCCGCGCCCCCCGCCCCGATCTCGGCGGCAAGGATCGTGCCCATGCACCGGACGGAGGTCAGGCCGGGATACCCCTCCAGCCGTATCGCGCCTTCGGCCTGTTCTGCCGCCACAGCGTCGATCCGCGCCTGCACGGGCTCTTCTCGCCATATCTGAAGGTTGGCACAGGCGGCGGCGCAGGCGATGGGGTTCGCGGTATAGGACGAGGAATGGAAGAATGTCCGGCTTCGGTCCGTCGACCAATGCGACTGGAAGATCTCCTCGCGGCACAGCGTCACCGCCAGCGGCAGATGCCCCCCCGTGATCCCTTTCGAAAGACACAGGATGTCCGGCGCGACGCACGCGTGATCGCATGCGAGGAAGCGGCCGGTCCTGCCCCAGCCGGTCATCACCTCGTCTGCAATCAGCAAGACTCCGTGGCGCGCGCAGATTGCCGCCATCTCGGCAAGGATCGCGGGCTGGTAAAACCGCATTCCGCCCGCCCCCAGCACCAACGGCTCGATCAACAGCGCCGCCGTGGTGGGATCGCGAGCAAAGCGTTCAAGACTGTCCAGAGTCGCCTGCTCCGCGCCCGGCTCGGGGAACGGAATCCGGTCGACCCCGAACAGCAGCGGTTCATAGGGCTGGGTGAAGCTGCCCCTTTCGCCCGCCGACATCGTCCCGACGGTATCGCCGTGATAGCTGCCCTGCATCACCACGACGCGGTGGCGCGGGCTGCCCAGATGCCGGAAATGGCCCAATGCCATCTTCAGCGCCACCTCGACCGAGGTCGAACCGCTGTCGCTGAAAAAGACGCGGCTCAGCCCCGCAGGCACCATCTTCAAAAGCCCATCAGCGAATTCGCGGGCGGGTTCATGGGTGTGACCGGCAAAGATCACCTGATCCAGACGCCCGGCCTGATCCCGGATCGCCTGAACGATGCGTGGATGGCAATGGCCATGGGTCACTACCCACCATGACGAGATCGCGTCAAAGACCTGCCGCCCGTCCCCATCCAGAAGCCAGGCGCCCTCGGCCGAAACCACCGGGCGCATCGCGGGAAACAGCGCGTGCTGCGTGAAGGGATGCCAGATCGGAGAGGTCATGCCCCCTCCACGCGAAAGGCGTCCGCGGGGAACCCGGCATCAAAGGCGTGGGTCAGGCGCTCGGGGCTGACCTGACCCATCCAGTCCAGCCGGCCAAGGCGGCGCACCTGTCCCATCCGTTCGATCGTGGCTTCAACTTCGGGTTCGGGCGCACCAACAAAGGCGATGCCGTGGACCGGAACCCCCGCACGGCGCAGGGCGGCAAGGGACAGAAGGCTGTGGTTGATCGTGCCAAGTGCGGTGCGCGCGCACAGGATAACCGGCAAGCCCCAGGTCGCGAAAAGGTCAAGGAAGGTCCGCTTGGCGTCCAGCGGCACCATCAATCCGCCCGCCCCCTCGATCACCAGGGGACGGATCGGGGGCGGATCAATCGTGCGAATATCGATTGTCACCCCCTCATGTGCGGCGGCGATATGGGGCGAGGCCGGCAGACGCAGCCGCCATGCCTCGGGCAGGACGGGACGGCCCGACAATTCCGCGACGATTTCGCTGTCGGTCTGCTCGTCCAGCCCGGACTGCACGGGTTTCCAGTAATGCCCGCCAAGACGCGCGGTCAGCCCGGCCGAGAACATGGTCTTTCCGATGCCGGTATCGGTCCCGGTTACGACGAAAGCCGTCATCCGATGTCTCCTTTTGCCGCAAGTTGCCCCAGCAGATCGAACAGCAGGTCGATCTGGCCATCCTCGGGGTTCATGGTAATGGACAGCCGCAGCCGCTCGGCCCCCTTGGGGACCGTCGGCGCGCGGATGGCCCTGATGTCGAAGCCCTGCCCCGCCAGCATCTCCGAGGCCGCAAGGCTGCGGGCATCGCCCGGCACGGGTACCGGCTGGATGTGACTGCCGCTGGGGGCAAGGCCGATCTGCCGTGCGCGGACAGCAATGCGATCGACCCGCGCCTGCAATGCCCGCCGCCGTGTCGCGTCCTGCGCAAGATGGGCCAGCACGCCGCGCAGGATCTGGGCCAGCAGCGGCGATGGCGCGGTGGAATAGATAAAGCTGCGGGCGCGATTCACCAGAACCGAGATCAGCGCCGGCGCCGCACAGACAAAGGCGCCCTGCACGGCAAGCGCCTTGCCGCAGCCATGCATCAGGACGATGCGCTCT
This sequence comes from Paracoccus broussonetiae, assembly GCF_031854425.1. NCBI lineage: Bacteria > Pseudomonadati > Pseudomonadota > Alphaproteobacteria > Rhodobacterales > Paracoccaceae > Paracoccus > Paracoccus broussonetiae. The sequence goes on along the minus strand of NZ_JAVRQI010000005.1, from coordinate 255,211 downwards.
TGCACCGCCAGACCCGCCGCGATGCCGCGCCCGCCGGGACCTAGGACGCCGGTTGCATGGGCCTCGTCCACGATCAGGAAGGCATCCTCTGCCTCGGCCAGTGCCGCCAGCGCCGCGACGGGAGCAAGGTCGCCGTCCATGGAATAAAGGCTCTCGACCGCGATCCAGACACGGCCCATGCCGCCATCGCGCCGCCAATCGCGCAGCACCTGTCGCAGGCTCTCCAAATCGTTATGCGCAAAGGCCCGGCTTTCGGCACGGCCAAGCCGGATGCCGTCGCGCGAACTGGCGTGCAGCAAGGCGTCGTGGAGAACCAGGTCGCGGGCCTGCGGCAGGGCCGAAAAGATGGCCAGATTGGCCGCGAAGCCGGAACCGAAATAAAGCGCGCCGCCGGTTCCGAAGAAAGCCGCAGCCTCTGCCTCAAGCGCTACCAGGGGATCGTGATTGCCCCGCAGCAGCCGCGCCGCACCAGAGCCGACCGGAATACCGCTTTGCAGAGCCGCGTTTGCCAGTTCCCCCAGCAGGGGCGACATGCGCAGGCCAAGATAGTCGTTCGAGGCGAAATCGATCCCCTGAACGGGGCGCAATTCGCGCAGACGCTGGCGCTGCGCAAGGCTGTCGAGCAGACCCTGATGCGCCGAAAGCGTCATTCCGCGGCTTCCGGCAGATCCTCGGGGCGGATGCCCAGCCGGTCGAAAAGCTGCCGGTCGCGATCCTCGGCCGGGTTCGCGGCGGTCAGAAGCGTATCCCCCATGAAGATCGAATTTGCCCCGGCCATGAAGCAAAGGGCCTGCATCTCGTCGCTCATTGCGGTGCGGCCCGCGGAAAGGCGGACATAGCTTTGGGGCATCAGGATGCGGGCCAATGCGGTCGTGCGCACGAAATCCAGCGGGTCGATCGGCGCTGCCGCCTCAAGCGGCGTTCCGGGCATGGGGATCAGCATGTTGATCGGGACGCTTTCGGGATGAACGGGCAGATTGGCCAGGGCCAACAGCATGTCCACACGGTCGCCCGCCGCCTCGCCAAGACCCAGGATTCCGCCCGAGCAGACCTTGATCCCCGCCTCTCGGACACGCGCAAGGGTCTGGAGACGGTCGGCAAAGCTGCGGGTGCTGACGACCTGCGGGTAGAAGCCTTCCGAGGTGTCGATATTGTGGTTGTAGTAATCCAGCCCTGCCTGCTTCAACTCATGCACCTGGTGATCCGACAGCATCCCCAGCGTCATGCAGGTTTCCATCCCCAGCGCGCGCACGCCCTGGATCATCGCCACAAGCGCCGGCAGGTCGCGATCCTTCGGCTCACGCCAGGCGGCACCCATGCAATAGCGGGTGGCCCCGGCGTCCCGTGCGCGCCGCGCCTCGGTCAGGACGCGCTCGACCTCCATCAGCTTCGAGGCGCTCAGCGTCGCGCCGTTGCGGGCGGACTGGCTGCAATAACCGCAATCCTCGGGGCAGCCGCCGGTCTTGACGGACAGCAGGCGGCTGACCTGCACCCGGTTCGGTTCAAAATTCGCACGATGAACCGTCTGCGCCTGCAGCAGCAGGTCCGTGAACGGCTGACGATAGATCTGCGTCGCTTCATCACGGGTCCAGTCATGGCGTGTCGCGCCAGAGTCTTCGGGCATCCCGACCTCCGATTTCCAGATAATTCCTGTTCTGGAGGATGTTTGCTAACTTCATCATAGATTTTTGCAAGAATTAATTTCTGTATCTCAATCTATTATCTATACTTATGCCGGGATGAAGCGGCTCACCCTCCTATGACGCGCACAGCCTTCGGAACTGATGAATCCGCCGATCTCGCGCGATCGCAGCCGCCAGCCGGCATAACGAATGCTTTCAACAGCCCATTCGCCCCAAGCACGGGTGCCACTCTTGTTTTTGCATTAGTGCTAATGTAAACCCCGCCCATGGAAACCATGCATCCGCCCGGACTGGGTGAGCTTCTTCGATATGTCGGCGAGTTGGTCGATGCTGGCGCCGCGCAGCGATATCGTGAACTTGGCTTGCCCTATCGCCCCCGCTACACGCCGATTCTGCGCGCATTGATGGCGGGATATGCCACGGTGACGGAAATCGTCGCACACAGCCGCCTGACCCAAGGCGCCGTCAGTCAGACCGTCGCACTGATGGTCACAGACGGGCTTCTTGCTCGCGAAGGGGTCGAGGACGGCCGCAAAAGCGCCTTGCGCGTGACCGAACGCGGCAGCGCGATGCTGGGCATCCTTCAGAACCATTGGCAGGACACCTTCGCCGCGATCGAGGCGCTGGAAGCCGAGACGGGCCACCCCCTGCGACTAGCCCTTGAAGACGCAGCTGATGCGCTGGAACGCACCGGCTTTGCGGCGAGACTGCGGCTGGCGGCACAGGAAAGGAAACAAACATGACCAAGACTTCGAACCGGACCAACTGGTTCGACCAGGGCGGGCGCAGCTATGCCCTGTTCCGGCCGGAATATCCGCCGGAGCTGGCGGCCCGGCTGGCGGAGCTTACCCCCGGTCACGGGCGGGCACTGGATGTAGGCTGTGGAACCGGTCAATTGACCGTGCAACTGGCCGAGCATTTCGACGAGGTGATCGGACTGGACCCCAGCGCCGAACAGGTGGAAAACGCCACGAGGCACCCGCGCGTCACCTATCTTCGCTCCGCCGCCGAGGACATCCCGCTGGGTGACCACGGGGCCGACCTGATCGCAGCCGCGCAGGCCGCACATTGGTTCGACCGCCCCGCATTCTATGCCCAAGCGCGCCGCCTTGCCGTCCCGGATGCGATCATCGCCCTGATCAGCTATGGCGTCCTGCATCTTGACGACAACGCCCTGAACGACCGGTTTACAAAGTTCTACCGCGACGAGATCGGCCCGTTCTGGCCAGCAGAGCGCAAGCTGGTCGACGGCGGCTACGCCGATATCGAGTTCCCGTTCGACGAACTGCCTGCCCCCACCCTTGCCATCCAACGAGATTGGGAACTGGGTGAGTTCCTGGGCTATATCTCGACCTGGTCCGCCGTGCGCCGCGCCGTCGATGCGGGACAGGACGGCATCCTGACCGACTTCGTCCGGGATCTTTCCGACCTTTGGGGTGACGACCGGCACGCGCATCGCGTCACCTGGCCCATCAACATGCGGATAGGACGGATATGAGCACCCCCGCCCCTGGCCCGCTTCACCGCGAGACCATGCGAGTTGAGGCGCGCCACACAGTCCCCGCCATTGCGCCCGACTGGCCCGGCTTTGCCGACATGCCCCCGGTCCTCGCCACCGCGATCATGGTGGGCTTCATGGAGCAGACCTGCATCACAGCGCTTCGCCCATACCTGCAGGCAGGGCAGCATACCGTCGGAACCCGCGTGGACATGAGCCATGTCGCCGCAACTCCGGTCGGAATGCGGATCACGGCAGAAGTCGAACTTACCTCGGTTCAAGGACGGACGTTGACGTTCCGGGTATCCTGCCATGACGATGCTGGCCTGATCGGCGAAGGGATCCACAACCGTGCCATCATTGATGTCGAACGGTTCCTGGCCCGCGTCGCAAGCAAGCAGGGTGAAGCAGCAACCTAGCCGGCAAGCATTGAAATCGCGCGATCGCAGCACCCGTCGCGCAGCCATAACGCATTGTTTCCTTGGGATTCATGCGCCGCACGATCTGGGCGTTCATCCACCATCTTCAACATCATGTCATATTGGGAAATGGTGGGCGACCCTGGAACACCCGCACCATAAGAACAGCACAGTATTTGCTGACCGAAGTGTCCCGCAAAATTACACTGCGGGACACCCTCCCCGTAAGCGCGCCGAATCCTCAGGCTGTACGACGGCACAGATTGAGAAGGGCCGATCCCCTCCCGGACCGACACTCTGAAGGTGATGAATCACTCGATGCCCTTCCTCAGTCAGGAAAGCATGCGCTTGACCTGGCCCTCCGCCCTGCTATCGAAATGGTCGAGGCGCGCCGTTCACCTGTAGCTATGCGGACAATGCAGCCATTCGATACACACGCGATCAGCTTGTTCGCTCTGTTTCACGCCGGCGCGCGACGTGACAGCGAACCGGGCGCTCAAACAAATGTCGAGCGCCCGAGGCAATCTTACTTCTTCAGATCCACGACCACTTCTTCAAGCTCGCCCTGGAAGTCGAAGGGCGCCTTGTAGTCCGTGGAGAGGGCGGTGCCGGTATCCATCCCGACGTCCTGGTTCTCGGACAGCGAATACTTGAACGGGGTCGTCTGCTCGATGGCACCCGAGCCGGCTGGCTGGCCGTCGATGGACAGCGTGATGGTGCCGTTCTTGCCCATCTCTTTACCGCCCTCATAGGCGAAGTCCATCTTCACCTCGTGTTCCCCGGCGGGCAGCGCCGCGTCGCTTTCGAACGAATAGACCGCGACGTCGATGTAGTTATGCGCGGCCTTCAGCTTGCCATCCTTGAGATAGAAGGCCCAGCCGCCGGTATTGCCGCCTTGGGTGAAGATCATGCCATTGGCATTCTCCTCGACCTTGACCTTGGCGGTGACGCTGAAGGACTTGTTCTTCAGGTCCGGGGCCGAGGATTCCGGCAGGCCGGCCAGCACACCTTTATAGGTGAAGTTGTCACGCCCGCCTGCAAGGTTCGGCTTGCCGGTGCCTTCGGCGCTGAAGCGCTCTGCCCCGCGCCAGTCAAGCGGCAGCGCCTTGTTCTTGGAGGCCTCGGCCCACCACAGCGCCTTCAACTCTTCCAGCTTCTCGGGGTTTTCGGCCGCGATGTCCTTGGACTGGGTGAAGTCCTCGTCGAGGTTGTAAAGCTCCCATTTGGCCTTCGTCGGGTCGAACTCACCGCGAACCGGGTCCCAAGGCTCGAAAGCCAGCGATGCCGCCCACCAGCCTTTGTCATACATTCCGCGGTTCACGAACATCTCGAAATACTGGCTGGTGCGGACCTCGGGGGCCTTGGCATCATCCAGCACGCTGAGGAAGCTTTTGCCTTGGATCGGGGTCTGGGCCGTGCCGTTCACGCTGCGCGGCTCGGGGACGTTGGCGGCGGCTAGAATGGTCGGCGCGATTTCGATGACATGCAGGAACTGGGTCCGCGTTTCGCCCGTAGCTTTGAGCTTGGCGGGCCATTTCACGATCAACGGGTTGCGCACGCCGCCGAGATGGCTTGCGACCTGCTTGGTCCATTGGAAGGGGGAATCCACCGCCCAAGCCCAACCCGCCGGGAAGTGGTTGAAGTGCAGCTCGGTGCCGATCTCGTCGATGCGGTCGATCATATCCTCAGCCTTCATCAGATAGGCGTTGACACCTTTGGCAAACACAGGAAGGTCTTTTGCGGCTGTCACGAACGACGGGATCTCACTTTCTTCCGGGCGTTAACTAGGCGCTACGCGATTGCGCCGCGCCGCCCGATGTAATTTGGAGCCGAAGGCCCCAGTTTACGTGTATCCCCCGGTATGTTCCGGCAGTGTAATGGAGGACCCGACAATGGGTGCCGACCAAGAACATAAGAAGCCAGTCCAACAGGAAAACCCCCCGCAGCAAACGCAGGAGGCGCCCGACATGCCTCAGCGCGGCGACGGAGAGAAAAGCAATCAAATCGAGCGGCCCGGCGAGCATGAAAAGCAGCAGCGCGACCAGCGCGGCTGACGTCGTCGAGCAAAGGCTGATCGCTCCCAGTTCCTGCGGGCGATCAGACACTACATTTCTTCAAATGACGCAGCGAGGTTCGGGCGACCCGTCCGCACCTATGCGCTGAATGAATCACTCACAGGACAAGGCGGGGAGGTAGCGACCTCGCCGCTTTTTCAGTCTTTCCCCTGAAGGAAACAAAATGAGGCAAGACATAGAACTCATGAACTGTCTCAGTGGGATACGTGAAACCTATGCCTCGCCACCATGGCGTCTGGAGGGCGTTTCCGCACATGCACGGGGAAGCCTTGTTAGACTTGTGCATGTGAATGGCGAGCAGACTGCCATTCCGGTTCTTCTTCAAGCCGACCACGTTCTGCCGATGTTTGCGGCCTGGTCAACTGATTAGCGACGGTTCCGCTCAATCTGGGGCTATCGCAATCATCCAACTCTCGGACTTTTTTGGGAGATCGATACCAACGGTCTGCTCTGGCAGCATCGTCCCAGACACCGCACATCAGCAATGCCGGCTATGTCCTTTCGTCCGGCAACAGGGAGGTACATTTAATGGATTCCGAAAATATCAGCGACATCGTCGAGAAACGCATTCTCCTGCGGGACAAGGCGCGAGTAAGCGAGCGACGAAAAACAGGCGGGGCCGAATATGACATGCTGGTTCGCGCCACGAACGGTATGGACGATCCGGCCACCAACGAGGCATGGGCGACAAGCAATCGGGGCCATGGCGGGCAGCCGCCGCATGGGGACGGGCAGACGGGTGGTATAGGTGCGAATCGTGAGAGTGAGTTCAACGATCGAATGGACGCCCTCGCACTACGTGTGAGCGAATTGGAACTGCAGTCGTTGGAAAACGCAGAAAGCTCCGACCTTGGCGGCAGTGAACGTGGCTTGAAGGATGCCCTTGCGTGGCTCGAGCGCGTGACTCCGGTTGTTCGTCGGCTTTACTGGGCGGTCAAGGAAGCGGCTCCTCAATTCGAAGGACCGGACAGAACGGCGCTCGATCAGGCCGTAGGCGCGCTTGACGCATGGCAATCCGCCCATTCACGGCTGCACGAGACGATTGCCGAAACAAAAGCGCGCGAGTTGGACCCGTAAGCATCTGTCGAGGAATGAGACAGGTGGGAGAGGATCTGAATTAATCAGCCTGCGTGGGGCGGATTGCCCCCAGCGAGTAGACGCGCTAGCCCAGATGCGACTTTGTTTGCGTTGAGAGTTTGGCGCGCCGGTGGCGGCGTCCGAGCTAGGTTGGCTTGGCGGTTAAAGTCTCGCTGCACGGCGTCTGAACGGCGGCTTCTACCTATGCCGCAGGGCAGCATTTGTCACGGTCGACTGACCGGTCAGGGCTCTGAACGACCAGTCTAACTGTGCCTCAGCACGGTTCTCCGAGAAGTTCCAGCGCCGGGAACTGCTCGAAGAACTCGGCCGCAAGGCTGGGATGCATGAGGTAGACCGCCATGACATCCCGGATCCCGGCCATACCCGCACCATGGATTGCGTAACCGTCCTGACCGGCGTGGTGCGACAGCCACGCATGCATGTCGTCCAGCATCTTCCCGAAACCCGAACCCGGGACATAGATGAGAAGGCGCACGGGAAAGGATCGCTCACTGCGCTTGCCTGTGGAACTTGATCGCCTGCTCATGAGGTACTGCCGCCAAATCGCTTATTCAGGAAGAAGGCGATCAGAATAGGCGTCACGGCGACAAACCCGTTTCAAGCCACGCCTCTTACGAACACCCCTGCGGCCTCCAGCGCTTCGATGAAGGCATTTCGCGCATCCTCGGGATCAATTTCCCCCTTGGTCAACCGCAGCACTGCTAAGGCGGCGGTCTGGAATGTCGGTTCTTCTGGTTGGCAATGCCTCATCAGTGCCATCCCCATCCCTAAAGCATCGTTGACAATGCGGAAGTTGCCCACAGTCTCCTCATAGCTCACGGGGCGGATGGTCCGAGGATCACCCATCATACGCCCTCCAGCTGCAGCGCGCCGTCTGGAAGAGGGCGCTGAAGGTGCTTCGCAATCTCCCACGGCGCGTACATCCAGGCTTCCCATTCGCCTGGCGTCCGCAGGATCACCGGCATGGCTTTAGGGTGGATGACCCCAACTTCGACATTGGGCTGGCAGGTCAGGAAGCCGAACAGATCATCAGTCGTTTCGCCGTCTTTGACCTTGCGGATGCTGGTCCAACCGCGGGTCTCAATGCCCGCGAAGAACATCGGGCCGTCGTTCACCGGCGCAAACCAGACTGGCCGCTTGTCAGCGCCGGGCTCGCTGAAGCGGTCGACCGACACCAGGCAGCGGTGCTCTGGCCCCAGCCAGCGCCGCCAGTGCGGGCTGGCGACGTTGCGGATGTTTGTCACCCCGCTGTCCCGGCCGCTCTTGCTGTGGAACTGCGGCGGGCTTGGCATGCCCCAGCGCGCCTTGACGAGATCCCAGCCCTCACCCTCGCCATGCCGGATGATCGGCGCCAGACGATCGGGATAGATATCCCCCGGCTCCAGGTTCACTGCACGATCCGAAAGGCGCGAGAACAGCCGGCGCATCAATTCCTGAGGGGTGCTGCTGTGGTAGAGGTTGCACATGCGGTCAGGTCTTTTCGTTTTGCCAGATCCATTTCGTAATCTGACGAACCGGGCGCCGGACGGTCAAGCCTTCGGCCAGTTCCCCCGCGCTCGGCAGGCTCCATTGGATGTCGAGATATTCCGAGGTCTTACACTGGCCGCACTTGAAGGGAGGAAGGTGGGCCTGATGATACGGCCCGACCACCTTCATCAGGTCCGTCGCCCAGTACCGCGCCGTGCGCTTGCACATCGTGCATCGGACCGTGAGCAACATCCCTTTCTCCGCCTGCTGATAGAGCATGGGGTTACGGAAGGGGTTCGAGGAAAAACGTTTCGGGGGCATGGGCGAGCAGTGAGAACAATACGAGAACACACTAGACCGACGAGGAAAGAGAGTCGATGCCGAGCGATGGGAACCCGGACCACAATTCTGCGTTTTCCGGCCGTCAGCGCGTCGGAGGTATGGGAGGGTTGCCCGATGGACGAGAGTGTATTGGCGTGCGTGCCCGGACTGCTGAAGCACGCGAGGGGGTTTCAGCTTGACGAGGAAAGAGCCGAGGACCTCGTCGCGACAACATTAACCTGGGCAATCGATCATGTGGATCAGTTTGATCCTCGGTTCGGCATTGAGAACTGGCTCGTCTTCATCACTGACATGTTGGCTTGTGAAGTTCTGGGCAAACCAACGCCTGCTCCCTGAATGGCTGCTCCTGTGATTGGTCTGCTATCTCGCCTTTTGGCGCGCATCGCGCACATTTGCAGCATGACAAGCAATGCTGTGGAAAGGTGCAGCCATGAAATATCCGCTCTCTATCGTTAAGGAAGGCGACGGCACGATTACCGTAACCTGTCCCGACTTTGACGAAATCAGGGCGACCGCCGACACCTTCGAGCAGGCTTTGGCGTGTGTGGAACTTGCCGTCGCGGATATCATAGCTGAACGCCTTCAGGCCTTCGCGGATATCCCAGTGCCCACGAAGGCGAATGGGCCATGCGCACTTGTTCCCTTGGCACTGGACATCAAAGTTCAACTTCTTTGGACACTGAAACAAGCTGGGCTGACCCGCGCCGATCTGGCGAGACTGACGGGATGGCCGCGTACCAAGGTCGACCGTCTGTTCTATCCCCACCACCAAGCCAAGCTTGCGCATTTCGAGGATGCCTTTGCGGCTCTGAACAAGACCGTAATATTGCGGCTGGAGTCTGTCCCGCAGTTCCGCCCTCAAGCCACGGAAGAGCTTTTGCCCCCAACCTTGCGCGGGCGGTCGAAATCCTGACCGTTTTGCGGTATCTTGCTGGGACCGTCCAACTCAAAGGAGGGTGTCATGTCGGGCACTGAAAAGGCAATCCGCTCGGGCGAAGAACCGGTTCAAGTTGAGGCTCCACCGGTAGCCGACCTCAGCGACGAAGAGGTCGAGGCGGTGTTCGAAGATCTGGTTGCGCAGATCGACGCAGAGCAACAGACGTCTGAAACCTGAATGGCCCCGAATCGGCGTGAGCGAGGGGGATAAGCGCCCCTCTGATGCGCAATAATCCGCCACACAAATCCCACACACCTTTCTATAGAAGGTGGCATTTTTGGTGGACTCGGCAACTTTTAGTTGCCGATCTGCCCGTTGTTACGACAGACTAACAATGTCGTGAAGCGGATTTTCGCCGAATCGATAGCCCTCGTTTGCGCCGCAATTTGCGTGCCTTTCTGAAAGGACTTCCCATGCCCTACTACACTGAAATCCCCGACGGAGTTATCACCGTCGGCGCCGATCTCGGCATTGCGCTTGTCGATGACACACAACTGCTCAATGCGTTCGGCACCTCTCAGGAGTTCAGCCAGTACGATGTCGATGCCAACGGCGCGACGACCCTCTCCAATGGCGACAACGTGTCTCTTGTAGATGCAGATGGCACATCGCTGACGGGAGCGGGAACCTATGTCGGTTCCGCGACTTTTGCCACTGCCGCTACCACTGTAGGCATCAGCGGACTTGCATCTATCGGCCTCCAAGTGAACGAGTTGGAAGGCTCGATCATGGAAGCCAATGGTACCTACTATTTTATTAGCGATGAGCCAGTAGACGATGGGCATATCAACGTCACCGCGAGCATAACGGTTGCTGGCTTTCCGGTCAGCGTGACGGGTCCGATTTCCGATATCACAGACCTTCTCGCCGACGCTGTTGCAGACCTTCCGTTGGGTGTTGGGACGGTTGCATCTGGACTCATTCGAGGCGCGGAGGGGTTGATCCAGACCACCGCAAACGCTGTGGCCACCACACTGGACAACGACACCACTGATGATCTGGCACTAAGCGACGCAGAGGTTTTCTGTTTCGTAGCGGGGACCATGATCGAAACTCGCAACGGGCAGATCGCGGTGGAGAACCTCAGGGTCGGAGATGAGGTGCTGACGCGTGACCGGGGATTCCAAGAGATCCGCTGGATCGGTTCCGTTAAAATTCCCGCCGCAACTCTCACTCGGCAGCCCAAGCTGCGTCCTATCCGGATCAAAGCCGGTGCAATCGGTGCCGACATGCCGTCATCGGACCTTTTGGTTTCGCCCCAGCACCGGATCTTCGTACGCTCGAAGATTGCGGTGAAGATGTTCGGAGCCTTGGAGGTCCTGGTTCCAGCCAAGCAGCTTCTGCAGCTCGAAGGCGTCGATTATGCCGAAGATCTCGAAACAGTGGAGTACTTCCATTTCCTGTTCGACCAGCACGAGATTGTCATGTCGAATGGTGCCGCTACGGAGAGCCTGTTCACCGGTCCTCAAGCACTGAAAGCCGTTGGGCACGCCGGGCGGGCCGAGCTCCTTGCTCTCTTCCCCCAGCTAGCCGACCCAGAGTTTTCCCCTGAACCAGTCCGCGCCATTGCATCCGGCCGTCAATCACGAAGGCTTGCGATCCGTCACACTGACAAGCATCGGGCACTCGTTTCCTGACGAGCTTTCCGGGCCTCGGGCATCTGTAAGTGACTGGGTGCTGACATGATGGTGTGCGGTGTCTCGGATCGCCCAAGGAGGCTCGCCTGAAACGCAAAAAGGCCCCCGCCTCGAGATGACCGAGGCGGGGGCAATGTTTAGAGGAGCCGGGCGATCTGTTCGCGATTGCTGATCAGCAGCTCCTGCGCGGCTGTTCCACCGGCCGAGCTGACCGTATAGGTCAACCTGACCTCTTCGAACTGGAAGCCATGGAAGGTCTCGCGGATCTCGGCGGTGTCGTTGATGCTCATCACGAACCCGCCACGAATTGCGGCCAGGCGCTCGGACATCTCATGGAAGTCGGCACGGGCGAACATGCCTTTGCCATAGTCCGTCTCTCCCCCGAAATACGGAGGGTCGAGATAGAAGAGCGTCTCCGGGCTGTCGTAGCGTTCGATCAGCTCGCGCCAGTCCAGGCATTCCAGCACGACGCCATCGAGCCGTTCGCGCGCTTCTTCAAGGATGACCTCAAGACGCGCCATCGAGAAGCGCGGTCCCGAGGTCGGCGAGATGCCGAAAACCCCGTTGACCTTGCCGCCGAAGGACAGGCGCTGCAGGTAGAGAAAACGAGCCGCGCGCTCCAGGTCGGTCAGGGTGCGCGGATCCGTTACCCGCAACCGGTCGAACTCCTTGCGGCTGGAGATCTGGAACTTCATCACCTCCATGAATTGCGGCTAATGCCGCTGCAGGATTCGGAAGAGATTAATGATCTCGCCGTTCAGATCATTGGCGACCTCCAGGCGCGGCTTGAAACGCCGGCGCAGGAAGACTCCGCCCATGCCGACGAAAGGCTCGGCATAGGTGCGGTGATCCAGCGCCTCAATCCTCTGGATGATGCGGCCGTGCAACTGCTTTTTGCCGCCGAGCCAAGGGGCGATCGGCGCGGCAGGTTTAACTTGCTCCAAGATATGATTCTCACTTACGCGGCCCCTGCCCTCGCGAGGGGTGCAGGCGACCATAAGTGTGCTTTGGTCGGGGCGGCTCTCACTCCAATGGTTGCCGCTTGGATCGGGCTGTTAGCGCAGGCCGATCCCCTGCCGCACGCGGCAGGACGTTCTATCTAGCGATCGAGCGGCAGGTTGCGGTTGATCGCTTCCCCGATCTTCTTTCCTGCGTCAAATGCCGACTTGCCGTTCTCGACCATCTCGATGATTTGGCCTTCTTTCTTCGGGTCGAGGGTATAGGGGCGCGGTATCGCGCCGCTGAAGGTGCCGCGCTGCTGGGCGAAGATGATCAGATAGAGGGGATAGAGCGTGCGCATGAAGCTCGCGATCTGCTCTCCGGTCCAATCCAGCCCGACCTGCTGCGCGATCGCGGCGACCGCATTGGCAACCGGCTCGCTGCCCTCCCCCGTCAGATGCGTGAAAGCCAGATCCACGGTGGTCAGCGCCGTCGGCACGATCCCCAGCCAGAAGCTACGGGTCTTGGCGATCCAGATCGGCACGATGGTCTTGATCGAATCCATGTTCGAAGTCCTCTTTCGATTTTTGAAGGATGGCCCGCGCCCGCTGTCGCGCCGCGTCGTCATCGACCACGCACGGCAAGACCGGTGACAGGACTGGCGGGAAGATCAGGCGTTGAGCGCGGCCCATGTCTTGGGACCGATAATCCCGTCGGCCACGAGCCCCCGGGATTTCTGGAAAGCGATCACGGCCTTGTAAGTGGCCTGGCCAAAGATCCCGTCGACGCCATTGGGATCGACGCCGAGAAGCAGCAGCCGTTCCTGTGCCGCGCGCACGGCCGCGTTGCGGCTGCCCAGGCCGATCTTCGGATAGACGGGGGCCAGCGTGTCCGGGATCGCCTGCCAGCGCTTGTAGGCGGCCTCCAGGCGGGTGTGATAGCCGTTGGCGGCATAGCCCGCGCCGTTGTAGCCGCGCGCGAAGCCGGACCAATCATGTCGGCGCAAGTCATCGTCCAGCGCCTCGGAGCTGATGAAGCTCACCATCGCCTCGAGGCCCGCAACCTCGCGCTCGCAGAACGCGGCGACCATGTCCCCGGCCGAGGCGTAACCGGCGGCCTTGTGATTGAAGCCCATGATCTGGCCGAGGCCCCAGCTGGCAGATTTCAGCGCTGCGGCAGCATCGATCCTGATGGCTGTGGCCAAGCGAGGATAGCTGTCCGCCGGATAGGCGCCCGCGCGCCATTTCGGATAGGCCAGCCCCTGGGCTTCCGCCACGGTGCGCTTTGACCCCTGCCCCAGCTCGCGATAGAACACATGCGGCTCGAACAGCATCTTTGGCCGGCCCTCCCTGTCGAATCCGCCGGCCGAGGTCTCGACCTCGATCACGGCGCGGATTTCGTCTTCGCCGACGCCGATCACCCGGCCGACACGGGCCACGTCGATATCGGTGAGCGGCCTTGCGGCGCCCTTGAACCCGGCTGGGTACATGCGGTTCTCCAATGAAAAAGGCCCGCTCAAGGGCGGGCCGAGAGGTGGTGGAACTTTGCGATCAGATTCTTAGTTGTGCGCCAGTCGCGGCCGGGGCCTCCCTTATCCGGCCACGATCAGGCCGGGTGCGGGGGTAGGCACCCCACCCGGCCGCTCAAACATTGGTCGTAACAGATCTGAAGACGCGCTACAGTTGCATGGACGCGAGTAGTCAGCGCCGTCGACGTTGCCCCAGTCAGCCATGCCTCGCCGGGAGTTTTTTGACAGTCCGCCGCACAAATCTATCTGCCTTGCACAGCATCCTTTGCTTTTTCGTCTTTTTCCCGATAGCTAGAAGACGCAACGTTTCAATATGCGCACTCTGTTTCCTCGATGGCTTCAGTCTGCTGTGTTCTGACCGAGCCAAGGCTGCCGCGTTTTGCGGGTAGCCCTCATGAAGGGAAGAGCACGATGGCCGCTGGCACCGTGAAATGGTTTAACCCCGCCAAGGGATTTGGCTTCATTGCCCCCGAAAGCGGCGGAAATGATGTATTCCTGCACATCTCCACGGTCGAGCGGGCTGGCCTCCAGAGCCTTGCCGACGGTCAGGCTGTAACTTTCGATCTCGAACGGACCCGGGACGGACGTCAGGCTGCAACTAACCTGGCCTTGGCTTGAGACAGCAAAATCGCGTCGATTTGCCATCCTCGCCAATAACAGCGAGGCACAAATGACCAAAGCCAAGGACCTGTTTAGCAACCCACTCGTGCCGCTCACACCTTGGGAACGTACGAAGACCGAAGCTCTGCAAATCCTCGACGATGCAACAGATCGCCGACAGGAACTGACCGCGTCTCTCAAAGAGGCCCGGTTGGCACGTGAAGCCGAAAACCCAAAGAACCGTGCAGACAACAAGCCGAAAAAGAAACCCTGATTGCTACCGGGGGATGGTGGTGGCGACTAATCGTCGCCACCGTCCGAAAAGGTTAGCCCTCGCGACAGGGCCTCGTAGCTGCAAGCCCGCCAAAGGTGAGGCGCTATCTTTCGGGCGTTAACAGTGCGCTGCGAGATAGTTGCGGAAGGAGGGCTGCATTCCAGGTGCGGAACCCCCACCTTCAGATCATCTGCGTGGCGCGCGAAGCGCGCAAGAACTGAGGCTTGGAACCAAAGTTTATAGCCTATCTGCGCCCGATCGGGCTACCCGTGTCGAGCGTAGTATTTCCGGGGAAGATGCAACAAGGCGGGACAAAGTTTTGCCCGCTGGTATGCAGGCTTCAAACCAGCCGGAAGGCGAGGCGGCGGGGTCAAGATCCCGTCGCCCCTGCCCATCAACGCAGAGGGATATGATTTGCCAAAAAGGGTTGTTCTTACTGATGCAATGAGCGGCATCACCGAATTCTTCGACCATCCACCTTGGCGTCTTGCTCTCATCAGTACCTATCCTCGATGGAGCATCGTCAAGCTGATCCACGACGACGGAACGCAGCTCATCATCCCGACCCGAGCTTCAAGAGCGGCACTCGACTTGAGATTTGACATCTGGCGGATGAACGACTCGGATTACTTATAAGATCTCCGTTTAGGTCAAGAGCCAGCTTGAATCTGGCCGGGCCATGTACAATCCGCAAGTTCGGCGAATCCGGGCTTCAGGCAGAGAAGAAAATACGGCTGAGCGCCACCCCGATAAATCAATCAAAGTGACGGGGCCGCGGCCGTGGCCGCAAAACCTCCATCACGGACCTGGCCGCGGCAGCAGCGAATAGGTGACCACGTCGGTGCGGTCGAAAACGCGCCGACCGTCACAGTCATATTCCAGCGCGACGAAGAGCTCGATCCGGCCGGGTCTCAGGGTATCCGGCGGCACCAGCTTGATGCGCAGCCGGGCAGTTTCCTCACCGATCTGGCGGGACGGCATCACAGCCGAGCCCGGTGTGGTGACGCCACCCGCCTCGGTAAACAGGCTCTGCCCGCCGATCAGGACGCATTTCGCGCCGAGCTCGGTCCGCTCCAGGACCAGGTTCAGGATCACGGCCTCGCCGACATGGACCGGTTCGGTGACATAGCTGAGACCAGGCGTCTGTCGGATAACGCGATTGTCGCCGGTGGCGTCGGTCAAATCCGTGCGCAATGCCGCGACCTCTTGCTGCAGGGCGGCCAGAACGCGCGGACTGTCCCAGATCAGCTGCATCGTCGCCCAGAATGGCGTGAAGATCGCCAGCAGGATGGCCCCGACGACCCAGAATGCGATCCCGGTCAGCCAGATCCAGAGGCGATCGAGAAAGAACTGGCGCGTGGGCACCAGGCGCGGGCCCTTGCTCTCTATGGTCTGGGTCATCGATCGGCGTCTCCTTCCGCGCCCGGACTGTGCAACGGGCATCCCTTGACCAGCCAGTCCGGCCAGCGCTCGTTGTCGACCGCCTCGCCGTCCCGGACCGTGCAGCTGCAGCCATGCTGGATGGCGATCCATTCGCCCGGGGCGACCTCGCGGCCGCTTTCATCGCGAAACGTCATGCGACCGATGCCCCCGTGATGCGGGCCACGACGGTGGCCCGGGTTGCGGCAAGGCAGACGATGCGCTCCAGCGCGGCGGTGACTTCGACCGTCGCGCCGACCTGGGTGACGGTGACGGGCTGGATCCCCGCCCAGTCCGAGAGGTCGATCGTGTCGGTCGAGGTCAGGTCGGTGATGGTCTGCAGCTGGCCGGTGCGCATGATCCGGAAGATGTCGGCATCGCTTCCGCCGGTCAGGCGATGCGAGCCGCCGGTGACGATCAGCAGGTCGTTGCCGGTCCCGCCGAGCAGCGTGTCATTGCCCGCACCCGCGATCAGGGTGTCGTTGCCGGACCCGCCATCGAGCGAGTCATCGCCCGCGCCGCCGTCGAGATAATCGTTGCCGGCATAGCCCATCAGGGTGTCGTTGCCGGCGCCGCCATAAAGCGTGTCATGCGGCTGTTCCCAGTTGGCTCCATCGCTGCCGCCGATCCAGTCATTGCCGCGCCCGCCATAGGCCAGCACCCGGCCGCCCAGAGAGGCGCTTCTGGAATTGGCGACACCGGTCAGGATGTCGTCGCCGTCGCCCAGCTCGACCACGCGGTTCTTTCCGGCGCTGAGGACAATGACGTTGCTGTCGGCATTGCCGAGGATCGACATGCCCTCGGAATTGTCGGTGAGGTTCAGGAAGCCGACGCCGGTCGGCATGGTGATCCGCTGCTGCGCCACCCCGCGCCAGGGCGTGGCGGCCTGGTACATGCGCAGGTAGTTGGGCGTCCGCGCCATCTCCTCGACATCGCCCATCAGGAAGATGCTGTTGGTGATGGCCTTTGCCGGCGGCTCCCAGCCGAGAAAGGAGGTGAAGGGCGTGCCGGGCCGCAGGATCGCGCCATCCGTCACCAGGTCCAGGCCCCATTCGCGGCAGGTCTCATAGAGCATATCCCGATACTGCAGGAAGAGCGGATTGGTCGGGTCCCTCAGCGCGATGTTGTCCTTCAACCACGGGTCGGTCATGACGTTGTAGAACTCGAAGCTCTCGTCCTGGTAGACCGAGACCCGCCACGGCCCGATGGCGCCGGAGGCAGAGCCGTAGTTGAAGCTCGGGACCATCCGCTCGGGCATGGGGTGGCCCTCGCAGAAGGGCTTCAGGGAGACGCCGCGGTAATGCGACGGCAGATCGACGCCGAGGATGTCGCAGACGGTCTTGCCGATATCGATCAGCGACACCGGGTCCCAGACCTCGCGCGCGACCGTCTGGCCGGGCAGCGAGACCATGAAGGGGGCGTTGCAGGATTCCTCCCAAAGCGTGAACTTGTGCCAGCGGTCCTTGTCGCCCAGGTGATAGCCGTGATCCGACCAGCAGGTGATCAGGGTGTCATCGTTGAAGGGGCTGGCTTCCAGCGCATCGAGGACGACGCCCAGCTTCTCGTCGGCCCAGACGACGGCAGCGATGTAATTGCGCACCGAGCGCCGCCAATAGTCGATTTCCTCGGGCGTCCAGGTGCCGGGGCTGGGCGTGCCGATCTGCTGGCCCATGCCGACGAAGTCGCGCGGGAAGGGCAGCAGGTCCCAGGCCAGCGGCCAGTCGGCCGGCATGATGATGTCGCCCAAGTCCAGGCTTTCGTAGATCCGGGTCGGCGCGTACCAGGGGTTATGCGGATGGTGGAAGCCGCATTCCCAATGCCAGGGCCCGTCCGCCGGATCGCGCGAGAGCAGGAATGCCGCGGTGCCGTCCGAGACCATGGCGTCGTAATATCGGTCTTCCTGGTCGTCCCAGCTCTTGCCATACATCCCGCCCCATTCGACACCCTCGCCGGATGGGTTCCAGATCACCGTGAAGGGCGGGCTGTCATAGAGCGCGGCATAGACCGAGGCCGGCTGTGGCACATAGCCGTGGAAGATCTTGCCGATGGTGCCCATCCAGTAGCCGGCGCGGCGCAGGTGATAGGTCCAGAGATGCTCGGGCTTGACCCAGTCGCCCACCGGATCGAGGTTGAAGACCCCGGTCTCATAGGGCGAGAATCCCGACATGATCGAGGCCCGCGACGGATTACAAATCGGGATGGTCGCCGAGGCGCGCCGGAAATTGGTCGAGCGCGCCTCCAGCCGGGCGAGGTTCGGCAAGGCCACCTCGATCCCGAAGGGCGAATGCCCCCATTTCCCCGCCTGGATGAAGTCCTTGTACTGGAACAGGTCATCGAAGGCGATCATCAGGTGATTGGTCATGCCGCGTAGCCCGTGAGGTTGTAGTCGTTCCAGGCCGACATCAGCACCGGCATGGAGCGCACATCGCCGGCCACGATCGCGAGGTCGCTGATATTGCCATTCGCGAATTGCTGGCTGGCACTGCCCTGCCCCACCATCAGCGTCAGGTTGGCATCGGCCTTGGGCGTCAGGCCGGAGACCGCGGTCGCGACATCGAAGGCGCCGCCATTCAGGCTCAGGGCAAAGGTGGCGTTGCTGAGATCGATCACCGCCGCCATGAAACCCCATTCCGAGACCGGTGCCGCGGCACCGAGATCGGTCGAGGTCGCGTTGAGCGCCAGCGACTTGTAGTTGGTCGAACGGCGCGGCATCCCCCAGATCACCGAGGCATCCGAGGCCCAGGTCAGCGACCAGGCTTCACCCGCAATGGTCGAGGTCCAGAAGTTCATCAGCACCGAGATGACATTGCCCGGGTTCGGGATGCTGGCGTTGAACTTGCCGGCATTGGCGGGCGCGGAGGTGAAGGCTGGCACCTGGAAGTTGCCGCGTGGCGTCCAGGTGACGTTGTCGTCATAGGCGTCCAGCGGCACGCTGCCCTTGCGGGCCGGGATGCGCCAGCGATTGTTGGCGGGGTTCCGGAACGCCTTTTTCTGGACCAGGGTCCAGGCGTGCTTCACTGTCGCATCGGCCTTCAGGATCGAGGTGAAATGCCGGACATCGGTGACCGGGCGGTCGATGATCGTGTTCAGATATTGGGTCATGATGATCCTCAGTTGACGGTGACGCGGCCCGATCGGGCAAAACGGTAGAGGGTCTGGCCGGGAACCGCGGCCGAGGGCTGCGACCAGCTGTCGGTGATGCTGCCGCGGTTCGCGGGCTTGCCGTCGCCGGGATCGCCGCTGCGCCCGAAGGCATAGTTGAGCGTGACCGCCCCGGCCGGCGCTGCGGCCAGCGTGATCGTGGCATAGCCGCCCGACACCGTGACGCCGGTGATCGCGGGCGGGCTCGATCCGGTCAGGGTAAAGCCGTGATTGGCCGGATCGCGGATCACCAGAGGCGACAGCGTGGCGAAGCGTGCGGTGATGGTGCTGTCCGACAGCGTGGCTTCCTCCAGCGAGGGACAGAACCATTCCCGCGCCAGTGCCAGCTCGGCGATCGCCAGGGCCTCGATCTCGCGCACCATCAAGAGCGCGGCGGGCGTCAGGCTGGCCGGGGATCCGGCGATCAGCTCGAAAGGATAGAGCGGCGTCGGGACGATGAAGCCGAGCGAGAAGAAGTCCCAGTCGAGCCGCCCTTCCGCGAGGATGACTTCCGAGGTGCCATCGGTGCGGGTGCCGAAGCCCTGGTTGACCATCGGCCGTGGCAAGGCGGCCTGCCGTGTGACCTCGACCGCCTCCAGCCGCAAGCCATTCGCGACCAGCCCGTAATGCTCGCGCGCGGTCGCCTGCAGCGTGCCCGGCGCGCCATCGAGGAGATCGAGCTTGATCCAGCCAACCAACAGGTCCTTGCCCCAGCTGGCTGCGGCATCGACCGCCGCCTGCAGGCGCGCCATCAGCTGCACCCGGCGCGGCGCGCCCGCCAGCACATCCGTCTCGACGGTCGAGCCGATCACCTCGGCGATCGGGAACATCAGCGCGCGCGCCTCAAAGGCATCGCGCTGCCGGGTCAGGATCGCGCTGGCGAGCCCGGAGGCCGAGGTCTGGGTGTCCTGCGGCTCCAGCTCCTCGTCGAAGACATGCCAGCGGTGATCCTCGATCGAGGAGGCTGCGCCAGTATCGCCGCCACCGATGGCGAGGACGGCGATCGCGAGCTTCTGGGTATCGGCAAAGAAGCGGCCGCCGCGCTTTTCCATGCCGAGCGACCGGCCCGGTGCGACGATGGTGGTGAACTTGACGACGCCATCGCTGTCGATCACCGCGCCGAAGGCATCGCCGGAGAAGCCCGGATCGACGAACTCGACCGAGCCGCCGCCGGTGCCGCCGCCGGATTGACCGGCCGGGTAGGAAGACTGGTCGCGCATGTCGATGCCGCGCAGGATCCGGCCCGAGCGATCGAATTCCAACCCGATGATCCAGTCGCCCGGCCAGCCCGAGACGTCGAGCGCCAGGCTGTAATCCGAGCCGTCGCGGACATCATGGCCGAAGACCACGACGCCGCGCGCATCCACCACCTCCTCGCTGATCCAGTCGCCCGGCCAGCCACTGCTGCGCGGGGTGACGATGCCGCCCAGCAGACGCCCGAGCCTGTCATAGGCCAGCGCCACGCCATTGAGGCCCAAGGCCAGAACCTCGCCCTCATCGCCCGGCCAACCGTCATTCAGCACCCGGTCGCGGATCTGGTCACCCTCGCCCGCGCGCAGCAGCTCGGAATAGACCCCGGCGAAGACATCGTCCGCAGTGAAGGTGCCGCGGGTCTGGCCGTTCGACCTGGTCACCAGCGCCTTGCCGTTGCTGCCCTCGGCCAGCACGATACCATCGCCCGGCCAGGACTGTTCGGTCGAGGACAGGACGGAATCGGCCATGTTCTGCGCGACCAGCAGGATCAGGTCGCGCAGGCCGAAGATGTCATCGAGACCGAGGGCGCCGATGATCCGGATCTCGCGCGGCGTGGTGTTCTGGATCAGGCCGAGATAGCGATTGCCGCCGACGACCTCACCGGCGGCAAAGCTGCTGCCGTTTGCCCGCTTCAGGACGAATCCTTCGGTGCCGATGGTGGCAACCGGATCGGGGCCGGTATTGGTGACCGGCCATTGCAAGCGCACCGGGGTGCCGACCGAGGTCGTGACATGCGATTGCGTCGGATCGATCGTGAAGCTCGCCGCCTGGGCCGTCCCGCCTGCGACCAGCACCGGGACGAGGGTATCGCCCCGATTGCTGCTATTCTCGATCATCGTCAGCAGCGCCTGCAGCACGGCGTTCAGCGCTGCCTCGAACGAATCCTCGTTCGCATACTGGTTCGGCGCCGCCCCGGCGATGGGCAGGTTGAAGATCGGTGCAGGCATCTGGGCCCTCTGGTCTAGGGGTTGGTTGTCGCGCTGCCGCCCGGGGAGAAGTCCGAGAGGTTGCCCCATTCATCGCGAGCGCGGGCGTAGTAATAGCGGGTGGTTGCCGCCGCGAGGCCGGTATCGGCATGGCTGACCGAGACCGAGGCACCGGCCTGGCGGGTGGTGAGCAGCGTCGCCACCAGCGGGTTGTCGACATCGCTGCCATAGATGAGGATGGCCCGCGCACGCTGGTCGTCGGCCTGTGTCGCGACGATGTTGATCCGGCTGGAACTGACGGCATTGGCCTCGGGCGCCGGCGGGCGCTGGACGACCACGGCGGGACCGGTCGCGGTGATCGTGTCCGAATAGATCCAGTCCGATGTCCCGAAGGTGCCGACCGTGCGCACCCGGATGCGATAGTTCTGGCCGGTCTCCGGCCAGGGCACCAGCGCGACGAAGACGCCATCCTCGTCCCCGGCGCTGCGGCTCAGCGTGCCGCCGGATTGCCAGGCATTCACCGTGAGCCCGAGCGCTTCCACCGAAGGCCCGCGCCATTCCCATTCATAGCCGCGGGCGGAGGCCGAGGCGGATTCCGTCCAGGCACTGAGCACCCCCGGCACGGTGGTATTGCCCGAGGCGCGCGCTGCCGCCGTGCCGGTGACGATCGAGGGTTTCGGCGGCGGCTGCACCCGGCCGGTCGAGGCGACGAAATCGCCCTGCAGCATGTCCCGTTCCTCGGTCGTCGGATCCCAACTGGTGATCTCGTCCGAGGTCTCGGTCAACACCGCCGGCAGGCGGATGGTGATCGACTCGTCATCGTTGATGCCCGCGGCCGGGGCGATGCTTTCGACCTCGTACTTGCCGTCCCAGGCCCCGAAGGGGCTGCCGAGGTTGACCCGGCAGATCGAGCCGGCGACCAGGTCGAAGCAATCCGGAAACAGCTCCCCGCTCACCTGGCGCTGCATGCGCGAGCGCCAGCCCATGATCTTGCAGATCCGCTGCGCCTGGCGGTGGTCGGTGACGAAGTCGAGATCGAAGGTCAGCCGCTTGGCCACGCCGCCATCCGCGGCCTGTGCGCCGGGGATGACATAGACCGGGGTCTCGGCGCTTTCATAGGCGCGGTCTGGGGCCGGGAAGCGCGCGACCGCCTCGGTGTAGAGATCATCCGAGCTTTTCCAGCGGGTCAGGTTCAGCGGCTGGCCGGTGGTGACTTCGGTGATTGTCTTCGCGCTCAGGCGGAACACCGTCGGGATCAGCGCCAGCCGGCCACCGACGCGCACGAGGCGCGAGGCCCCGGCATCGAGGAGCGGCTGCAGCTGGTCCTCGATCTCGGTGCCATCGGTAAAGGTGAGGATGCCGTCGCAACGATAGCGCTGGATCGTACCCCCGGCCTTGACCCCGACCAGTTCCTCGGCCACGTCGGCCCCCCAGGAAAAGGTGTCGATCCTCAGGAAGGTATCGGGATAGGGCCGCACCGGGTTGCGGCGCAGCGCATCGAGGATGATCAGGCTCTGGTTGCGGCTGAACCTGGTCTCGCCGTCGCGCGGATCATAGACCAAGGACCAGTTGCCATCGACATTCAGCTCGGGCGGCGTGGCTGGCCAGCGTTGCTGACGCGCCTCATCGCCGCCGCAATGCATGATCGCCCAAAGCACGGTGCGCCCGCGCCAGGCATCATTGGCGCTGAAATGCCCGCCGCTGCCCGACACGATATCGGCCGGCGGCGCGGTCTGGCTGCCGGTCCCGATCCAGTAGCGGACATAGGTCTCGCGGCCGGCGATCTCGACCTCGTCCGAGAAGAAGACGTCATTCGTTCCCCAGGCGCCACCACCGGCGGTGAAGTCATGTTCATTGCCGGATTTCTGGACCGCTCGCTTGTCGAGATAGACGGTGATGGGACCCGCGCTCGGGCGGCTGTTCAGCAGGTAGCAGATATAGAGCAGCTTGCCGCGCACCTTCCAGCCGACCGGCGTGCCCGGTGCCCAGGTCTTGCCATAGACGTAGCGATAGGCCGGCAGCGAGGTCGGCCGCGCCAGTTCCCCGCGCACGGCTTCCTGGCGGGGCTTTTGCTGCCTGAGTTTCGCCACGACCATGCTGAGCCCGGCCGAGGCCGCCATCGAGACGATGCCCGCGACCACGCCATAGGCGAAGGACCCGGCTGCCGCCGCGCCGAAGATCGCGCTCGCGACCCAGGCGCCGATGGGGGCTGCGCCGGCGGGATCGGGCAGGGCAAAGCCGAGGAGCGCGGTGGTGATCAACAGCAGTTTACGCATGCCAGCCCTTCTCGGCGGATCGCAGGATCGCGAATCCGGCCATGGATTTCCCGGCCCAGATGCCGGGCGCGATGCAGATCAGAAGCGAGCCCGGCCCGCGCCCCATGTCGCCGAGGGCCAGCCCGCCCACGGCATGGCCGGGAAGCAGCGCCGCGCGCGCGGCCAGATCGTCGGCGAGGGCGCCAAGCCCGCCATGCCGGGCCAGCATCCGCTTAGCGCCAAATGCCCCTCGATAGCCCCGGACCGGCGCCATCGGATCGAAGCCCCAGAGCCCGGCGAAGACCGTGCAGGCGGCGCTGCAACAATCGCATGGCCCCCATTCGAAGGGGCGCGACATCACCCGCTCGACCTCGGCCATGACCTCCGGGGTTGAAACCGCTCTCGACATGACCGCTGATTCTCCGCCAACACTGGATGGATCGCGCTCCCCGTGAAAATAAGAGATGGATCTCAACATGGCGGCGAAGCGCTCTACGGTGAAACCCAGCGAGGCTGCCGAGCATCTCGAGAGAGCGAAACACATCCTTGCAACCATTAAGCAGGATGAGGGAACGCCTGACCGTGAGAAGCTTCGCGAAGTCCTCAAGGAAATCCTCGCCGGCATCCAGGCCATGACTTCGAAGAGCTAGGCCCATTATGGCTCGGGCCAAAGCGTCTTCTGCGCCTCGGCCTGCGCCAGGATCAGGTGGCGGCCGGCGGTGTCGCCGGGATAATTGCGCAGCTGGTCCTCATGGCTATGCGCGATCGCGGCCATGGTCCGATAGGACGGGCCGGTGGTCATGGTGACGCGCAGCCCGTACATGAGCGTCGTCGCGCCATCCTCCAACTCGACCTCTTCCGGCGACATGCCCATGGCGTCGGCGATGCCGGCGGCAATCTCGACCGCCCCGAGCAGGGTGTTGCCGCCCCGTTCGGTCACCGCACCGAGATAGGCGCGACAGACCGCGCCCTTGATCGCGGTATTCGAATAGGTCTCAAGCTCCGGAAAGTCCGAGACCAGCGTCGCGGTGAACTCGGTCGGTACGCCCCCGAAGGTCTCCTCGGGCATTTCCAGGCGTCCGAACTTGCCGACCCCGGTCCAGGTCTGCACGCCCCAGGTGATGTCGCCGAGATTGCTGTGCGCGCGGAGCGGCGCGCCGGGCCAGTCGAGATAGAAGAGAACCACCGGGAAGAAATACGGCCCGCTGATCGCCGAGAGCAGCGCCGCGGGCGTGTTGCGGATCAGGTCCATATGCCGGGGAACTCCTGGAAACCGCCGACCTCGTCGGCAAAGACCTCGCGGAAGGTCCAGGTATAGGTCCAGTCGCCGCTGACCGGCTGCAGGGCCCGCGGCATGCCGCCCTCGACCCGGAACACCGCCTCGTCCTGCCCGGCCAGCGCCACCCGACCGCCCTGGATGCCGGGGCTGATGTCGAGTTTCAGGGTGACGACACCATCCGCATTGGTCCGGGCCGGGCGCAGCAAACGGCAGACCGCATAGATGGACGCGTCCGAGCGGTTATAGACCCGGATAAAATCCCCCGGCCGCCCGACCAGCGTGTTCGCAGGCAGGCTGCCACCCGCCGCCCCGACCGTCAGAAGCGGCCGACCGCCGCTGGTGTCGAGCTGCCCGATCAGCGGGCGGCCGGTGAACCAGTAGAGCGGATCTCCCGCGGCGGTCCGCCAGGCCAGCGGATCGCCAGCCGCCGTCCGCCAGCGCAATTCGTCGCTGGTCCCGATGACACCCCGGCGATCGAGCTCGTCGAGCCACCAGTTGATCGGTGTCGATTGCAGGCGGACGGCATG
Organism: Paracoccus broussonetiae; assembly: GCF_031854425.1. Classification (NCBI taxonomy): domain Bacteria; kingdom Pseudomonadati; phylum Pseudomonadota; class Alphaproteobacteria; order Rhodobacterales; family Paracoccaceae; genus Paracoccus; species Paracoccus broussonetiae. The sequence goes on along the minus strand of NZ_JAVRQI010000005.1, from coordinate 229,953 downwards.
GATGCCGCCTTCCAGCAGGTCCTTCAGCATCTCGCAATAGCCCGCGCCCATGCGGCCATTGGCCAGCGCCGAGACCTGCAGCACCGCCATGCGGCGGCGCCGTTGCGATGCCTGCATCTGGTCGCGCCCGGTCAGGAGCGAGCGCAGCCGGGCGGTGGGCATCACCGATGTCCACTCGCCCCCGATCGCGCCGACGGGCGGCCAGGGATAGACCTTGATCGGCATGAGCCCCTACCAGTTCTTGGTTTTCTTGTTCATGGCGCTGACGACCTGGACCGAGCGCTGGACGCTTCCGGCCTGCGCCTGGACGATGCGGGCCTGCACACTCGCCATGATCTTGCCGTCATCGCTCAGCGTCAGCTCGGAGGCCTCCATGGCGATGCCGAGTGCCCCACCCTGCCCCCGGGTCAGGTCCTGGACCCGTTCGCGGGGATGCATCATGGCGAGGAAGCCACCCTTGCCATCGAGGCCGCCCGAGCGGGGACCATCCGGGGTGTCGCCCCCGCCGTCGAAGGACATGAGCCCGCCCACGGTCGAGATCAGCGACGAGCCCCAGCTGGTGGCGCCGAGAACCCCAAGCGCGCCCTTGGCGAATTGCACCTTGGCAATCTCGGCCAGCAGGTTCGCGATCGCGTCTTTTGCGGCGTCGGCCCCTTCGAGCACCGAGCCGAAGAGACCGCGGAAGGCATCCTGGCCGCGATCGGTCGCGTCGCGCAGGCTTTCCAGCTTTTCCTCGGCATCGACATAGGCCTCGGCCATGTCGGTAATGCCCTTGCGGACCTCGGGCGTGATCTCGACCCCCGCCTTCTGTGCCGCGGTCAGAAGCTTCTGCTCCTCCTCGATCACCGAGAGCGCATGTTCCCAATCCCCGCCCGCCGCCGTCACTTGCGCAATGGCCTCGGCCTGGCGCTGATAGGCGGCGGTCTCGCCCTGCATATCGGCGACGCTGCGCTGGTATTCGTTCTGCCGTTCCCGCCCGCCCCGACCACCGCGCCGCCCCCGCTTCCCACCGGACCGGCGCGAGCTGCGACGGGCTTCCGTGGTCAGGTCGCGCCATGCGTCCTGCTGCCCGGCATCGATGTCGACCTGGTCGAGATGGCCCTGCAACTCGGCATCCGACATCCCGAAATACTCCGAACCGAAGGTATCGCGACCGTTCAAGATCTCCTGCTTGCGGCCGGCGATCTCGCCGGCGCGGCGGGCATCGAGCGCATTGCCCCCGGCATCGCGCACCGCCCTCGCGGCGTTGATCCTGGCATTCATCACCATGCCGCCGCCAATCGCCGAGATCAGCGAATAGGCGCCCTGCAGCTCGGCATTGACCTGCGCCATGGCATCGGCCCAGGCCAGCGTCTGGCTTTCATTGTCATGGAGCGCAGCCAGGGCATCATAAAGCGCGTCCTTCTGCGCATCGGTGATGTTCAGCCCCTCGATCGCGGCGGCCTGCTTCTCGAACTCGGCGTCCAGCTCGGCCTGGCGCACCTGCAGCGATTCCTTGCCATGTTCGGCAATCAGCTGGTTCATGGCGAGCTGGCTTTCCAGCGTCGCCAGCAATTCCTCGGCCTTGGCCGCGTCCGCGGCGCGAATGGCCGCTCGCTTGGCCTCGCCCTCCAGCAAGGCCTGCTGCAGCGGGACCATCTTCTCGTTGATGGCGTTCAGCGCGCCCTCGTCCGCGCCCGCCTTCTTCAGCGCATTGAGCTGGGCAGTATAATCATCGAGGCGCTGGCGCAGCCCGACCAGGTAGTCGTCGAGGCCGCCTTCCGGGATCGGCTGGGCGACATAGCGGTTGATCTCGCGCATGGCATTGCCGAGCTTCTCGGCCAAAGCGAGGTTTTCCTGGCTGATCCCGCCATAGCCGAAGAGCGTGTCGCTCCAGCTCGACTTGAAGCCGAGGTTGCCGGCCGCCTCGGCGAGGTTCGAGGATTCGATCCGGCCGGCGCCGGAGATGCCGCGCTCGCCGAAGGCATCGAAGCCCATATCGCTATAGGCCTTCGACAGGATGCCGGAGATCGAGGAGCGGGTCTTTTCCGCCTCGATCGTCATGATGCGACGTGCAATCTCGGCACCCTTCTGGGCCTCGTCGCCGTATTTCTTCTCGGCGTCGCCGGTATAGAGCAGCGACAAGCTCAGCGCATCGTTATAGCTCGACATGCTGTCCTTCAGCGCCTCGAAGGCGTCCCTGGTCTTGCCTGCCTCTTCCTGCGCCGGCATCAGCCATTGGATCGCCGCCGCGCCGAAACCAATGACCCCGATGGTGGCGAGCGAGACCGGGTTCAGCATGCCGACGAAGGCCGAACCGAGCGCCCGCAGCGCCCCGACCCCGCCTCCCATCTGGGTCAGCACCTGGCTGATCTGAGTGCCCTGCTGCAGCGCCAGTTGCAGCGGGCTTTGCCCGGCCGCCAGCATGACGCCGATATCGTTGAACTGCGACACCAGGTTGGCATTGGCACCGGCTGCCGAGCGCAGGTCGCGGCTGGCCGTCGCCGCGCTGTCCTTCAGACCCTTGATCTCTGTCTTGACCTTGCCCGCCCCAGCCGCGAAGGCGCCGGTGTCGAGGCTGAGCGTCGCCTTCAGGTTGCCGACATTCGCGGTCATCGCCTTGATCCCTTCTGCGCCTCTTGACGAATGTCTCACGCGGCGATACGTATCACATAATGATACAGAGCACCCAAGGCACCCTGATCGAACAAGTCTTGGCCGGGCGACCCGGCAAGGGATTTCCCGCCAACCTCTTCAAGGTCGCAGTGCGCAAGGTCGCGATGCTGCATGCGGCACGGTTGCTGGACGATCTTCGGGCGCCGCCCGCAAATCGCCTCGAAGTCCTGAAGGGTGACAGGGCCGGTCAGCATTCGATCAGGATTAACGACCAATGGCGCATCTGTTTCACCTGGACCGAGAACGGTCCGAGTGACGTCGAAATCGTGGACTACCACTGAAAGGAGCCGCCATGACCACGCTGCAAGTGCCGGTTCATCCCGGCGAAATCCTGAAACACGAATTCCTGGACGAGATGGGGATCAGCGCCGGCAAACTGGCGCGGCATATCCACGTGCCGCGCACCCGCATCGAGCGCCTGGTCAAGGAAGAAACCGCCATGACCGTGGATACGGCCCAACGCCTGGCCAAGGCCTTCGGCACCTCGGTCGAGTTCTGGATGAACCTTCAGCTGAACTACGACCTCATCACCAACCAGCCGGATCCCGAAGTGGCCGGAATCCAGCCGCTGGCTGCGGCCTGAAATCCAAGCTGCCTATCCGACAGCCGGAGGCAACGCGCCCCATGACGCGGCCAGGGCGCGCAGGGCCACTTCCAGCTGCTCGGCGGTTTGCGGGGTCGAGCGCTCCGCCTCGACCTCAACCGGAAAGAACTCGTCATAGCGGGGCAGCTTGCCGGCCATGGCCGCCCCGACCAGGGCGGCAGTGTTCCAGGCCGTGCGGTTGCGCATGGTCATTTCCAGGCGCAACCGCTCCAGAGCGGCATGGATCTCGATCGCATAGAGGCGCGGCGTCAGCCCCCAGAACCTCTCCCCGGCGTAACCCGCCTTCAGGAAGTTCCGGTAGAGCTGCGCCAGGGTTACGTCTTCGCCCGCCGCCTCCGCGGACGCCTCGCCTTTCCCGGTTTTGCCTTTGGCGCGGGTGTATCGCCCTCGACCGGCATCGCCGCGCCAAGCGCCTGCAGAAGCATGTCCGGGTTGGCGTCGATGATCTCTTCGGCGAGTTCGATCGTCATCCCGGGATCATGGGCCTTGAGCCCGCCATAGAAAAGCGCGCGGATGTCGCGCGCGCTGACCAGGCCGGCATTGACGCCCCCCTGCGCCAAGAGCCGCAGCAGGGTGAAGCCGTTCTTGCCGGTCTCCGCCTCATAGGTGCAAATCGCGGCGAAGTTGATGGTCATGGCATGGACCTGGCCCTTGTGGGTCAGGCGCACCTCTCCGTTCAGGTTCATGGCCCCTCCTTACGGCGCCGGCGTGACGGTCGCGAGCACCGGCTTGCCGGATGGCTTGATCGTGACCTGCGCGGTCAGCTTGCCCTCGGGCGAGACCTCGCCCGGCGTGTAATTGGTGACGATGCCGGTGAACTGCATCGCCAGCGTCCCGGACGGGAAGATGACCTGGAAATCGCCCTTGCCCGCATCGAAGGCGGTCAGCAGCGGGTCCGAGATCGCCGGGATCCAGTTGATGGTGAAGGTGCAGTCCGAGGCGGTCTTCAGCCCGGCGATGAACTCGGCCCAGCCCTCGGGGCTTTGCAGATGCGTGGCATCGACCGTGTTCCGGGTCCAGCCCGGCAGCGTGATGTTGGTGACCTCGGCGGTGTCGGAATAGGTCGAACCATTCTTGATCCCGAACTTGGATCCGAGGCCGATCTGGGCGGCGGTCGCAGGCATGATCTGCCCTCCTGATGATGATCGATGGGGGCCGTCACCCCTCGGGGGTGATCGGCAGGGTTGCGGGCGGCAGCCACTGGGTCACGCGAAAGCTCATCACCAGGGTGCCGACATTGCGCATGCCGTCGGTATTGGTGACGACGGTGGTCTCGTCGAGGAAACAGGCCCGGTCCGGACGCCGCAGCGTCGCGATGACCAGCGCCTCGATCACCTCGCTGTCCTGGTCGAGCACATCCTCGACCTCGTCAGCGCCGGCGCGGCGCAGCGCGACCTGCAGCAGGGTCCGGCGCGCGGTGCTGGTCATGCTGTCCTGTTCGCAGCGATCCTGCGGCGTCAGCACGCCGAAGACCGGCAGCGTGTCGTGATCGATGGCGCCCGACCAGACCCGCAGGACGGTGCAACCCGCGAAATGGGCGTGCGCCTGCAGCGCGTCGCGGACCGCGGTCCGGCATTCGGTGCGGAAATGTGCCATGCCGTTCCCTCAGCTGCCGACGATCTGCAACTCGCAGATCAGGAAGGCATCCGCTGCCGGCGAGCCGTTCGGATGCACGACCATGATCTGGAAGGTCCGACCGTCCGGGACGGTGATGCGGTCGCCGCGCCGGGTTTCCGGCGCCAGATCGCGCCCGACCCGCCAGGTCGGCGCATCGATGCGGACGATCTGGCCGTCCGCACCCTCGACCTCGATCGGGCTTTCGCGAAAGATCGACTGGATCTGGCGCGAGAATCCAGTCGCAGGGACATAGCCCACCGTCCCGCCCAGGATGCCAGAGAGGATGCCGGTCATCCCGTCGAAGATCGACATCAGCGGATGACGCCGTCGAGCAGCACGATCCCGGTCGCCGACGGGCTCGCCGCCACCTCCACTGCGGCGCCGATCAGCTTGTTGCCGCTGGCAGTGGTCGTGACGACCTTGCCGGTATCGTCCCAATAGACCTTGGCGCCGGCCGTCCAGGCCTGGGCCGAGGTTTTCGGCAGCTCGAAGACGCCACGGCGCACGAGAATGACCGCTTCGCCGATCCCGGCGTCGCCCTGGGCAACCCCAAAGATGTCGCCGACCAGCACACCCGCACCGCTGGTGACAGCGGCGGCCATTGCCAAGGTGATGTGCTCACCCGGCTGGATCCAGTTTTTCATGATCTTCTCTCCATGAAAGGGAAACGACGAAGGGCGGCCTAAGCCGCCCTTTCATCAGGAAATTGACCGGAGCTCAGGCGCCGTTGTTCTTGAAGGATCCGCGATACTCGACCGCGGCGGCGCCGAAGATATGGCGCGCGTTCATGGTCACCGCGTCTGGGTTCATGCCCTCGATCGTCTGGACGGTCGGCGCATTGTAGCCTTCGAGATAAGCATGCGCGATCGGCGGGAGGTCGCTGGAGATCAGATACCAGGCGGTGTCCGAGCCACCCGCAGCCGCCCCCAGGTTCGGCACCACGCTGGGCGCGAGGGTCGACTTGTAGGGATTGACGTTGCCGTCCACCGCGGGGGTCACTGCCGTGGCGAATTGCAGCGCCACCAGCTCAAGTGCCGGGGGGACGATCAGCCGGTCGGGCTCGACCTGCATGAAATCGTCCTTGTCCTTCGTGCCGAAAGCGCGCTGTTCCCACATCGCCTTGCGCGCCGCCGCGACCGAGACCGCCGAGATCGCCGCTGCCGCACCGCCGGAAGCCAGGTTGCTGTGGCTGGCGTGAAACAGTGCGGTATTGTCGGATTTCAGCGCGGCGTTCGCGCGGATCAACGCCCAGACCATGGAGTTTTCCATGCTGCGCGCCGCCATGGCGAATTCCATGGGAATGCGCTGGAAGGCACCCATGTCATCGTTCACGACCGCCTCGAAGGTCAGCTTGATCGTGCGCCCGCGGCGTTCGACCTTCAGGCCCTCGGCCTCATCCGCCAGAACCGCCGACTGGTATTCGCCATTCTCGGCCACCGGCTTCAACGAGAAATCACCGCCGAAGCGAACCGAATGCAGCTCGCGGAAGTCGGTCGCGGTCAGCGGCGCGCCCGTCACCAGTTGCCAGGTGGCGGCGCGGCGCTGATAGGCTGCCTGAAGGGTGCGGTTCATCACCTCGGTGGTGACATATGCGAAGTCGCTGACCCCGAAGGCACCGCCCATCATGGTGGTCGACCGCATGCCGCGGCGGATGGTATCGGGGTCATTGAAGCCGCGCGAGGGTCCCGCAAGCTCCATGGCGAGGTGGCGGATGCGCATGCCGCGGAACTGCTGGGCCGGGCCCTCGGCCTGTCCCATCATCGCGCCGATCATGCCCTCCAGCTGGGTTTCTGTATCGTCGCGTGTGATCGTGGCGCGCTGGCCGACGGTGCGCCCGGCAGGTTCGGCAGCGGCCATGGTGGCCATGAAGCGCGAACCCGCGACCTCGGCCGACACGCCCTCATCGACCAGCGCATCGACATCGGCCTGCATCAGGCGGCCCGAGGAGACGAAGGGCGCGGCCATCTCGCGAATGGCACGGGTCCGGGCGCGCTCACCGGCCAGGACGTCGGCGGTGCTCGGCTGCTGCATGGTCGAGGGCGAGGGTGCGGGGGGTGTTACCGCGGGAGCCTGCATGGTGGCCGGGGCATCCGCCTGCGGCGCGTCGGTCGGGGTCTCGTTGGCCATCGCGGCCTCCTTTTGCTGATTGCCGCGCGCAGCGGCGGGGGATTGGTCGGGCCGCGCGGCCCGATCCGTTGCCGGTTTCTGTTTCGCGGCACTGATGCGTTCCATCAGCACGCGGTTGGCACCCATAAAGGCGGCGCGGGCGGCCTCGAGGGTCGCCGATGCAGGGGGTGCCGATGTAGCATCATCCGCCAGACCATCGGCAAAGCCCTCGGCAATGGCCGCATCGGGGCCATACCAGGTCTCGGCCTTCATGATCTTCCGGGCCTCTTCTGGGGTCTTGCCCGAGGCTGCGGCATAGACGGAGGCATAGGTCGAGGCGGTGACCTCGAGTCCTTCCAGATGACGGCGGCCTTCATCCACTGTCCCGAAGATTGCCCCGGACGGATCGTGGATCATGATATGCGAGCCAGCTGACAGGAGCCGCTCAGCCCCTGCCATGAGGATCATCGAAGCCGCCGAGGCCGCCACGCCCTCGACGATGATGCGACAGCCGCCGGCATGGCCGGCGAGCATGGCGCGGATCTGCTCGCCTGCATTCACATGACCGCCCAGCGAATTGATGCGGACAGTAATCCGCCCCGCGCCAAGCTGTGCCAGTGCGCTGCGAACCATCGACGGGCTGAAGAACACGTCCTCGTCCCACATCCAGCTCATCCAGGAATCGTCGATGACGTTCCCGGACAGGATCAACTCATCGTTCGAGATCAGGTCAGCCCCTGTCCGCATCTGGCTTATCCTCTGTGTCCGTGGGTTCGGCGGCGTTCGCTTTCGACTCTTGCTCGGCGGGCGGCTTCAGACCCGCGGCGGCATCGGCCTGCTGATCTGCCAGACGTTCTTCCCGAATTCGGTCCGGATCGCGGCCCAACTCGCGCTGCACGCCCTGCCGGCTGTTCAGCCCGGCATCGACCTCTTCGATCATTGCGGGGATTTCCTTGGTCGGATCGACGAGGATGCGGCGCGGCGGCGTCCAGTCGATGGTGAAGTCGATGCCGCGATGCCCGACCAGCGCCAATCCCTCACGGAACCAGCGCTCCATCCCGGCACCGAACTGGGCGATCATCAACCCGCGCTGCCACATGCGGACCAACCGATCCATTTCGTTGCGGCCCAGTCGGCCGGATGAAAAGTTCGTGCGGCGAAGATCCCCGGTCAAAGCCTCATAGGTGATCCCCAGTCCCGCGGCGATGGTCCGGAGCCCGGTTTCCATGAACTCGCCATAGCCCTCGACCGTGGGTGGATTGGTCGATACCGGCTCCGCGCCCTCGGGCAGTTCCACGATGGCGCCGGGTTCCAGCGCCTCGAGCCCAGCCCCTGCCTTCGTGCTCCGGGTCGAACCGACTGCCCATTTCAGCATGATTGCCAGCAGCGCCGACATCCGCTGCTTGAGGATCTGCGCCTCCTGGTAATCGGAGAGCTCGCCCAGCGTCATCATGACGGGCGCGAGCCACGGCACCCCACGCAGCTGGCCCGGTCGTTCGAAGCGACGAATATGGATCACATCCGACCAATGCACCCGCGTCGATTCCTGCGGCTTGCTATGACGGATCGCACCCGGATGTTCCGGCAGGAAATGGTAGGCCTCGACCGCACCGGTCGGACCATATTCCACCCCCTCAAAGACGAGGTTATCGCCGTGGCTCTGGATTGCCATGTCGAGGCAATCCGCCTCAAGCAGTTCGACCTGGTAGGGCAGCGCAAGATTGCCCTGAAACCGTGGCGAGCGCATGCGCCGCCGCAGCAGCACCTCGCCATCGGTAAAGACGGTCGACATGCAGATCTGCTGCATCTCGAAGAGATCGTATTCACCCAGGGTATCGATGTCGTTCGACAGCAGGTGCCGCTTCAGAAGCTCTTCGACAGTCGCCTTCGCGTTCGCGCTGGACGACCGGATCGAGGGGGCGATGCCCTCGCCCACGACGTTCGCGACCACGACGTCCCGCGCCCGCGCCGCGTAGGCGCGGTTGCGCATCATGTCGCGGCTGAGCTGTCTGAGCCGAGCGCGCGAGCCGAAGGCTGCGGCATCGGCCGCGGTGGCCGGCGCCTTCCAGCCATAGGTTCGCCGACCGCGCGAGGCCGCGTCGTAGTTCATGACGATGGCGGTCTGCGCACGCGCCGTGGCCCGTCGCAGTCCGGCCGCCGGGCTGAAGAGCCCGACAGCCCGATCGAGAATGTTCATCAGAAGCCTCGCGTGGTCCGGGGATAGCTGACACCGAAGGCAGGACCGCGCGCACCGGCGAGTTCCGCCTCGATCATTGCCAGCGTGGCGCGCATATCGGCGAGCGAGCGGAACTTGACCCGCTCGCCGGCGACCTCGACCTCGGCCGCACCCTTGGCGATCGAGGCCCGCAGGCGATCGGCATCAGCCTGTGTATAAGACATGGCTCAGCGCCTCCTGAGGAAATTGATCTTGCGCGGGATTTCTGGGGTCGGAACATCGCGTGCGCTTTCCGCATCGTTGGGCCGCGCCAGCGGTACCGCGTTCAGATTGGTCAAACCTGCTACGCACCATTCGGGTGGGGCCTCCCAGTTCACCCGGTTCAGCCCCTTGTGCTCTGCCATCGCCAGGCCCTGCACCGAATGGTCGAGGCTCTCGTTGCGCAGCACGCCCTTCTTCAGCTCCCAGCCCTTTTCGCCGCGGATCTCCGCGAGGTGTTCGGCCAGATGCTCCGCGCCCATCCATTGCGGAATATGCTGGGCGCCGACCGGGGTATCGGTTCGCCCGAGCGCCGCGATCACCGAATCCTTCAGCCGGTCCACCGCCATGTTCAGAAGCTTGATGCCCCTGCCCTTGCCCCCGCCCGACGACCGCTCCGGCGCTTCGTGCCAGACCCGATCCCGCTGGTTGAAGCCACCGCGACCGATCGAGAGAAAGAACTTGCCACCCTGCCCTTCGCGGTTCTGCTTGCGCCAGAATTTCTCGGCATTGTCCGACCAGCCCTTCGGACCGTTGAAGTCGATGACCACCGCGAGCGGCTTCAAACCCCGGTCCGTGCCATCCACTGGAAAGACCAGATCGGCCAGCTCCGCGAGCACATCCGCATCCTGGGCATAGCGCCCCGGATCGACAGCGCGGTATTTGCCGTCGTCGCCCTTGGCGTTGGGTGCGTGATCCGGCGGCTGATGGATGGCATATCGGTCGATTGCCACCCGCTGGCCGTCCTCGCCCCAGGCCATGACCATGACTTCGAAGCGGTTGCCCTGCACGTCCACCTGGACGGTAATGAAACGCGCCCAGCTGGGCGCGATGCGCTTGGGCAGAGAAAGCGCATGCTGCTGCAGCATTTCCAGCGTCAGCGCGTCTTCATCATCATCCTTTGGACGCTGATACGGAACGCCGATTTCGGTGTAATGCACCCCGGCGAAGTCCAGATCGTCGCCGGAAATCTCGAAGGCGCGCCGGGCCGTCTCGTAGCGCTCGACCAGCCCGGACCAGGACGAGAATGCGGCGGCTGCGCCATTGAAGGCGTAGCTCGCAAAAGGCGTGTTGCGCACCAGCGGATCGTCGATCCGGACAAGGCGGCGCTGACCTGTCTCTTCGTCAACCTCGCGGCCTTCATGCAGCCAGCCCCCATGATGGGACATGGCGCGCCGGTTCATCTCGGGCTTGTGACGGTGCGACAGGACCGAACCACAATGCGGGCAGACCATGACCGCCATGTCGCCCGCTTCGCCCGGATCGAGATCCCGGTCGTAATCGAGCCGCGCGAAGCTCGGCTCGTAAAGCCCGTCGCAATCCATGCATTGCCAGTACCAGCGCCCCCTCGTCCCCTCGTTGTAGAGGTTGACGATGCCGCCGGTCGTGGCAGGGAGGAGATGCGGTTCCAGCGCGCTCGCCGGTCGCATCATCATCTCGTCCACCGGGAATGCCGGGGTGCTTTCGGCAAAGACGCAACCCCGGCTCAGGAATGTCCGGATCCGCTGCAGCGCCATACCCCAGGGCGAAGCCTCCGGGGCATCCTTTGGGCCCAATCGCTGCGGCATGTGATCATAGTCGGTCAGGAGCACCATGCGCTGCGACCGCGACGAAAGCTGGTTCGGGACCGGATAGCCGATGCCGAGGCGCATTCCCTTGAACCGCTTGCGGCTGAAGGTGCTGTCCTCGCGGGCCTTGCCGAGACGTTCCGCCAGCAGCGGGCTGTTCAGGATGGCCGGATCCAGCTTCTCCTCGACCCAAGCGTCCGCATCGGTCTTGGTCATATGGATCAGCTGTACCGGTCCCGGGGCACAGGTGATCGCATGCGCCGCCACCGACAGGAGCATCTGCGACTTGCCCGACTGCGAGGGACCGACGAAGATCACGCCTTTGAAGCGGCGCGATTGTGAGATGTCCTGCGGTTCGACGGTATAGGGCGCGACATTCCGATCGTAGCCGCCCCAGCGCCCGGCAATGGGAACGCGCAAGGATCGCTCCGCGGCATCTGTCACCGATACCCGGCTGGGCGGGTCGAGAAGCGGCAGGGCGTCCGCGACCAGTTCTTCGGGCGTCAGGAACGGAGGCAGCGGTGGAATGCGACTGACCTGCCCCATCCCGCGATCGAGCATCATCACCATGATCAGAGATCCATTTCCGATTGCCGGCCCGAGATCGCGACGACCGAACCGGCGCGCGAAACCCGCTCCTCGATCAGCCGCTTGGCCTCGCCGCGCACCTGGTCGCAATAGTCCTCAAGCTGGGCCACCTGCGTCGCAGTCAGGCCGAAGTTCATTTCCGCGAAGTCCGGCAGGCTATCCATCGCGGTGCCGAACGCGACCAACATGTCCTCGGTCAAAGCGCGGACGCGGTCGGCGCGCAGCAGATCGCCACGCTGCTCGGCAACCCGGTTGCGATGGTACTCCGCTTCGGAAAGCTTGCGCAGCTCGTCGGCAGAAAGGTGCCCCTCCTCTTCCGCCTGATCCTCGTCGAGGTTGCGAAACGCGAGGGCCGCCTGCGAGGCCAGCTCGTCGGCGCGCAGCTTCGTCGCCCTGGTCCGGTCGTCGCGATCCTGTCGCCAGGCCCAGCAATGCAACAGCCGGAACTCATAGGCGACGCCGTTCTGGCCGCTGGACATGACCGGCATGCCCTTGTTCACCCAATCGGTGACGGCGTTGACCGACACCCGGAACGCAGCGGCGAGCTGGACCCGGTTCAAAGGCGTGCCGTCATCCTCGACGCCATCGGGTAGCGGATAGCGTGCAAGATCGAGCACGCTCCCGTCCGAGAGCGTGAGAAGTTCTGACATGACAATCCCAACATGAACAACAGCAACCGCAACAGCAGTAAGCCGTTGACATTGCTGCCATGAATTTAACGGGGCCCGAATTACCCCCGTGCATGATCCTTGCCGGAAGGACCCGAGGCCGATCGGGCAGGCTATCCTCGCCCGCTGGCCCGGGCAGCGCGCGCCTCGATCTGGCGACGAAGATGATCGGGCAGCCTCAGCCGGAACACTTCGTCGGCACCGTCATAGAAGCCGAGCCGCTGTTCGTAATGCGGTGCGGTCCGGGTGAAGCGCAGCACCTGGTAAATGACGCCGTCTGGATCCCGCTTCCATATCCCGGCAGGCAGGCGGCTGTCCCGGCTCGGGACGAAGAAGCCCGCCCGCTTCCGGTTCCGCTTGCGCGACGCCTTGGTCGTGTTAGCCGTGCTGTCCCGCTGCGCCTGCACCGCCGACAAGGCTTGCGTCCGTTCCCCTCTTGCCCAGTTGCCATAGGCATCGAGCTGGGCAAAGGGCGCGGGTGCGACCCCGGCAATGATGCCGTCATAGGCCAGCCGGACGTCGAGCAGCTGCTCCAGCCCGGTGCGCGGACGCAGGCCGCCGCTTTCCTGCACCTTCAAATAATCGCGCCTGGCTTGGCGCGGCATCTCGAACACCGCGGCCTCAAGCCGTTCGGTATGGGCCTTTCGCATTCCGAAGGCGTTCCGGGTGAAACTGGTCGGACGATCGAAGACCGTGTCGACCCGCCCCCGGATATGGCCCAGCACATCCGCAGCAGTCAGGTCGAGCGCATCCTTGGCCGCCCATTTGACCTTGTGGGCCGAGAGCTGGGACAGGCTGTCCTGCAGGTCGCGGTCATCCAGCGCGAGGGTGAACATCATAAATGCCTTTGGAACATTCGCGGAGACACCAAGGTTTTGACGCATTCAAGCCAGATGGAGGAAAACCATGGACCGGCCCAAAGAGGACGAACAACGCGTACCCGGCCAGCCGCCGCGGGACGAAGGTACTTACCCTGCGGGAATGGAGGAAGAGCGTTCGGACCCCGATGAAACGACAAACCGCCCAATCGATCGACGGGACAACGCTCGAATTGACGACCCGACCACATCTCGGCCACGACCCGACATCGACAACAATGCCCCCGATGAAGAAACCAACGACCCCACGCAGTAGCCGCGCCCCGTATCTCAGCAAGATACTCCGAAAAAGATCAAGGCTCGCTTGTAACACTGCCATTCGCGCCGGGGTCGCCACCATTTCCTCGGGCGTCGTCTGGAGCCTGGACGCTTAGCGGATCGGCTTCCTCCACTTCATCATGCCATATCAGACGGCCGAAAAAGAAGACCACAACAATCGCCGCCAGGATTGACACCACGGCGACCCCTGCGCGAGCAAGCCGCCGCGGGCTGGGCCTTTTGTCATCAGAGTGTTTCATGATTGGCTCCAATCCATTCTGGCTTGGAACCCGGTGCCCCTGCGCATGTTCCAGTCCATTTGGACAGGGAGAGCGCCGGAATAGAATTGGAAAACGCCCGCAAGGGTTTCCCCTCCGGGCGCACGTGTGGTGACGGCAGAATGTCAAGGAAGCCAGGGGGAAGTCAACAGCTATTCCACGGCGCAAGTTCAGGAAGCCCATCCACAATCCGGATGGATGTGAATCGGACCCAGGACAGATCATAAAGCAGGTAGGTCAGCGCCCCGTGCCAAGCGAGGTATTCGCGCCTGCGTTGGCCGAGCACTGTCGCCGAACCGGTGAGGCTCACCGGGCAGATTTCTGGCCGATAGGTCTTCATCCGGCTCCGGCTATCGCGAAACGTCACTTCCTTCAATTTTCGTGTCGCCCACCACCACTCCCCCGCGTCGGTCATCTCCCATCCGCAAGGCACGATGCGACGCCGCTCATCCACTCGCCAGTCCGGCGCGCTGCGCGACCTCGCCCATTCGGCGATCTTCGACGCCATTTGCCGGCCACCATATTCAATGGGAAGCCGCGCGACCAATGCAGCAACGATCTGGGCGTCATCATGTGGCTCGCTGGAGCCGCCGCCATCGATGCGGCATCCGAGTTCATGTTGACGCTGCAGGATCCAGATCGCATCAACACCCCCCCGATCGAACTCATGCGCGCCGGTTTCATCGAAATCGATCCGCGCATGTTCAACGGCAAAGGCCCATTCCAGAGCTTGCTGGATGGTCATCTCGCGCAGCCTTGAGGGCACCGGCCAGATCGCGGTCATTGTACTGTCCCTTCCTGCCCAGCCTGGATCGCAGCGATTTCCGCCATGGCACGTTGCCAGTTCCGCAGCCACGCTGCCTCGGCGTCCGTGGCCATGCCGGCCGCCATGTTTTCTTCGATGATCAACCGGCGGCGATCGTTCTTGACCGCCTCCTCGCGCAGCTGCTTTTCCTTCCAGCCGCCCTCGACGAACGGTGGCGGCCCGTAGCGCACAACTTCCTGATACATCTCAAAGGCCCAACCCTGCGCCAGCGCCCGGCGGCCCAGTGCGGATTTCATCATGCTGCGCGGATAGGGCGAGGTTTCCGGCGGCGGCGGGCAAGCTGTGATGGCGACGTTGCGCACATGAGCTTCGCTGGGCCATTCGCCATTCGTGGCCAATGCCGCGATGTGATCGCGCAACCCGTATAGCTGCTCATCACTCAGATAGCCGAGCCAGCCGCGTAGCCGCGTCAGCATCGCGTCATGTCCTTCCGGGCTAAGGCGCCTGCCCTTGCCGTCCTTCCCGCGCTTCAGCCCCGCCAGAGGTTCCAGCAGCAAGGCATCAACCCGAGCTTCCGCTTCCGCCTTTGTCCCTGTCATCGCCATATCCCCGTTTTCTCAGCTTGCCGACTTATCCACAGGCGCGACCCTTGCCGCCCGTAAGGAATTTCATGTCCTTGTCGTTGTCGGTGTGATGTTCTGTCCTGTAGGGCAATTACAGTTCAGGGCCTGAAATCATGCTGAAATCCGACTGAAATTAACTGTAATCATTACAGTAAATAACGGTCACATTTCAGCGTATTACAGTTACTTACAGTTCATCACGCCGACCACTGCCTCAGATACCTTCGCCGTTCATCGCAACGACCTTCGGCGTTCCGAGAACCGTTTCCATCGCCACCCTCACATTCTCGGAGGTGACATAGAGATCGCTGTCCCTGATCCAGCTCGCGATCTGCTCGACCGCATAATCGTTGCCCGCGATACGCCCGTGCTTGGCCTCGCGGAGCTTGGAGCGAACGCGGGATTTCATCGTCGCCCAGGCCGCGACTTCGCGCCCACGTTCCCGCCCGCGTTTGCGCCTAAACTGCTCCTCCGCGATTTCCGCGATCAGGGGATGCGCCAGGCGTGGCCCCTCGCCGGGCGGCGCGTCGTCGATATGCACCGCGCGCCAGCCGTAAAGCGCCCCATCCCGGGCCTCGCGCCAGCCGTCGACGTCAGCTCCGAACCTCGCCAGCTGAGCCAGCTCGATATCATCATCCGGCAAGGTTCCAGCCGGGTTCTGCTTCAGGCTTGCGGACCAGAGCAGCAGCGCGGTGCCAATATCCTGGCGCCTGCCCTCGTAAATGGCCGAGGCTACGAAGCGCGAGGACAGCAGCCGCTCGACATAAAGCGGCATCCAGTCGAAGCTCTGCAGCCGGTCCCCGTAACGCAATGGATAGGCCCAGAAATCGCCAAGGACGGCATCTCGGGCGGGCGCGGTATCGTAAACGCTCAAAGCAAGCCTCCGGTCGCGGCAGGAATGACATCTGCCGGGTAATCGCTCTTGCGCTCCAGCCGCTTGCGGCAGGGCGGAATCCAGTGAAAGCGGGTGTGGTCAGCCTGCGCGCCGCGGCGCCAGACGAGCCAGCTATAGGCGGTGGCCGTGCTGCCCTTTTCGGACAACCTGCCCCGATGCATAACCACGCGCTCGGTGAACTGCAGGATGTCGCTGGGTGGGAAGGCGCGGAACAGGTCGCGGTAACGTCCGGCACCTTCGAGGAAAGCCGATCGGACAATGGCGGCGACACCGTCCCGCGATGTTGCCAGGGCGCGTTGGATGAACTGTTCCGCAAGGCGGAAAGGCGGGTTCATGAATGTCCAATGCACCGCCGAAGGCAGCGGCCCGAACAGGTAATCGCGCAGCGGGAAGCCGGCGCCATAGTCATGGATATCGGCCGCATCGACTTCTCCGAAAAACTCTCGCAGCGGCGCGACCATGTGGCCGCGATTGGCGCATGGCTCTCGCACGATCATAGAGCTGAGGGGCGTCAGGACCGTCTGCGCTGCCAGCCATTCACAGAGCGCCCGCGTCGCCCAAGGCGGTGTCGGGAAGTCATCAAGACTGTCATGCGGCTCGGATCGCTGTTGCATGACGGCGGCGCTACGGTTCTGGCTCATGCAAAGGCTTTCCCGGCGCGCGCATCCGCTTCCATCAGCTTTGCCAGTAGGTATTCGGAGTATTTCGGTGTGACGCCCTTGCGCAGCGAGCGATAAAGATGCGTCCGCCCTACGCCCAGATATCGGATAGCTGCCTCGATCGAAGCGAACTGGCGGCCATGGATCATGCAGGGCCGGACATTGTTCAGCACGATCCGCTTGGGCGCGCTGTGGCCTAACCCGGCGCGGTCGCCGGTTCCGAAGGTGCGCAACTGGTGACTTATCGTGGCCGGCGCGACCCCAAGATCCGCCGCCGCCATCGAGATGGAGGGATAGAGCTTGCCCCGGACGGTGACAGGCACGCAGACCGTCGCGTCGGGACGGTGCTGGACTTTGCCAGCCCGGTGCCGCTTGCGCCATTCGCGTTGCCGCGCGACTTCTGCCGCCCGGCAACCATCGCAGCGGCATTTGTATCGCTGGTAGCCGTTGGCGGTGCCGTGCGGGATGTCGGGGCTCATGCCCCGCCCCCGATGACCTGACCGAAGCCCAAGACCGCTGATGCAACCAACCGATGTAGCGAAGTCTTGCTCACCGACGCGTCGGCCCGGACGCGCGTTAGAAAAATGATTGCGGGAGAAAAATGATGTGGGCAGCGTTCCAGAAGAGACCCCTGAAAGGCCGCACACATGCCACCCGAGCTTGAGACCCAGCTACTTACTCGTCTGCAATCCCATGAACTCCTACTTGCGGCAGTCATGCGGACGATGCTGAAAGGGTGGCCGGAAGAAGACGTCAGTGATGCCATTTCGCAAATCCTTGACGAATTCTTGAAACTGGAACTTCCCCCAAGCGCCCACACCGATGCGGGCACCATTCAAGCCATCTTTGCGCGCCATGCCCTTGCCGAGGGCATGCTTCGCCAGACACTGTGGCACCTGAAGCCCACCAATTGGGACGAGGAAGCACCTGACGGCGCCCAATCACAGGACTGGGTATATGCTGGAGTGAGGCATTAAGAGCGTCATGCCCAATCCTCGTGAACGAACGCGCGGCTGGCTTCTCGATCACTGCTTCCGCGCCCCCTTGATCTTGTTGAAAAACTTTTCCGACTGCAATTTGAACCAATCGGCCTCGGCGGCTGACTGTTCTGCCAGCCGCATGGCCCGGCGATGACGGGCCGCGTAAAAGCGCTGCGCGATGCGCCACCAGACCCGCATTACTGCACCTCCGGATCGATGACCTGGAACACAGCCTCGGCGCCGACAAGGGCGATCACCTTCAGCACATAGCGGAAATGGGGGGCGTTCTCACGCCGCAGCCAGTTGCGCACCGTGCGTGGCGTCACCGGGCGGCTGTCCGAGGTCAGGACATCCGCTGCCAATTCCGCCAGTTCGTTTTCGGACCGCGCCTCGGGAAAGGCCCGCCATAGCAGACCGGCAAACCACATGCGCTCCGCCTCCTCGCCACCGCATTTTCGGAAAGACATTTCAGACTGCCCTGTGCTGTTGTTTCCTCGTGCAGAAGGACGATCACCAGAACGGAGAGAGGACGCGGGATGATGAAGGGTCATGCCGCGTCCTCGGGAGTTTCGGAGCGACGAAGCCGCTCTCGCTCAATCGCAGTGCGAACCTTGGTCACCGTCTCCGGCCAAACCCTTTTTCCATCGCGCAGTCGTTCATGAAATCTGCCGCCTTGCCCAGACAACCTACCGAGCGTGCTCACAGAAATCCCGAGCTCCGCAGCGGCGGATTCCATTTCGAAAAGGAGGGAATGCGTGTCGGTCATGAAACCATGGATAGTGTGATATTTCACACCTATCAAGGTGAAACTTCACATTCGCATGTGATACGTCACACAGCTATTCAAGGCTCATGGATGTGAACCAAACCTTCCGATTTCGACTAGAAGCCGAAATGAAGGCGCAAGGCCTCAATCCGGCTAGCCTCTCTGTTCGTGCGGAGATGAACCGGCGGGCGGTTCAGGACTTGCTAGAGGGGCGCGCCCAAAGCCCAAAGCTTTCCACGGCTTACGCATTGGCAAAGGCCCTTTCTGTGAGCTTGGACGTATTGACGGGAGACGCGCCGCAAAAGGCTATTGCTCCAAAGCTGCTCGAGCTTCTGTCGCAATACGATCTAGCCGAGCAAGAGCGACTTGCAGAGGCAATCTTGCGCCTTCCTCGGGTGCCGGGGCCAGGGCAATCAGCGCCAACATAAGTTGGAACTCGCTTGCGCCCCTCACCTTGCCCAGATCCCCCATCACCCCTCCGACTCACAGGAACATTACTAGAACACTAGGCAAGCTTTCGCCGACCCATCAACCCGAAGAAGAGCGCCAGCCATACGATCAAAGTACTATCCGCGCCCAGACGACACCGCACTGTTCTGATATCTATCTGAAATAAAATATAAAAATGAGATGGAAGGCCAAGCATGCTGAGGACGATCTTATTCATCACCGGGTTCGGCATGACGCTCGGGGCCTTCGCGAGCTTCCATCGCATCGAAGATCCGTTCTCGGGCGACGGCCCCGCGAAAGCCTTCACCTCCCTGTTCTGGTTCATCCTTGGGACGGCCATCGCCGTTTGGGCCGCCCGCCACGTTCTGACCACAATCGCGCGGATTGGGGCGTCCTGGTTCCAAGTCGAAGATGGCAACGACTTCGTGACGCTTTGGCTGAAATGCAAGAAGGCCGAACTGCGCGCCCGCACAAGCGAGGCCTTGGAAAAAGCCAAAGAGCCGAAGTGATGGACGAAGGCGGCGAGGATCCAGAACAGATCGAAATCGCCGCGCGTGTGGTGATCGGTTTGCTGCGGCTCCAAACGGTGCAGAAGGGGGTAATTCCTCTCACTGAACTCCCCCATTACCTCAGAATGGCAGCCGCCGAGCGGGAAAAGCACGGCGACTTCGGCGCGGCCAGAATGCTGAGCGACTGGGCGGATATACTGGGAGATTGGGCTTAAGTATAAGCGCTTACTCACCATTCATCTCTAGAGTGCTCACTTTTTTTGGGGGATGATCATGCGTCGCAGTGAGGCACAGGCAGTTTCGCGCTACCGCCCACCCGCCGGCAGGATAGCAGGGGCGAATCGCGGGGTCATTCTCAATGTGTGATATTTCACATCATTAACCTTGACCGTGTGATACTTCACACGTATCAAGTACCCATCGGCATCCCGCCGAATGGGAGATCGCACGGATGGATGACCACTATCCCCACATCAGGACCTTCCAGTCCCAGGTGAAGCGGCCCGAGGACAGGATGAGCGGCGTGGCGTCGGTGATTTGTGTCATCGCGGGCACGTTCCTCGCCATTGGCCTGTTCATCGGCTGGCTGGTCTTTGCCCCGCAGGCCATGGCCGCGCCCGCTTGCGGTTCCGTTGAAGCCTGCATGGTGCAGGCGGAAGGCGGAGGCCTGTGATGGCGGGCACGCGTTTCCACGAAACCAAGGGCGGCGTGATCGTAGACAAATTCACCGGTTCGACCGTGGCAACTGTCGCGATTGCCGAGCTGGATACCGCCACTGCTCTGCGGATCACGAACCTTGTCATCGACGCGCTGCACCGCGAGTTCGGTCCCGCGCACCTGGTGAACGTGGTGCCAGACCGGGGCTGACTGATTTCCGCAGGACACAAGTCCTGCCACCGAGATGGGTGCCGTAAGCCTGCACCCCGACTGGCTGGCCGCTGCCGCTCCTCCCTCCACCATCGACAGCGGCCAGCCTTTTTCCAACAGTGCCCTGATGAGGAGCTGAAATGAACATGCCCGTGGATCAGGCCGCTATCGGCGCGGCGATGAAAGATGCCGACAAGAAGCGCCGGAAGGCACCGCCGATGAAGGAAACGCAAAAGGATCGCGCTGTGTCTGATCAGGCATATGGCGTTGCAGCGAGTGAGCTGCGCCAGTTCATCGAGCAGTTCGAGCAGCTTGAGGTCGAGAAGGCTGAGGTGGTCACGCAGCAGAAGGAGTTGATGGCCGAGGCTAAGGCCCGCGGCTACGTTACCAAGATCATGCGCAAGATCATCGCACTGCGAAAGCGCGACAAAGACGACATCGCCGAGGAAGAGGCCATCCTCGAAATGTACAAAGCCGCGATGGGGATGGCCTGACGATGGCCGAGATGCAAACCCAGACCGAACGGATCTATGTCGAGGTCCAGGGCAGCTTCGACACCAGAGAACAAGCCGCCCGGCTTCTTGACGGGGTCGCTGAGCGCCTACGGGCCGGGGATTGGCAAGCATCCAACCCGGTCGGCGCTGATCCCTACGTCACGATCACCAGCACGGATTGACCCTTCCGGTGCCCGGCGCCGTGCGCGCCGGCATCCAGAGAGGTCACCACGCGAAAGCCACAGCCATGAACCGCCTTAGCACCCCACCCGCTGCCGATCTCGCCCAGCTGCGCGCTGAGCACGCCGCATGGTCGCAGGCCCAATTCGGCGACGTCTCCGCAGTCGGTCCCGCCAAGCACCTGTCGAAGGAGGCTCTGGAGGTGGCCGCAGCACCGTGCGACCCAATCGAGCATGCCGATTGCTGGATGCTGCTGTGGGACATGCAGCGTCGTGCTGGTATCAGCGACGAGCAGCTGGCCCAAGCCATCCGCGAGAAGCTGGCGGTCAACAAGGCCAGGGCGTGGGGCAAGACGCGCGAGGGCGAGGCGATCGAACATGCGCACACTACCTCGCCCGCCGTAGGGATACCGCTGTTTGAAGGCCATGCGCCGGCAGAGGCAGCACGTCATGGATAATAGGAAAGTTCTATCGTCCCGGCACAGCTTCCCACATTTCGACGTCGATTTCCTCCGATCTTCCGCCCCGTGTTGGTGGATGATTGACAGCAAACACAGAGCGAACCGTAGCCACCATTGCTTTCATCCCCTGATTGGCGATGTCGGTGATGGTCTCAGTTGGGTAGACGAATCCATCGGCCTTGCGCGTGACGATGTAACGGTAGGTCGTAACCACCCTGCAAATCCAATCCGGTTGATTCTTCGTTTGACTATCGCGCGTAGCTCTATGGCTTGTCTAATGACTTATGGTTCGGCCCCGCGCGCGCTGGAGGCTCACCATGGCTGACCAGCCTTGTCTCTTTCCGCACGCCACACCAGCACAGACTCCTTACCGCCTTGGATGGCTCAGGGCACCTTGTGACCTGGTCTTCTGGGAATGGACGGAAGGGCCGCCCTGCCTTCATCCGTTCCGGTGGACCTGCTGGCGCGGCATCAAGCGGGCGAACCCATCCAAGATTAATATCGGGAAGATCACGCGGATCTCAAAGGAGCAGGACAAATGACCTCGCTCCGCGTCCTCATCGCCTGCGAAACCTCGGGCGTTATGCGACGGGCCTTCGCCGCGCGCGGCCACGATGTGTGGTCCTGCGACCTTCTGGCGGCCGAGGATGGCAGCAACCGTCATATCCGCGGTGACGTGCGGGATCTGCTGAATGACGGATGGGATCTGCTCGCGGTCATGCATCCGCCCTGCACCCGGCTTTGCCGGTCCGGTCGCCGCTGGATGTCCGGTCCGGGCAAGTGGACACCGCCAAAGCAGCTGCCCAAGGGCCGCAGCTGGGACAGCATGAAGGCAGAGTTCGAGGAAGGGGTCGCGCTGTTCACCGCCTGCTGGC
Source organism: Paracoccus broussonetiae (assembly GCF_031854425.1). Classification (NCBI taxonomy): domain Bacteria; kingdom Pseudomonadati; phylum Pseudomonadota; class Alphaproteobacteria; order Rhodobacterales; family Paracoccaceae; genus Paracoccus; species Paracoccus broussonetiae. The sequence goes on along the minus strand of NZ_JAVRQI010000005.1, from coordinate 207,775 downwards.
GCGCGCCGATCAAGCGAGTCGCAATCGAGAACCCGGAAATGAATGACCTGGCGCGCGATCGCATGCCCGAGGATCTGCCCGCTCCCCAGATGGTCCAACCGTTCTGGTTCGGCGAACCGGCCTACAAGAACACCGGTTTCTATCTGCGCGGCCTGCCTCAGCTGACACCAACGGACATGCTGGCGGAGCCAGAGCGGGGCAGCGACGATTGGAAGGCGTGGAATGCCGTCCACCGCGCACCGCCCGGACCGGATCGCTGGAAGATACGCAGCAGAACATTCGAGGGGGTCGCGGACGCCGCTGCCGACCAATGGGGCGGACACGCCATGGAAGCGATCAGGAGGGCAGCGTAATGGGGGCACCCGCAGCGAGTCAGGCCGCAATTCAACGCGCCTTGGAAGCCGCGAAATCCTGCGGTCTGAATGTGACAGGCTTTTCCGTTTCCAAGGACGGCACCGTCCAGGTGACAACTATGACAGCGCCGGTGGACAGCGAACCCGGCAAGGTGCAACCTCTTCGGCCTAAACAGTGGGCCAAGAGGTGAGCGATTTGCGAGTTGATTTTCCGGGCCTGCTGATTGAGCGGCATCGTAACGGAACCATGCGTTACCGTGTGCGGGTCGAGGGCAACAAGGCGCGCAGGATCGCGATCCCCGTAACCCCCGAGGATCCCGGGTTTGCCAACTACTACTACGCCGCCCGAGCTGGCGAACAGTGGCAACCACCACGCGAGCGCAATGCCGAACGATCACTGGACTGGCTCTGCCAGCGGTACCTGGATTTTCTCAGCAAGATGGTCGAGGCCGGTCAGATGTCGCCGGCCACACTGAAGCAGCGACGCAGCGTCCTGGGTCGGTTCTGCGACCATACGGACGACGACGGAGATCGATACGGTGCATCGGACATGGATGCCCCCACCAGCGCGCTGGTCGCCATCAGAGATGCTTGGGCCGCCCACCCGGGCGCGGCCGACAATCTCATCAAGTCAGTACGCGCTGTTTACAGATGGGCAATGGAGCGCGGCGAGATCGCGCACAATCCGGCCGCCGGGATCTCGGTGATTAACACTGCCCCCAAGGGCGGAGCGGTGCCATGGACACCGAACGACCTCAAGAAGTTCAAGAAGGCCCACCCCGCAGGAACCACCGCCCATCTATGGCTCACTCTCCAGGCTTTCACCGCTTGCCGTATCGGGGATGCAATCTGGATCGGGCGCGACCAGGAAGTCGCCCGAGCTGGTCAGACCTGGCTGGAGTGGCAACCGCGGAAGAAGGGATCGGCATTCGTGTCCATTCCAATGCTGCAGCCGTTTTACGATGCAACGCGCGCTGCAAAGGTCGTGGGACCTTCCTACCTTTTGAGCGAGAAGGGCAAGCCATTCTCCAGCAGCGAGGCCCTGCGGGTCCGAGTTCAGAGATGGTGTGATGCGGCCGGATTGCCTGGCCGATCATCCCATGGCGTCAGGAAGGCCGTGGCCGAGATGATGGCTGAAGCTGGATGCAGCCAGCATCAGATCATGGCGGTGATGGCACACACCCAAGCGAAGACATCAGAGGTCTATACGAAGGGCGCTGAGAGGCGAATCCTTGCGGCTGATGGCGTGCGTGCGCTGGCTTCTCTGGATTGGTAACACCGACCTCAAAGTAGGAACGGTTGCGTGCCTACTGGTACCTGCAAAACCCCGGACAGCAACCACTTCTTGAACATTTTCACTCGATGCGTACCCATCGCAAACACCAAGCCGCTCGCCGGCATTTCTTCGCCCCACTGCGCACGCATCTTTCGAAGCGCCTCCTCCTCCCCATAGAGTTCGCGCCACTTGAAAAAGGTCCGCTCAGTCTCCCAGTCGATGCAAGAGTGAGTCCGGCGCTTCCCCCCGTGGTCGAAGGTGTATTTGAAGGATACGGGGGGCGAAGTCGCGGGGATCATAGACTTTGCAAACATGTCGCCCTGGTTGATGAGTTGCGACCTTCGCCGGTTCGATTTGTCCAACTCCGCCGACGTCATTCTCGGAGTATGAAATCTCACGTTGTCTGGCCTTATCAGCGCGAGAGATCGACCATTATTTAACTCATCCTCAAGAGAGGAAATCAAAGACCTCTCAACCAGTCCAAACCGCTCCCGCTGCTTCACGTTCCCGACTACGGCGAGTGTCAACGGATCAATTCTCTTGCTCTCGACCCGATCATCGTCCTGTGGGCGGCGCCAACGAACTCGGACAATATCCCAACGGTAAAATTGCCTGCTCTTATCGAGGTCGCGGAAGGCAACTGGATATAGTCGATGCCACCTGCCATTAAGATCGACACCCGCTACGCACACGGTTTCACCGTGCTTCCGCCCCATCTCGGGAGCAGCTTTAATCAGCACTACGACGTCGATTTCCTGTTCGTGGGAAGTAACCGAGCGCGCCATGTTTAAAGGTCAGACCGATACTTTCAGATGCTCGATTTTACCATTGGTAAGCGCCGCCAGTTGCTCTGCGACAATTGTTCTATGGCAGCACGTGTGATCGCGCTCGAAGCATGTGAGGCAAATGCGAAGCCCCCCGATATCTTCGGCCAAGCTTGCCAGCGCCTCCTGCGCTTGTTCAGATTTCATGTGCCCGGAGAAGATCTCGACAAATCGATCATGCTCCCCGGCGCGAGCTGCATCCCTTCCCGGCTTAGGATCGCCGAGTGCCTGGACATGGATGTAGCGGATACCCGCGGCCTCGACCGCCTCGGCAAGCGCACGCTTTGAGAAGCCCTTCTTTCTCGAGATGGGCCTCTCCCTAACGTCAACGAGCACTTGGACCGAGGCATCTTTCAGGCATTCGACATAAGCATGCACATCTGTCTTTTCGTATCCTACAGTATGGATGGTCGTGCCGAGATCATTGCGCCAGTGATGATTCATCTGCTCAGGCCTCTCATTTTTTCAAAGCTTCTATTGTGGGACCAGTTCTTGCAAGCAATTGCTGGCGCCCGGCAAATTATTGCGGGACACCTATCTTGCAACTGATTGATTTCTATAAGGCCCTGTGCGCCCCTTGCGGGACACATCCACCATTGAAATCATTGTATAATTTTTGGAAATGGTGGGCGACCCTGGAATCGAACCAGGCATGGGTCTCCCCGGCGGAGTTACAGTCCGCTGCCGCACCTTGCAGCACGTCGCCCGCCGAACGCCTCGGCGTGGGGGGTGATTACCCATAGGGGGCGGGGGCGTCAAGCGCTGAAACGGGGAAAAATCATCCTGCCGGCAAGAACTGTGCAGGACCCAGCGAAAGGTTGCATTTGTCGGCGATTTCTGCGCTACCACTAACGCAAGCAAGGAAGCGTCATGGCCGAGAAACCGCAGAAAACGAAGAAGCCCACCTGGGTAATCGACAAGGAACGTGCGCGCCGTGCCGCTGCCGCCGAAACCGTCTGGCTGTTCGGCCTGCACGCGGTCCGCGACGCGCTGGCCAACCCCGCCCGTGAAAAGCTGCGCCTTGTCGTGACCCAGAACGCGCTGGACCGGCTGGGACCCCTGCCCGATGGGATCGAACCAGAGATCGCGGATGCGCGCAGCTTCGACAAGACCGTGCCCCTTCCCCCAGAAAGCGTCCATCAGGGGGCCGCGCTTGAGGTGAAGCCCCTGAAATGGGGCAACCTGGCAGATCTGGCGCTTTCAGGTCCGGGCAGGCCGCTGCTGGTTGCGCTGGACCGCGTGACCGATCCGCATAACGTCGGCGCGATCCTGCGCTCGGCCGAAGTGTTTGGCGCGCGCGCGGTCATCGCGCCATCGCGCCACAGCGCGCCTGAAACCGGCGCATTGGCCAAGACCGCCTCGGGCGCGCTGGAGCGACAGCCCTATCTGCGGGTGGGGAACCTTGCAGACGCACTGATCGAATTGAAAGAGATGGGCTATCTGGTCCTTGGGCTTGACGGCACCGGAGAAGAGAGCCTGCCCGACGCGCTGGCCACCCTGTCCGGCCGCGCCCTCTGCCTGGTCCTTGGGGCCGAGGGGCCCGGCCTGCGCGAACGCACGCGTGAGACCTGCGACAAGATCCTGCGCATTCCCTTTGCTGCGGATTTCGGATCGCTCAACGTCTCGAACGCGGCGGCAGTCGGGCTGTACGCGGCCTCACGCATCTGAGGCTAGGAATCACAACGCGGATAGCTGTGCCCCACGCAGGTTGAGATTCGGGCGGGGATTTGTCAGATCAATAGCATATCCCCATTCGCATTGCCCTCCTCACTGCCATGATTCGAACTATCGCCCTGCTTCTGTCCCTGACCTTCGCGAGCCATGCCGCGCAGGCGCAGGATTGGGCATTGGACGGCATGGATCCCGTTTCCTATAGCCGTGAGGGCGCGGCGATCCCGGGACGCTCGGACATCGTGACCATGTGGCGCGGCAAGTCCTGGCATTTTGCGACCGAGGACAACCGCACCGCATTCGAGGCCAATCCCCGTGCATTCGCGCCGGGATTGGGCGGGCTTTGCGTCGTGGCTTTGTCCGAGGGTCGGTCCGAGCCGGGTAACCCGCGCTATTTCGCCGTGATCGGCCAGCGGACCTATCTTTTGCGGTCTGAAGCGGCGCGAAGGCGCCTTCTGGCCGATCCGCAGCACGTGCTGATGCAGGCCAAGGCGGTCTGGGCGCGCCTTCATCCGTAAATTTTTCACAAAATGGTGAAGCCTGTGGAACTTTCGGGCCACAGTGCGCATTTATTTGGGGAACATGGGCACGGAACGCTCATGTTCAGATCACTGTCCCTCGTTCCGCGACTTGCGCCCGGCCAGATACACTGGACCGGGCGCTTTTTCCATGCCACTTTAGTTTGAGATCTGGGGGAGGATCACATGCAGTATGCCATACTTCGCGACATCGGCGTTTCGCCGATGGACGATGACATTGCACGAATCGCCCGCGAAACACGTTGTATCGCCATGGTCGGTCTGTCGCCGAACGAGTTGCGCCCCGCTTGGGGCGTGGCACGGTTTCTGAAGTCCCAAGGGTACCGAGTGATTCCCGTAAATCCGTTTCATGCAGGCACCGAGATCCTGGATGAGCCCGTCTTTGGCAGCCTTGCGCAGATTCCCGCCGATATTCGCGTCGATATGGTGGATATTTTCCGGCGGGCCGAGGCCATCCCCTCGATCGTCGATGAGGCGCTTGCCCATCTGCGTGATGTGCGGACGATCTGGATGCAACTTGGCATCTTTCACGAGCCCGCCGCGCAGCGCGCGCGCGCCCGCGGCCTGACTGTGATCGAGGATCGCTGTCCGAAAATCGAGTTCCCGCGCTTCCTGTAACGGGATCTTCCTGCAACGGAAAAGCCCCGGCTGCCATCTGGCCGCCGGGGCTTTCGGACGTGGATGGGCCACGCCGCGACACCGTCTGTCAGAAGCCGGTATAAAGACCTTCGTAGATCGGACCGAGCGTATCGACCTCGAAGAGCGAACTGACCGAAGTGCCGTTCCAGATGTTCAGGATGGCCTGCGCGAACATCGGTGCGGTCGGCACGATGCGGATGTTGCTGGCCGAACGGACCTTGTCGCCCGGCTCGATCGAGTCGGTAATGACCAGCGATTTCATCACGGATTTCTGCACACGCTCGACCGCGGGGCCGGACAGCACGCCGTGCGTGATATAGGCATGAACCTCGACCGCGCCATGCTCGGTCAGGACTTGCGCCGCCTTGCACAGCGTCCCGGCCGTGTCGCAAATGTCGTCGACGATGATGCAGGTCTTGCCCGTCACGTCACCGATCACGGTCATCTCGGCAATTTCGCCCGGCTTTTCACGACGCTTGTCAACGATGGCCAGGGGCGCGCCGATCCGCTGCGCCAGTTCGCGCGCACGCGCGACGCCGCCGACGTCGGGGGAAATCACCATCAGGTCCGACAGGCGGTCCTTGAAATGGTGCTTGATGTCCAGCGCAAAGACAGGAGCGGCGTAAAGGTTGTCCACCGGGATATCGAAAAAGCCCTGGATCTGTGCGGCGTGCAGGTCCAGCGTCAGGACCCGGTCGACGCCCGCCTCGGTCAGCAGGTTCGCGACCAGCTTGGCGCTGATCGGCGTGCGCGCCTTGGCGCGGCGGTCCTGCCGGGCATAGCCGAAATAGGGGATCACCGCCGTGATGCGCGACGCCGACGAACGCTTCAGCGCATCCGTCATGATCAGCAGTTCCATCAGGTTGTCGTTCGCGGGATTCGAAGTCGACTGGATGATGAACATGTCCTCGCCACGGACGTTCTCATAGACCTCGACGAAGATTTCCTGGTCGTTGAAACGTTCGACGCGCGCCTCGATCGGAGCGACGTTCATGCCGCGATGCATCGACATGCGCCGGGCAATGGCATTGGCCAGCGGCCGGTTGGCATTGCCCGCAATAAGCTTGGGTTCGGTCATGGCCGGCATGGCTTGCTCCGTCTATCAGAATTGGCTGGATTATTGCTGGATTCGTGCGATTGCACACCGCTTATCACCGGGTTAGCTTGCCCGCAAACCCCGGAGGCCCGCTTATGGCGCATATCGACTATTACTTTGGGACACAAAGCCCCTGGACCTATCTTGCCGGTGCCCGGCTTGAGGAAATCGCCGCACGGCACGGGGCCGAGATCACGTACAAACCCGTCGACCTGCTTCAGCTTTTCGACCGGACCGGCGGCGTTCGTCCGGCGAACCGCCATCCTTCGCGGCTGGAGTATCGCGATCAGGAATTGCGGCGCTGGTCCGACCTGTTGGGACTGCCCCTGAACATGCGACCCGCCTTCTGGCCGGTAAATGCCGCTCCTTCGGCCTATGCCGTGATCGCGGCACAAAAGGCTGGCGGAGGGGATCTGGCCGGGCTGGTGCAAAGCTTTGTCCGCGCCGTCTGGGCCGAACAGCTGGACATCGCCGATGATGAGGTCATCCGCGCCAAACTGTCTGGCGCGGGCTTTGATCCGGGTCTCGTCAACAGCGGGCTTTTCATCGGCGCACAGGTCTATGAGCGCAATCTTGAGGAAGCAGTCGAAGCCGGTGTCTTCGGCGCTCCCTTCTATATCGTGCGCGAAAGCAATGAACGTTTCTGGGGACAGGACAGGCTCGACTTCCTGGACCGGCACCTCGCCGCGCTGTGATCGACATGAGCCCAAGAACATGGCCGGGCAACCAGGATCGCCCGGCGCTGGCGCTGCATTGCATGATGGGCAATGCCAGCTATTGGCGCCCCATCGCCGCGCAGCTTCAGGATCTGGTGCAGATAACTGCGCCCGACATGCCCGGCCACGGCGCCAGTCCCGACTGGGATGGCGGCCCACCAGACTTTCACACCACCGTCACCCGGCAGGCAGCGGCGCTGATCACGCGTCCGCTGGACCTGATCGGGCACAGCATCGGCGCGACGGTCGCCCTGCGTATCGCGGTCGCAGCACCCGAGGCCGTGCGCAGCCTGACACTGATCGAACCGGTTCTTTTCGCAGCCTCGCCCGATCCCGACGATACCGAGGAATTGCAGGAAATCAGCGAGATGGCGCAAAATGGTGCGCCCGAGGATGCGGCGCGGCGGTTTCTTACGATATGGGGTGGTCTCGATTGGGACATGCAGACCACGGCTGCTCGCAAGCGATTGGCGCGGCAGATGGCAATGGTCGTTTCCGGCAATGACACCCTGCTGCATGACAGCGCCAATATACTGCGGCCAGACGGGCTGGAATCAATCGACGCACCGGTGATGCTGATCATGGGGCAGGATTCGCCGAACTCGATTCCCTCGATCGCCCAGGCCTTGGCATCGCGTCTTCAGGATGTCGGCCGGGCCGTGGTTCAGGACGCCTCGCACATGCTGCCGATCACGCATCCGACCCAGACGGCCGAGTTGATCCGGCTGAACCTTGAGCGCGCCTGAAAGACCTAGTCGTCCTCAAAATCGTCATTGTGGCGCAACGGCCCGATCGCCATCCAGCTGGCCCGGACACGGGCAACGCGGGTGTCGCCCCAGGTGCGAAACTCGATCTGGAAACCGTCGCGGCTGACCTCGGCCGCGCGCAGGTCGGCGCGCTGGTTCGCATTGGCGCCGATGTCCCACATTACCATCGACACCTGCACGCTCGGCGGTTCGACAAAGGGTTCGCTAAAGCGAACCTCGCGGCGTTCCAGTCGCGGCCCCTCGCCCGTCCACATCGCGCTGCCGTCTTCGAATGCCGAGAACATGTCCACGACACCGCTGGCCACACCGACCGCGAAGTGATCGAATCGCCGCAAAACCGTTACCTCCGGTGCATATTTCAACGCTGCCTTCAAAACTAGTAAAGCCCCGGAACCTCCGGGGCTTACTGTTGTCTGGCATCGCAGCGCCGCTTAGTGCAGGAAGTTCGACTTTTCCGGGTCCAGACCGATATGGGTGCCAAGGGCCTCCATGTCCGCAAGCAGCTTGACGGCTGCTGCGACGATCTCTTCTCCCGTGCTCGAACGCTCCTTCGCGACCTTCACCTGACGCTGGGCCTGAGCCATCATCTCGTTGAAGATCTCTTGCGTCATTTCGGCGCGCGGATGGCCACGCTCGGCCAGAAGGGTGACGGATTCGTTGTTGATCTCGGCGAAGCCGCCGGTCACCGCGAATTCCGTCTCCGACCCGTCAGCCTTGACCACGGTCACAAGACCGGGCCGCAGGTTGACGATGGCCGGCGCATGGCCGGGCATCGCCGTCAGGTCGCCATCGGCGCCGGGCAGGCGCACCTCGCGCACGGGAACGGAAAGCAGGTTCCGTTCCGGCGAGACGAGGTCGAACTGCATCGTGTCGGCCATGTTGCCCCCTTACGCCGCGTCAGCGGCGAGACGCTGAGCCTTGGCTTTCACTTCCTCGATGCCACCGACCATGTAGAAGGCGGCTTCCGGCAGGTGATCGTACTCGCCATTGACCACAGCCTTGAACGACTTGATCGTGTCTTCCAGCGGAACCTGGACGCCGTCCGAGCCGGTGAAGACTTTCGCAACGTCGAAGGGCTGGGACAGGAAGCGCTGGATCTTCCGGGCGCGGGTCACCGTCAGTTTGTCTTCTTCCGACAGTTCGTCCATGCCAAGGATGGCGATGATGTCCTGCAGCGACTTGTACTTCTGCAGGATACCCTGAACCGAACGCGCGACGTTGTAGTGATCTTCACCGACAACCGCCGGATCAAGGATCCGCGAGTTCGAGTCGAGCGGATCGACGGCCGGGTAGATCCCCAGTTCCGAGATCGCGCGCGACAGAACGGTCGTGGCGTCAAGGTGGGCGAAGGTCGTGGCCGGAGCCGGGTCGGTCAAGTCATCGGCCGGGACGTAGACGGCCTGGATCGAGGTGATCGAGCCCTTCTTGGTCGAGGTGATGCGTTCCTGCATCGCGCCCATGTCGGTGGCCAGCGTCGGCTGGTAGCCCACGGCGGACGGGATACGGCCCAGCAGCGCCGACACTTCCGAACCAGCTTGGGTGAAGCGGAAGATGTTGTCGACGAAGAACAGAACGTCGGTGCCCGAGGCATCGCGGAACTGTTCGGCCAGCGTCAGACCGGTCAGCGCGACGCGCATACGGGCTCCCGGCGGCTCGTTCATCTGGCCGTAGACCAGCGCCACTTTCGATTCCGGCAGATTGTCCGGAACGATAACGCCCGATTCGACCATCTCGTGATACAGGTCGTTGCCTTCACGGGTCCGTTCGCCAACGCCCGCGAACACCGAGTAGCCCGAGTGCACTTTCGCGATGTTGTTGATCAGTTCCATGATCAGAACGGTCTTGCCCACGCCTGCGCCGCCGAACAGGCCGATCTTGCCGCCCTTGGAATAGGGTGCCAGCAGGTCGATGACCTTGATGCCGGTGACCAGGATTTCCGAAGCCGTCGCCTGCGAGGCGAAGTCCGGAGCCGGCTGGTGGATCGCACGCTTGTCGGTGACGGTCAGCGGCGCACCTTCGTCGACGGGCTCGCCCACGACGTTCAGGATGCGGCCCAGCGTCACGTCGCCCACCGGAACCATGATCGGCTCGCCCAGGTCGGTGACCGGCAGACCACGGACCAGACCTTCGGTCGCGTCCATGGCGATGGTGCGGACGGTGTTTTCGCCCAGATGCTGCGCGACTTCCAGAACCAGGCGCTTGCCGTTGTTCTCGGTCTCAAGAGCGTTCAGAATCGCGGGAAGTTGGCCGTCGAACTGTACGTCCACGACGGCGCCGATCACCTGCGTGATTTTTCCTTTGGCCTCTGCCATGCTATACCCCTACGTGTCAGAGCGCCTCGGCGCCCGAGATGATTTCAATCAGTTCCTTGGTGATCGCAGCCTGACGCGAGCGGTTATACTCGGTGGTCAGGCGGTCGATCATGTCGCCCGCGTTGCGCGTAGCGTTGTCCATGGCGCTCATCCGCGCGCCCTGTTCGGACGCCGCATTCTCCAGCAGCGCCGCGAAGACCTGCGTTGCCACCGAACGGGGCAACAGGTCGGTCAGGATCGCGTTTTCGTCCGGCTCATAGTCGTAGAGCGCCGAGGCACCGGCCTCGGCCGTCTCGTCGAGAACGGCGGGGATGATCTGCCGGGCAGTCGGAATCTGGCTGATGACGGATTCGAACCGGTTGTAGAACAGCGTGGCCACGTCGAACTGGCCCGCGTCGAAGCGTTCCAGGATCTCGTCGGTGATGCCGCGCGCATTGTCATAGCCAATGCGTTTGACTTCGCTCAGATCGACGTGATGGACGAACAGGTCGCCGAAATCACGTTTCAGCTGCTCGCGGCCCTTCTTGCCCACGGTCAGGATGGTCACCTCTTTGCCCTGCGAGCGAAGCTCGGCAAGGTGCTGACGGGCAAGCTTGACGATGGACGAGTTGAACCCGCCCGCAAGCCCGCGCTCCGAGGTCATCACCACCAGCAGGTGACGGCGATCGTCGCCGCTTCCCGCCAGCAGGCGCGGCGCCGCGTCCGAGCCGGCCGCCGAAGCGGTCAACCCGGCCATGACAGCAGCCATCCGATCAGCATAGGGCCGCGCGGCTTCCGCAGCTTCCTGCGCACGGCGCAGTTTCGCGGCGGCGACCATTTGCATCGCCTTGGTGATCTTGCGCGTGTTCTTAACGCTGCCGATCCGGTTCTTTAGATCCTTGAGGCTGGGCATCTATCCCTCCCCTCAGGCGTAGGTCTTGGCGTAACCGTCCAGCGCTGCCTTGATCGATGCTTCCAGCTCGCCCGCGATCTTGCGGTCGTTCCGGGTCATGTCATCAAGCAGATCGGCTTTCTGGTTGCGCAGATACTGGATCAGGCCCTGCTCCCACTTGGTCACGTCCTTGACCGGAATGGCATCGATATAGCCTTTGGTACCGGCATAGATGACGATCACGATCTCGGCGTTGGTCAGCGGCGAGTATTGCGGCTGCTTCATCAGCTCGGTCAGGCGCGCACCGCGGTTCAGCAGCTTCTGCGTGGCGGCATCCAGGTCCGAGCCGAACTGCGCGAAGGCAGCCATTTCGCGATACTGGGCCAGTTCCAGCTTGACCGGGCCGGCAACGGATTTCATCGCCTTGGTCTGGGCGGCCGAGCCGACGCGCGACACCGACAGACCGGTGTTAACGGCCGGGCGGATGCCCTGGAAGAACAGTTCCGTTTCCAGGAAGATCTGGCCGTCGGTGATCGAGATCACGTTGGTTGGGATATAGGCCGACACGTCGCCTGCCTGGGTTTCGATGATCGGCAGGGCCGTCAGCGAACCGGCGCCGTTGTCTTCGTTCAGCTTGGCCGAACGCTCCAGCAGGCGCGAGTGCAGATAGAAGACGTCGCCCGGATAGGCTTCGCGTCCCGGCGGACGGCGCAGCAGCAGCGACATCTGGCGATAGGCAACGGCCTGCTTGGACAGGTCATCATAGATGATCAGGGCGTCCATGCCGTCGTCGCGGAAATATTCGCCCATGGCGGTCGCCGAATAGGGCGCCAGGTACTGCATCGGAGCCGGGTCCGAAGCGGTCGCGGCGACGACGGTCGTATAGGCCATCGCACCGGTTTCTTCCAGTTTCTTCACCAGCTGCGCGACGGTCGAACGCTTCTGACCCACGGCGACGTAGATGCAGTGCAGCGTCTTCATGCCATCGGCTTCGCGGCCGTTGTAGTTCTGCTGGTTCAGGATCGTGTCGAGCGCGATCGCGGTCTTGCCGGTCTGGCGGTCGCCGATGATCAGCTCGCGCTGGCCGCGGCCGACGGGGATCATGGCGTCAACCGATTTCAGGCCGGTCGCCATCGGTTCGTGAACCGATTTGCGCGGCATGATGCCGGGGGCCTTCACGTCGGCAATGCGGCGCTCGACGTTTTCCAGCGGGCCCTTGCCGTCGATCGGGTTGCCGAGCGCGTCGACGACGCGTCCCAGCATACCCTTGCCGGCGGGAACTTCCACGATGGCGCCGGTACGTTTGACGGTGTCGCCTTCCTTGATCGAACGGTCGTCGCCGAAGATCACGATGCCGACGTTGTCGGTTTCAAGGTTCAGCACCATGCCGCGGATGCCGCCCGGGAATTCGACCATCTCGCCAGCCTGGACCTTGTCCAGGCCATAGACGCGGGCGATACCGTCACCGACGGACAGCACCTGCCCGACCTCGGCCACCTCGGCGTCCTGACCGAAATTCTTGATCTGATCCTTGAGGATGGCCGAGATTTCGGCTGCCTGGATTCCCATTATCCGACCTCTTTCATAGCATTCTGGAGGGAGGCGAGCTTCGAGCGGATCGAGCTGTCGATCATCTGCGAGCCCAGTTTGACGATCATGCCGCCGATGAGGCTCTCATCGACGCGCGTGTTCAGCTTGACTTTCTTGCCCGATTTGCTGGCGAGGGTCTCGGCCAGGCGGGTCTTCTGGTCCTTGGTCAGCTCCTGCGCGCTGACGACATCGGCGGTGACTTCGCCCTTGGCTTCGGCGATCAGGCCGCGCAGCTTGGCGATGAATTGGGGCAACGTGAACAACCGGCGGTTCCGGGCCAGCAGGCGCAGCGTGTTCGCCAGCTCGACCGACAGCCCCATGCGTTCGGCCAATGCGGAAATCGCGGCCTCCTGCGCGTTGCGGTCGTAAAGCGGCGAGACGGTCAGGTCACGAAGATCCGCGCTTTCACCATAGGCGGCAGCCAGGTCGTCGACTTGCGTGGACAGGGCATCAAGACCCGAATCCTTCACCAGTTCGAAAAGGGCCTGTGCATAACGCCCGGCGATATCAGCGGAAATCGAAGCGGAATTGGCCACGGTCATCCTTCCGGTTTGCGCAAGCTCCGCTGGCGGGCCGGTCAGTGGAACCGGTCTGTCACGGAGCGCAGGTCAAGAGGAACTCCAAGCCGTGCCCGACCGAACGTTCCCGAAAATCTGCCGCGTCCTTAGCAGGTGATTTCTTGTGCCGCAACCGCATTGCACACGGAAAAGCGAGCGTTTCCGCCCTTAGTTCGATGACGCCGCGTGGTATGGAAGAACGGTGGCGCTAACGCCACGCGACGATCCGCCGACACTTACCATTCCGAGAGGAAGTTTGCCGAAATTCAACCGTCGCGGGAAAGCTGTCCCTTGCCTTCGCGGACGTGTTTTCCGCGCCCGGTGGCGGGCTTCGGACGGGCGATGCCTTCCAGCACATCCAGCGGGCTTGGAACGCTGACGCGTCTCGTCTTGCCGATGGGGGCCTGCACCTGCTTGCTGAACTCGGCCAGGGTCACGCCCGCCACCAGCATCTGGCTGATGCGCAGTCCGGTTCGCTCCCACATCTGTGCGCTGCGCAGCCAGAAGCGCCGGTCCGAGGGCGGGATGTAAAGCGCGGCCCCCGTCGCCTCGGTGACGAATCCCGCGCTGCGCGCCAGCGCTTCCAGCTGTCCGGCGGTGTAGCTTCTTCCGAAGCCGAACGGCGTCGCATCCGAACGCGCCCACAGCCCGGCCCGATTGGTGGCCATGACCAGCATTCTGCCGCCGGGACCGAGGACGCGCGACGCCTCGGCCAGCAGCGCCTGCGGGTTGTCGCCGGATTCCAGCGCATGAAGCAGCACCAGGCGATCGACGCTGCCCGTATCCAGCGGCCACGCGGTCTCTTCGCACAGGACCGAGCAGTTCGGCAGGCCGGGCGGCCAGGCCATCACCCCTTGCGGCCCCGGCATCAGGCTGATGACCCGACGCGCGCGGCCCCGATAGGGTCGCAGCAGTGGCGCGGCAAAGCCGTATCCTGCCACGGTCATGCCCGCGGATTGGTCGGGCGGCCAGGATTGCGTCAGCCGGTCGCGCAGCACCTTTTGCACCACGCGCCCCAGCGCCCGGCTGTAGTAGAACTTTCGCAGCTCGATCACGTCCTGATGCATTGCGCCTCTCGTTCCGTCGGGCCAGACTGCTGCAAAGTAAAGGAATTGCCAATGCCGCTGGAACTGGTTCCCGTCCGCTGCCTGACCGACAACTATGCCTGGCTTCTTCATGGAAACGGGCAGACCGCACTGATCGACGCGCCCGAGGCCACGCCGATCCTGGCCGAATTGCAAGCGCGCGGCTGGACGCTTAACCTGATCGCGCTGACCCATCATCATGCAGATCACATCCAGGCCGTCCCCGAGATCGTGGCAGCGACCGGGGCAAAGGTCATGGGAAATCCCGCGGATGCCGCCCGTCTGCCCCGCCTGGACCTGCAGGCCGCGGTCGGCGCCAGCGTCGAGATCTGCGGCGAAGCCGCCGAAGTGATCGATGTTTCCGGCCATACGATCGGCCATGTCGCCTTTCACCTGCCCCAGTCCGGCATGGCCTTCACGGCAGACAGCCTGATGGCACTGGGCTGCGGCCGCCTGTTTGAGGGATCGGCCGAAATGATGTGGGAAAGCCTGTCTCGGCTGAACGCCCTGCCCGGCCAGACGCTCATCTGTTCGGGGCATGACTATTGCCGCGGTAACGGCGCGTTCGCGCTTTCCGTCGATTCCGGGAATGATGCATTGCGGCAACGCCTGGACGACACAACTGCGGGTCGCCGCCCCTGCGCACCTGCGACGCTGGATGACGAACGCGCGACCAATCCCTTTCTGCGCCCGCGCGAATTGCGGGACGGGCTGGGCATGACAGGCGCATCGGATGCCGATGTTTTTGCAAGACTTCGCACGATGAAGGACACGTTCTGACCCGGTCCTTGCGGCATACCAGAAGCATTGCAGCAGGTGCGGCGCCCCATGTTGCCCCTGTCCACCCCGGTTGCGGATGCTTGAAAAGCCAGCACCCGAACATCACATCCTATTCAACCGCCGGAGTTTCGGCATGAGCGGATGCAGATACCGCTTGAATTGCGCGAAATTCCACCAAATTCTAACCTTATGGTGACAGTCTGGTCAGGTGGACCGCCAGATTTGGTGGCCCAAACCGCCAGCAGACTGACAGGAGCTGAACCGTGCCGTCCTTTTCGAACACGCTGGAACAGGCCATTCATTCCGCGCTGGCATTGGCCAATGAGCATCGGCATGAACTGGCGACACTCGAACATCTTTTGCTGGCGCTGACCGACGAACCCGATGCCGTGAAGGTCATGCGGGCATGCAACGTCGACCTGGACGAATTGCGGCGGATGCTGGTGGAATTCATCGAAGATGATCTTTCGACCCTCATCACCGATGTCGAAGGGTCGGAGGCCGTCCCGACCGCCGCATTCCAGCGGGTGATCCAGCGCGCCGCGATCCATGTCCAGTCCTCGGGCCGGACCGAGGTGACGGGCGCCAATGTGCTGGTCGCGATCTTTGCCGAACGCGAATCCAATGCCGCATTCTTTCTCCAAGAACTGGACATGACCCGTTACGACGCGGTCAACTTCATCGCGCATGGCGTGGCGAAGAATCCGTCATTCTCGGAAAGCCGTCCCGTTCAGGGGGCCGATCAGCCGGGCGAGCAGGCCCAGGCGGAGCAAGCGCCGGCCAAGGACGAATCCGCGCTGGCGAAATACTGCGTCAACCTGAACAAGAAAGCCTCGCGCGGGGATGTTGACCCGCTGATCGGCCGCGCGGACGAGGTGGAGCGCTGCATCCAGGTTCTGTGCCGCAGGCGCAAGAACAACCCGCTTCTGGTGGGCGATCCCGGCGTGGGCAAGACCGCCATCGCCGAGGGGTTGGCGCTGAAGATCACGCGGGGCGAGACCCCCGACGTGCTGGCCGGTTCGACCATCTTCTCGCTCGACATGGGCGCGCTTCTGGCCGGAACCCGCTATCGCGGCGACTTTGAGGAACGGCTGAAAGCCGTTGTGAAAGAGCTTGAAGATCACCCCGACGCCATTCTTTTCATTGACGAGATCCACACCGTCATCGGCGCCGGCGCGACCTCTGGCGGGGCGATGGACGCCTCGAACCTGCTGAAACCGGCGCTGTCGGGCGGCAAGCTGCGCTGCATGGGTTCGACCACCTACAAAGAATTCCGTCAGCATTTCGACAAGGATCGCGCGCTGTCCCGCCGCTTCCAGAAGATCGACGTGAACGAGCCGAACGTGCCCGACACGATCAAGATCCTGATGGGACTGAAACCCAGCTTCGAAAAGCATCACGACCTGCGCTATACCAACGACGCGATCAAGACCGCGGTTGAGCTTTCGGCGCGCTACATCCATGACCGCAAGCTGCCCGACAAGGCGATCGACGTGATCGACGAAGCAGGCGCGGCGCAGCATCTGATCTCGGAGAGCAAGCGCCGCAAGACCATCGGCCCGAAAGAGATCGAGGCGGTGGTCGCCAAGATCGCGCGCATTCCTCCGAAGAACGTGTCCAAGGACGATGCGGCGGTGCTGCGGGACATGGAGGCCACCCTGAAGCGCCTGGTCTTCGGGCAGGATGCCGCGATCGAGGCGCTGTCCTCGTCGATCAAGCTGGCGCGGGCGGGACTGCGCGAGCCTGAAAAGCCGATCGGGAACTACCTCTTCGCGGGTCCCACCGGCGTCGGCAAGACCGAGGTGGCCAAGCAGCTCGCCTCGACCCTGGGCGTCGAGTTGCTGCGTTTCGACATGTCGGAATACATGGAGAAACACGCGGTCAGTCGCCTGATCGGCGCGCCTCCGGGTTATGTCGGCTTCGACCAGGGCGGGCTTCTGACCGATGGCGTGGACCAGCATCCGCATTGTGTGCTGCTGCTGGACGAAATCGAAAAGGCGCATCCGGATGTCTTCAACATCCTGCTGCAGGTCATGGACCACGGAAAACTGACCGACCATAACGGTCGCCAGGTCGATTTCCGCAACGTGATCCTGATCATGACTTCGAACGCGGGCGCCGCAGACCAGGCCAGGGCCGCTTTCGGCTTCGGCCGCGAACGCCGCGAGGGTGAGGATACCGCCGCGATCGAGCGGACCTTCACCCCCGAATTCCGCAACCGTCTGGATGCGGTCATCAGCTTCGCGCCCCTTTCGCGCGAAGTGATCGTCCAGGTTGTCGAAAAATTCGTGCTGCAACTGGAAGCCCAACTGATCGACCGTGGCGTCCATATCGAACTGACCTCCGAGGCTGCCCATTGGCTGGCCGAAAAGGGCTATGACGACAAGATGGGCGCGCGTCCGCTGGGCCGCGTGATCCAGGAAACGATCAAGAAGCCGCTGGCCGAGGAACTGCTGTTCGGTCGCCTGACCAAAGGCGGCGTCGTCCGGGTCCGGATCGAGGATGACAAACCCGTCTTCGACATCACCGGTCCCGAGGCGCCCCGGATCAGCAATTCCAAACCCCCGCTGCTGACGGCGGACTGACCGTCAGACCAGAACCAGAAAGGGCGGCGCGAAAGCGCCGCCCTTTTTCTCATTCCGGGATCACCCGCAAAGCTGCCCGCTCCGATCCCTTCACTGTTTCGAAAATACCCCGGGGGTCCGGGGGCAACGCCCCCGGCGCAAGGCGCAGTCAGCCCCGCGCCTTCCCTTCCTTGATCTTCGCCGCCAGATCCTTGGCCACCCCAAAGGCGCCCTTGATGCGGTCCGCGTCGCTCGGCCAGTCGCGCAGAACAACGATCTTGTTGTCGGTGACTTTCGCCTGTCCGCGCTGGTCGTGAATGAACTCGACAAGCCCGGCGGGATTGGGGAAGCGGTCGCCGTGGAACTGGATCGTCACGCCCTTGGGGCCGGCGTCCAGCTTGGAGATATTGGCCCGCTTTGCCATCGCCTTGATGCGGATCACCAAAAGCAGCGTGTTCACCTCGCGCGGCAGCGGGCCGAAGCGGTCGATCAGCTCGGCTGCGAAACCCTCCAGCTCGACCTTGGTGGTCAGCTCGGCCAGTCGACGATACAGCCCCAGCCGAACGTCCAGATCGGGGATATAGCTTTCCGGGATCGTCACCGGCACGCCAAGATTCAGCTGCGGCGCCCATTCGTCCTCGGGCGTGCCCTCGATCTCGCCGGATTTCAGCTTGGCGATCGTCTCTTCCAGCATCTGCTGGTAAAGCTCGAAGCCGACTTCCTTGATATGGCCCGACTGCTCTTCCCCCAGAAGGTTCCCTGCCCCGCGCAGATCCAGATCCTGCGAGGCAAGGTTGAAGCCCGCGCCAAGGCTGTCGATCGAGCCAAGGAATTTCAGCCGCCGCATCGCCTGTGGCGTCAGGGGCACCCGCGGTTTCGTCGTCAGATAGCAATAGGCCCGGATCTTGGACCGCCCCACCCGGCCACGGATCTGGTAAAGCTGGGCAAGGCCGAACATGTCGGCGCGCCAGACCACCATCGTGTTCGCGGTGGGAATATCCAACCCGGATTCCACGATACTCGTTGCCAGAAGCACGTCCGCGCCGCGGTCGTAAAAGCCATTCATCCGCGTGTCGAGATCGCCCGCGGCAAGCTGGCCGTGGGCCACGATATAGCTGACCTCGGGGACATGTTCCTTCAGCCAGTCCTCGACCTCAGGCAAGTCCGTCAGACGCGGGACGACGAAGAAGCTTTGCCCCCCGCGATACTTTTCGCGCAGCAACGCCTCGCGGATGGTCACGCTGTCGAATTCGCTGACATAGGTGCGGATCGCAAGGCGGTCGACGGGGGGTGTCCCGATGATCGACAGGTCGCGCACCCCGGTCAGCGACAATTGCAGCGTTCGCGGAATCGGCGTCGCGGTCAGGGTCAGGACGTGGATGTCGCTGCGCAGTTCCTTCAGCCGTTCTTTGTGGGCCACGCCGAAATGCTGCTCTTCGTCGACGATCAGCAGGCCAAGGTTCTTGAACCGCACCTGCTTGGCCAACACGGCATGGGTGCCGACGACGATGTCGACCGTGCCTTCGGCAAGTCCCTTGCGGGTCTCGGACGCGTCCTTGGTCGAGACAAAGCGCGACAGCGGCCGCACATTGATCGCGGTGCCGCGGAAGCGTTCGGCAAAGGTGCGGAAATGCTGACGCGCCAGCAGGGTCGTCGGCGCAACGACCGCGACCTGATACCCCTGCGAGGCCGCGACGAAGGCCGCGCGCATCGCAACCTCGGTCTTGCCGAATCCAACATCCCCCACGACCAGACGGTCCATCGGCCGACCTGCGGCGAGATCTTCGGCGACATCGACAATGGCGCTGGCCTGATCCTCGGTCTCGGCATAGGGAAAGCGCGCGGCGAAGCTTTCGATCTCGTGATGCTCGGGTTCCAGGACCGGGGCGGGACGCAGCAGCCGTTCCGCCGCGACGCGCATCAGCTTGTCGGCGATCAGCTTGATGCGTTCCTTGAGCCGGGCCTTGCGCGCCTGCCAGGCTCCGCCGCCCAGCTTGTCGAGCAGCCCCTCTTCATGTCCATAGCGGGTCAGAAGCTCGATATTCTCGACCGGTAGATACAAACGGTCGCCGCCGGCATATTCCAGCGCCACGCAATCGTGCGGAATCCCAAGCGCCATCACCGTCTCAAGCCCGGTATAGCGGCCGATGCCATGCTCGACATGGACGACAAGGTCGCCGGGCGACAGCGTCTGGGTGTCACGCAGGAAATTCTCGGCACGCCGTCGCTTCTTCGCACCGCGGATCAGCCGGTCGCCCAGAACATCCTGTTCAGAGATGACCGCCAGCGGCCCGGTCGCCTGCCCGTCGGAAACGAAACCCTCGTCCAGCGGCCAGACCGCCAGACCCAGCGCACCCGGCTGGTCTGGCAGGTCGCGCAAATGTGCGATGGGCTTGGCACCGATGATCCCTTCATCCGCGATCAGCCCGGCCAACCGCTCGCGTGCGCCTTCCGAAAAGCTGGCGATGACGACCCGGCGCTGTGCCTGAAGACTTCGAATATGTTCGGCCAAGGCCTTGAACAGGTTTCCCTTCTCAGCTTGCCGCTCGGGTGCGAAATTGCGGCCCGCACGCCCGCCCGCGTCCAGCACACCCGGTCCGGGCGGCTGCGGCAGGACCGACAACTTCAGCATCCGGTGGCTTGCGAGCCAGCCTTTCCACTCGACCTCGTCGGGGAACATGGCCGAGGGCGGAACCGGGCGATAGACGGCATCCGTCCCGCCTTTGCGCTTCAGCGCCTCGTGTCGGGCGTCAAACTGCTCTCCGATCGTGTGCCAGCGCGCGTCGCGCACCTGCTCAAGATGGTCATCCGAGATGATCGAAGCGCCCGGCAGATAGTCGAACAGGCTTTCCAGCCGCTCGTGGAACCAGGGCAGCCAATGTTCCATCCCGGCCATCTTGCGGCCGGCACTGACCCCTTCGTAAAGCGGGTCATTGGCCCCACCGCCATATTCGGCGCGATAGTTTTGGCGGAAACGGGTGATCGCGGCCTCGTCCAGGATCACCTCGGACATCGGCGCCAGTTCCACCCGGTCAAGCTTTTCGATGGACCGCTGCGTCTCGGCGTCAAAGCGGCGGGCGCTTTCCAGCACATCGCCGAACATGTCCAGCCGGATCGGCCCGGCTTCGCCGGGCGGAAAGATGTCGATGATCCCGCCGCGAACCGCGAAATCCCCCGGCTCGGTCACGGTCGGCGACTGCGAAAAGCCCATCCGCGCCAGATAGGCGCGCAGCCCGCCTTCGTCCATCCGGTCGCCGACAGCCGCTGAAAAGCTGGCCTCGCGCAGCGCCTCGCGCGGGGGGACGCGCTGCATGGCGGCGTTCAGCGTCGTCAGCAGCACGAAAGGCCCCCGGATCGCGCCATGCGCCAGGGCGGTCAGGATCGCCATGCGCGCCGCCATCACATCGGGTGCGGGCGAAACGCGGTCATAGGGTGTGGTGTCCCAGGCCGGAAACTCCAGCACGACGGTATCGGGGGCATAAAAGGCCAGCGCCGACCGCATCGCGGCCATGCGGCGGTCGTCCCGCGCCAGGTGGATGACGCTCTCTCCGCGCGCCAGTTCCCGCAGCAGCAGCGCCGCGTCTAGCCCTTCGGGGGCTCCGGATAGGATCAGGTGATCGGCCATGGCTCGTCAGGTAAAGTGGCTGCAGTCGAAGTCAAGTCGGGTTCCTAGAAACCGAAGGGATGCTGGATCAGCCAGATCGCCCCCCGATAGGCGGTAAGAGCGACGGCGATGATCGACAGGACCGTGATGATGCGGCGATGCGCCCGCATCAACCCGGCAGCTTGCCGCGCTGCGTCGTTGATGGGCAGCGCCCCCGTCTCGGCCGCCGCGACAATCGCGCCAACGCGACGCGCCAGCCGCAGTTCGACCGGGTAAAGCAGGATGAAGGGCAATGTCAGCAGAACCAGCGCCTGCGCCATTTCCAGCCCATAGACGAAGCCCAGCAGGAACAGCGCGCTTTGTCCAAACGCGGCGACGCCCAGCAGGACCGTTCCTTCGGCCTTTGGCAATTGCCAGCGCGGCAGGCCAAGCGAGAGCCAGTCAAGCAGCAGCAGAGCGGCGGGGTCGTCTGCACCCTGTTTCGGGATCCGGCGCGCGGCGGCCACCACCTCGAACGGGACCCCCAGCACGCGGCGCCCCGCCAGCGTCCAGCACAATGTCAGCAGAAGCCAGAACCAGATCGACCCGAAGGATCTGCTGTCGAGGATGGCCAGAATGCCTTGGGTCAAGGTCAACTCGTTCATTGAAGCGTTGCAGGGAACCTAACCGCGGGACATGCGAAGGAAAACCTTGATCTTTCGCGACGGGGCGGCCGGGGTTGCGTCGCTGCAACTGACGGTGCAGTTTCGTGCCAGATCCGCGCCGCGCGGGGCCGCGTCCCCGCCGCCCAGTCAGGAAGAAGGCCATCATGTCCCCCAACCCGATCATCGCTCCGTTTCCGGCCACACGCCTGCGCCGCCTGCGCCGCACCCCTGCCCTGCGCGCCCTGACGACCGAGGTGAACCTGACACCTTCGAACCTGATCTGGCCGATCTTCGTCACCGAACTGGCGGATGGCGCGGGCGAGATCCCCTCGATGCCGGGGGTCGAGCGGTTGACGCTGGACGGGGCGAAGCGCGTGGCTGAAACCGCGATGCGCCTGAACATCCCTGCGGTCTGCATCTTTCCCCATTCAGACCCCGACCTTAAGACCGAAAGCTGCGAGCGCGCCTGGGATCCCGACAATATCGGCAACCGCGCGATCCGCGCGATCAAGGAAGTCGCGCCCGAGCTTGCCGTGATGACCGATATCGCGCTGGATCCCTATAACGCGAATGGCCATGACGGGCTGGTGCGGGACGGCGTGATCCTGAACGACGAGACGGTCGAGGCGCTTGGCCGCATGGCATTGGTGCAGGCCGAATCCGGTGCGGACATCCTTGGCCCCTCGGACATGATGGACGGCCGAATCGGCGCGCTTCGCCAGCTTCTGGAGACGAACGGCCACAAGGACGTGGCGATCCTGTCCTATGCGGCGAAGTATGCCAGCGGCTTCTATGGCCCCTTCCGGGACGCGGTCGGCGCCTCGGGCCGGCTGGTCGGGGACAAGAAGACCTACCAGATCAATCCTGCCAACAAGGAAGAGGCGATGCGTTGCGTCGCCCGCGATCTGGCCGAGGGTGCGGATATGGTCATGGTCAAGCCGGGCATGCCCTATCTGGACATCTGCCGGATGGTGAAGGACCGCTTTGCCGCGCCGACCTATGCCTATCAGGTCAGCGGCGAATACGCGATGATCGAAGGCGCGATCCGCAATGGCTGGCTGGGGCGTGGGGTGGTGATGGAAAGCCTGCTGGCCTTCCGCCGGGCCGGCTGCGACGGGATTCTGACCTATTACGCCCCGCAGGTGGCCGAAGCGCTGGCATGACGGGGCGAAAATCCCTATCATCGCCGGTCAAAGCGCGGAACCAACCGCCGGACAAAGGGATAAGGGAAAGATGAAATTCTCCAATGGGTTGAACAGGCGGCATCTGCTTCTGGCGGGCGCCGCGATGGGGCTGGCGGCCTGCACGAACGCGGTCGGCCAGAACGCCTCGGCCCGGTTGGATGCAAGGGTGGACGCGACCCGCGCCTATCTGCTGCAGAACTATCCCGGCGTCGGCCCGATGATCGAGAACGCCAAGGGCGTTCTTTACATGCCGCTGATGACCGAAGCGGGATTCGGGGTCGGTGGCGCCTATGGTCAGGGCGCGCTTCGCATCAACAACGCGACCGTGGATTACTATTCAGCGACGCAAGCCAGTGTCGGCTTCCAGCTGGGCGCACAGCAATATGCCCATGTCCTGATCTTCCAGACGGATGCGGCGCTGTCCGACTTCCGCCGCGCGCCGGGCTGGGTGGCAGAGGCCGATGCTTACTACGCGCTTCCCACGCGCGGACTGGCACTGGGGACCGACACTATCACGGCCCAGCAGCCGGTGGTCGCGATGATCTTCGGCCAGTCCGGGCTGATGGCCGGCGCGTCGATCGCGGGCACGAAATACAGCCGCGTCATCCCCTCGACCTTCTAAGGCTGAACACCAAGGCAAGGAATCGAAAAGGCCGCGGCACTGCCGCGGCCTTTTCGCAAGACGGAGGCCGGATCAGCCGCCGTGAATGATGCGGACATAGTTCTTGGTCTCGCGATAGGGTGGGACACCCCCGTATTTCGCAACCGCCGCCGGACCCGCGTTATAGGCCGCCAGCGCCAGCTGCCAGCTGCCAAAGGTATTGTACATCATCCGCAGATAACGCGCGCCGCCTTCCAGGTTCTGCAACGGATCGCTGGGATTGACGCCCAGCTTGGCCGCCGTGCCCGGCATCAGCTGTGCAAGACCCTGCGCGCCCTTGTGCGACCGGGCCGAGGGGTTCCAGCCGGATTCCTGCTGCACAAGGCGCAGGAACAGATCCTCGGGCACGCCATGCTTGCGGGCCATCGCCTTGGCGTGGGGCAGATACTGGCTGCGACGATTTCCGCTGTAGGCCGGGATGACGCCCGGAAGATTCAGGTCGACCACGCTTTTGGTCGAGGCGCTGCCAGGCCGCAACCGCGAGGATTGTTGATATTGGCCAGCCAGACGGCTGTCCATCAGGCGGGTCTGGCGTTCGAACTGGGCAATGCGGGACTTGCCGCTTTTCTGCAGACGCAATCCATCGGCCATGGCCGGGGCCGCAAGGCCGCATCCCACGACGACCGCCAGGGCCACACGTGTCAGGTAGCGCAGCCGAGCGCGTTCAGGTGAAACCATCTCTCGTCCCTCATGCCGACATGTTTTTTGCGCAGCAGTATAGCGCAGCGGCCCGGCTTTGCCGCAAGTCCTTTAGTTCTGCCACCACGGCCGAACAGGCTTCGGCGGATTCTCGCCACAGTCTTCACCCCGATCCCCAGCCTGGCAAGCAGATTCCCAAGGGCCAAGCCCCTTGCCGCGACGGGCCCCAAGGCGTTACATCAGCCGACAAAGAAACATGCTAGAAGACAAAGGACGTTCACATGGCAGGCAGCGTGAACAAGGTGATCCTGATTGGCAACCTGGGTCAAGACCCTGAAATCCGCACCTTCCCCAGCGGGGGCAAGGTCGCCAATCTGCGCATCGCCACCTCGGAGACCTGGAAGGACCGCAATACCGGCGAGCGTCGTGAGCGGACCGAATGGCATACCGTCGCGATCTATTCCGAACCGCTGGTCCGCGTGGCCGAGCAGTTCCTGAAGAAAGGCGCCAAGGTCTATATCGAGGGTCAGCTTGAGACCCGCAAATGGCAGGACCAAAGCGGTCAGGACCGTTACTCGACCGAAGTGGCGCTTCGCCCCTTCCGCAGCGAGCTGACCATGCTGGACGGTCGTGGCGGCTCGGGCGGGGGCGGTCGCGACGACAGCTATGGCGGCGGAGGCGGCTATGACGGCGGCTCGTCGTCGGGCGGCTCGTCCGGTGGCGGCTATTCCTCGGGCGGTGGTCGCGGCGGCTCGTCGTCGGGCGGCGGTCAGCGTCCGGATTTCGATGACGAAATCCCGTTCTGAGCCATCCCCGCGGATGCAAACGACATGGGCGCCCTCGGGCGCCCTTTTCCCTGACACGGCAAGGTCGCGCGACAGGCGCCAACCTGAAATGAAAAGAACCGCGCCCCGGTCAGGGCGCGGTTCTTTCGCATGATCATTCGGATCGGCAGATCTTACTTGATCTT
The DNA here is from genome assembly GCF_031854425.1 of Paracoccus broussonetiae. NCBI lineage: Bacteria > Pseudomonadati > Pseudomonadota > Alphaproteobacteria > Rhodobacterales > Paracoccaceae > Paracoccus > Paracoccus broussonetiae. The sequence continues at coordinate 182,433 of NZ_JAVRQI010000005.1, read as the reverse complement.
GCCTTCCTTGTACTCGACGTGCTTGCGCACAACCGGGTCGTACTTGTTGACCGCCATCTTCTCGGTCATCGTGCGGGCGTTCTTCTTGGTCACGTAGAAGTGCCCCGTCCCGGCCGAGGAGTTCAGGCGGATCTTGATCGTCGTCGGCTTCGCCATTTGTTTCGCTCCTGCTGCGGGGCAAAACGCGTAGTGCAAACCCCGTGGAATCTCTTGGAGCCCGCCTTTTACTCGCAGGACGCCCGAAGTCAACCGGGAATCAGGGATAATCAGGCCGCTTCTGGGGGAAATCCCGCTTTGGGCGGGCAGATGCGCCACGTCGTCGCGTCACCAACCTGATGGGACGCGCGATCCGTGATTCGCTGTGGGCCATGACGCGCGGATGGCCTGTAAGCCGGATTTTGTTCCGGGGTTGCCCCCTTCGATGACCATTCCTCTGGCCCCGCCATTACTGACGGGATCTAGCTGCCAACCCGGACCTGCTGGGGCGAAAGCAGCCCTGTCTTGCGACACGCGGTCCCTATTCGGCATTGCTCCCGGTGGGGCTTGCCTTGCCGGTCCTGTTGCCAGTCCCGCGGTGGGCTCTTACCCCACCGTTTCACCCTTACCCATGCAAGCATGGGCGGTCTGTTCTCTGTGGCGCTTTCCCTAGGGTTACCCCCGCCGGGCGTTACCCGGCACCGTGCCTTCATGGAGTCCGGACTTTCCTCGACGATTGCTCGCCGCGGTCATCCGGCCATCCGCGCAAGGGGCAGATAAGCCGCGCCGCGCGGGCGGTCAAGCGGGCGCGTCGCCATGGGCCTCAGGCATCGGTTCCGGGCTTTCCTGCCGCCGGGGCGCCGTCGCCGCTGATCCAGGCCTTGGCGGCATCTTGCGCCGCAAGCGGAAAGACCGCGACCTCGCCGGGCATCAATGGCGCGAACAGCTTCAGCGAGCGGGTGATCCAGCCGATATCGGTCACCACCGCCACGCGTTCGAAGCTGCGCCAATGGGTGACGCCCAGCCGCGCATCGTCCCACAGCGCGCCCGCGCTGTAGCCCTCGAAATCCGGGCCGATCACCATCAGCAGCCGCAGCTTGCCCAGCTTTGACTTCTCTTGCACCAGCGGGATCAGTTTGTCTTCGTAATCGCCCGACGTGACCTCGCCCGAGGCACGGATCGCGATGACGTTGTCGGGATAGCCATCAAGCAGCTGATACCCTTCTGGCGCGGTTTCGGGCGATCCGGCCCAGGAGATGGCCTGTTCCTGTTCGCGAAGGTCGAACTGGCGCAGCCGCGCGCGTACAAAGACATTGGCGATGCCGGGAACATGGGACAAACCCATCACATCGGTCACGACTGCGACCCGCGGCAGCACGGCGGATTGCTTGCGCACCAGGTCGAAATGGGCGCGCAGCGCGGCCAGCCCCTCCCAATGCGGCAAACCCTTCAGGAACACGACCAGCCCCGGCAAGCGGCCGCGTTCCCGGACATAGGCTTCGATCTCCTGCCCGAGCTTCTCGAAATCGGCAGCGGACAGGCTGCCTTCGGGCCGCGCCAGAACCACGTTGCGGGCAGTATCGACCTCGATATTCAGCATTGCGGAACCTCCTCCTAAAGGCAGGTCACAACGCGCGAACGGGCTTCCCGGTTCTCAGAAAGGCACGTCGTCCAGCCTGCCCCCGGCCTCGGACGCAGGCTGGACATAGCCCGCCTTGATGGTCTTGAAGCCGGTCGGGAATTCGACGGTCAGCGTATCCTCGGCAATCCCCATGATCGTGCCATTGCCGAACTTCTGGTGGAACACGCGATCCCCGACCGCGTATTTCGCCGCAGGCTCGGCATCGATGGTGATCGGGGTGCGATGCACGGGCTGGGCACGTTCAGCCCCGCGCTGCTGCATCCGCTTCCAGCCCGGAGAGTTGTAGACATCAGCATGGGCCGCGCGATCATGCATCGAGGATTGCGCAAAGGGCTGCGCCGCCGCGCCATAGCCACCGCCGTAAAGCCCTGGTGGCGTCAGCACCTCGACATGATCCTCGGGCAGTTCGTCGATGAAGCGGGATGGCATGCTGGATTGCCACTGGCCGTACATGCGGCGGTTCCCGGCAAAGCTGATCGTGACCAGCGCCTCGCCGCGGGTGATCCCGACATAGGCAAGGCGGCGCTCCTCCTCCAGCCCTTTCATGCCGCTTTCGTCCATGCTGCGCTGGCTGGGGAACAGGCCGTCTTCCCAACCCGGCAGGAAGACGATCGGGTATTCCAGCCCCTTGGCAGCGTGAAGCGTCATGATGCTGACCTCCTCGGCCTGTTCGCCCTTGTCATTGTCCATGACCAGCGCCACATGCTCGAGGAAACCTTGAAGGTTTTCAAATTCTTCCAGCGCCTTTATCAACTCTTTCAAGTTTTCCAGGCGGCCGGGCGCGTCGGGCGATTTCTCGTTCTGCCACATCGCGGTATAGCCGGATTCGTCCAGGATCCGCTCGGCCAGTTCGACATGGCTGACGCGATCGTCCAGCGCATCCGCGTGCCAGCGGCCCATGCCTTCCAGAAAGACGCGCAGCGCGGCGGCGCCCTTGCCGGTAAGCGCGCCGGTCGCGACAGCAGAGGCCGCACCCTCCAGCAGCGACAGGCCGCGTGAGCGCGCCTCGCGCTGAATGGTCTCAATACCCACTTTGCCCAGGCCCCGCTTCGGCACGTTCACGATCCGCTCGAATGCCAGATCGTCGGCGGGGGAAACCACCAGCCGGAAATAGGCCATCGCGTCCCGAATTTCCTGCCGTTCATAGAAGCGCGGACCGCCGATGACCCGGTAAGGCAGGCCGATGGCCATGAACCGGTCCTCGAACGCCCGCATCTGGTGCGAGGCACGCACAAGGATCGCGATGTCGTTCAGACTGCGCCGGCCGATTGCGTGGCGGTGCCCGCCCTGAAAGGCCTCGATCTCTTCTCCGATCCAGCGCGCCTCGGCCTCGCCGTCCCAATGGCCGATCAGGCGGACGGGCTCACCCCCGTCAGCATCCGTCCACAGCGTCTTGCCAAGCCGTCCCTTGTTCGCCGCGATCAGACCCGAGGCTGCCGCCAGGATATGCGGGGTCGAGCGATAGTTCTGCTCAAGCCGGATGACCTTGGCGCCGGGGAAATCCGTCTCGAACCGCAGGATGTTGCCGACTTCGGCCCCGCGCCAGCCATAGATCGACTGGTCGTCATCGCCGACGCAGCAGATGTTGCGATGCGCGCGGGCCAACAGCCGCAGCCACATGTACTGCGCGACGTTAGTGTCCTGGTATTCGTCGACAAGGATATAGCGGAACCGGTCCTGCCACTGCTTCAGCACGTCAGGATGCGCCTGAAAGATCGAGACGCAATGCATCAACAGGTCGCCGAAATCGACGGCGTTCAGCTCCAGCAGGCGGCGCTGATAGGCCGCGTACAGCCTGCCGCCCCAGCCGTCAAAGGCCCGCTCATCGCCCCTGGGCAGGTTCACGGGGGTCAGGCAGCGGTTCTTCCAGCCGTCGATGATCCCGGCCAACTGGCGAGCGGGCCAGCGTTTCTCGTCGATATTCTCGGCCGCGATCAGCTGTTTCAGCAACCGGATCTGGTCGTCGGTATCCAGGATGGTGAAGCTGGGCTTCAGGTGCAGCGTCGCGTCGCCCACCAGTTCAGCATGGCGGCGCAGGATCTTGACGCTGATCGAGTGGAAGGTGCCCAGCCAGGGCATGCCTTCGACCATCTCGCCCAGAAGACGGCCGATGCGGTTCTTCATCTCGCGCGCGGCCTTGTTGGTAAAGGTCACCGCCAGGATCTGGCCGGGCCGTGCCTTGCCCAGCGTCAGCAGATGCGCGATGCGGGTCGTCAGGGCGCGGGTCTTGCCCGTCCCTGCCCCGGCCAGCAGCAGGACGGGGCCGTCCAGCGCCTCGACCGCTTCACGCTGCGCGGTGTTCAGGCCGTCCAGATAGGGCGCCGGACGCGCGCCCAAGGCGCGCTGCGACAGGGGCACGGGGGACGAAGCCGCCGCCTGAAAGGCATCTGTGTCGTCGAATTCGCTCATGGTGCAAACATAGCCCCTGCCGTCGCATGGGGAAAGCCCATGTTCACGGGTTGTTCCAATCAGGCGCGCAGACCCGCAAAAATCGCCGGGTCAAGGCTGGCCTGGGCGAAAGTCTCGCCCCGGCTCAGCATGCTGACCGCGTCATGGGAGTGCAGCGATTCCTGATGGCTGGCGACAACGCGGAAATCGCCGATCCGGGGATCGGCCATCAGTCCGCCGGCGAATGCGCGCACCGCATCCTCGACAAAGATCGGGTTCGCCGCATTCAGTTCGGCAAAGGCCTGCTCGTCCTCGCGCTTGACCATGACCTGCGTCTCGGTCGGCACGGCACGGCGACACAGGTCCACCATATCTTCGAACCACATGATGTGCTCGCCCTCAAGCACCGCCGAAATCCGCGCGATCGAGCGTTGGGAATGCGGCGTGGCAAGCTGGCCGCGCATCTGCCGGGCATGTTCGGACAGTTCCAGCGAACAGGGGCAGGTCGAGCTGTAGACATAGTCGAAATGCATGATCCGCAGCCGCGCGCCCGCGCGTTCCGCCAGTTCCAGCGCGATGTCGTAATATTGCCAGCCGCTCAGCCCCGAGCGCAGCGAGTCCACGCGAACGGGGAAGCTGAACCGCATCTGGATGCGGGCGTCCAGGCTGTCCAGGTCCGACTTGTAGTCGTCCAGCGCCGCCTCAAGCACGCCCATCGAGAATTGCGCATCCGCATGGGCATAGAAGGACCGCATGATGCGGCTCATGTTGATGCCCTTGCGGTCGGCCTCAAGACTGACAGTGCCGGTGACCGAGGTCTCCAGCGTGATCTCGCCCCCTTCGCGCGTCATGTAGCGGATCGGCAGGCGGAAATTCGAAATCCCGACATGCTGGATCGGTGCGCGGGCACCGACGATCAGGCTGGCCGGACCGTTCTGCAGGTCGGGCAGGCTGTCCTTGTAATGCGCATCGACACGGAAATCCGAAGGATACTCCCGTGAAAGCGCGGGATAGGCGCGCTCGGTGGCGATCGGGCGGGACTCGGTCATCGGGCATCTCCCTCGGCAATCGGGAACAATCTGGGGGCTGAAGCCGGAAATTCAAAGGGGCGCCGCCCACATCCACTGACGGGGCGGCATCCAATCTCAGGCCAACGCCTGCCGGAAATCCTCGATGAGGTCGCCGGCATCCTCAAGCCCGATGGACAGGCGCAGCAGGCCAGGGGTGATCCCCAGTTGCAGGCGCGTCTCTTCGGACAGGCGCTGGTGGGTCGTCGTGGTCGGATGGGTGACGATGGACTTGGCGTCACCCAGGTTGTTCGAGATCTGAAAGATCCGCATCCGGTTCATGGCCTTGAATGCCGCGTCCTTGCTGCCAAGGTCAACCGCGACCATGGTCCCACCCGCACCCATCTGGCGCATGGCCAGATCGTGCTGGGCATGGCTGGCAAGGCCCGGGTAGATGACGCGGGGCAGCTTCAGATCATCTTCCATCGCGGTCGCGAATTTCATCGCGCTGTCGGTCTGGGCACGGACCCGCAGGTCCATGGTCGTCAGGCCGTTCAGCATGTTCCACGCATTGAAGGGGCTGATCGCGCCGCCGGTATGCTTCAGATAGGGCTCGGCCACCTCGCGCACGAAATGGCGGCTGCCGCAGATGACGCCGCCAAGGCAGCGACCCGACCCATCGATATGCTTGGTCGCGGAATAGACGACCACATCCGCGCCCTGTTCGATTGCGCGCGAGTAGACAGGGGTCGAAAAGACGTTGTCGGCGATGACCAGCGCGCCGACGGCATGGGCCAGTTGGGCAACGGCAGTGACGTCGATCACCTCAAGCGTGGGGTTCGACACCGTCTCGAAGAACACCGCCTTGGTGTCGGGACGGATCGCGGCGCGCCACTGCTCGATATCGGTGCCGTCGACATAGCTGATCTCGACTCCGAAGCGGGCCAGCAGGTCCAGCACATACAGGCACGAACCAAACAGCGCACGGGACGACACGATGTGATCGCCGGGCTTCACGAAGCCCATCAGGGCGCCGTTCACCGCCGCCATGCCGCTGGCGGTCGCGAATGCGTCCTCGGCCCCCTCGATATTGGCGATCCGATCCTCGAACATGCGCGAGGTCGGGTTGCCGTAGCGGGCATAGATGAATTCGTCCGGACCGGAGTTGATGAAGCGGGCCTCGGCCTGCTCGGCGCTGTCGTATGAGAAGCCCTGAGTCATGAACAGAGCCTCGGCCATCTCGCCATACTGGCTGCGACGGATGCCGTGATGGACGGCGCGCGTGCGCGGATGCAAAGGCTTGTCGGACATGGGCGGTCTCCTGTGCGTGGAAGGTCCGGTTACTCCTGCCCGGCCAATGGCGCAAGGGGCAGAGCTATTCGCCGTCCTTCGGCAGGGCGTGGCGTTCGAACAGGCGGGCGTTCAGGACAAAGAAGACGACCATGATCGCAGGCAGGCCGAAGGTCTTGAAGTTCACCCACGCGGTTTCCGACATTCCGCGCCACACGATCTCGTTCGCGACGGCAAGGGCCAGGAACAGCGCTGCCAGTCGCCAGGTCAGGATGCGCCAGCCCTCGTCCTGCATCGGCAGCGCCTCGGACATCACCAGTTGCAGCCAGTTCTTGCGCAGCAGCAGGCTTAGGCCAAGAAGCCCGGCGAACAGCAGATAGATCATCGTCGGCTTCATCTTGAAGAATTTCGGATCGTTCAGCCAGACCGACAGCCCGCCGAAGACGATGACCAGAACCAGGGTTGCGATCTGCATGGGCGAAATCCGCCCGCTGAGGCGCCACAGCACCAGCGTGCTGAGAACCAGCACCGGGATGAAGACCAGCGTGGCAATGATGAAGCCACCATATTCGGTCCCGCCCAGCATGACGGTCTTGTCCCGCATCCGCATGAACAGGACGAAAAAGACGATCAGCGGGCCGATCTCCAGCGCGGGCTTCAGCAGGGGATGGATCTTGCGGGGTTCGGACATTCGGGCCTCAACGGGGTCTGTCTGGATGGGGGCGGCATCACCCGCCCTGTCTTTTGACGCGCGGGGACGCGAGGGACAAGCGCGAAGCGGCCCTAGTCCAGCCGGATCGCAGCCAGGATCGCGCCCGAGGGCCTCGGCTCGCGCCCGCCGCTAAGCTGCTGGGCCAGGATGGCGTGCCGCGTGTCGGCGGGAAAGCTTTCGCCCGACGGGAGGCCCGCCTTGACGTTCAGGCGCAACGGCGCCCGCCCGTCCCAATCGGCGATCCGCTCGACCCCCAGGACGACATTGCGATAAGTCACGGTCAGGCCACGGTTCTCACCCGCCTTGATCTTGACCTCGCGCTTGGGCGCATAGCGCACCAGCATGATCGCGACGGCGCTGGGGATCTGGACGCGCGGGGTCAACTCGATCTGGAAGCCTTCCTGTTCGGGGCGCGACGTCACCGCAATCGGAGCCGGCCGCGCCATCTGGGCATCAAGCAGCGTCATCAACTCGGCCGGGCGGACGGCGATCAGGGTGTCGGTCCCGCCCACGATCAGTTGCGGCGTATAAATTGCACGCTCGCCCCAGGAATGGGCGTAGGCCTGCTGACGGCGGGTGAATTCCGGGCGGGCAAATTCATCCGCCCAGCCCAGATAATCCCAGTAATCGACATGCCAGGACAGTGCCAGGATATCGGTGCGGTCGGCCAGATCGGCCAGCATGTCATCGGCGGGCGGGCAGGACGAGCATCCCTGCGACGTGAAAAGCTCGACCACGACGGGCGGATGATCGATCGGGCCGAACTGGCGGTTGCGCATCTGGGCGGTCCGCCGCTCGGCAAAGGCCGATACCATCGGGCTGTCGTCGAACAGCCCGACATCAGGCCCCGCCAGCAGGTCGGCATCGATTCCCGGCGCGCCCTCGGGCGCCTCGATCAGGCCGATATTGCCTCCGCCGCCTTCGTCATGACCACCAGGATCCATCCCGGCACCCGGTGCCGAAGGGGCCGAGCGGGAAAACCCCTCGCCCATGCCGCCGCCGGTGGCGCTGTCCATGCCGCCATCCGTCGCAGAGGCATCCGCGCCGCCGGAACCCCCATCCTGGGCCAATGCGCCCTGGGCAAACGTCATCGTGACCGCGACCGCGATCGACGCCCACAGGGGGACCAGCCCCCTGCAGCGCAGCCGTCTTTGACCCTGCCGCGCGCAAGTATCCGCCAAGCGTGACGCCATTTCCTGAAAATTTCCCGCCAACATTGCAGCATGACTACCGCCACAGGGCCACCTGTCACAAATCAATGCTTTGTTAGCCGCGTGCGTCAGGCTTGTGATCGTTGCGCCAAACCCACATCTTGCAGCCGCGGCAAAATTACAGCATACAATTGCATACAACGGCGACCTGACCCTCTTGATCCCATCGGGGAAAACGGGCAAATGCCTGCCAGACCGCCATTCAGCCACCTTTTTCAAGGATAGGGAGCCGAGTCATGCCCATCGAAACTGGAACCGACACCGCGCGGACGCGCCGACAGCTTGAGGTCGCGGGCCAAAGCGTCGCCTATTACTCGATCGACGCCGCGACCGAAGCGGGCCTGGGCGATTTCTCGAAGCTGCCTGCCTCGCTGAAAGTCGTGCTGGAAAACCTGCTGCGCTTCGAAGATGGCGGCCGCACGGTCAGCGTGGACGACATCAAGGCATTCGCCGAATGGGCGACCCTTGGTGGCCAGAACCCGCGCGAGATCGCGTATCGCCCCGCACGCGTGCTGATGCAGGACTTCACCGGCGTTCCCGCCGTGGTCGATCTGGCCGCGATGCGCGACGGCATCAAGGCCCTGGGCGGCAACGCACAGAAAATCAACCCGCTGAACCCCGTTGACCTGGTCATCGACCACTCGGTCATGATCGACGAATTCGGCACCCCCCGCGCCTTCCAGAAGAACGTCGAGCTGGAATATGAGCGTAACATGGAGCGTTACACGTTCCTGAAATGGGGCCAGAACGCGTTCAACAACTTCCGCGTGGTTCCGCCGGGCACCGGCATCTGCCACCAGGTGAACCTGGAATACCTGGCCCAGACCGTCTGGACCGACAAGGACCAGAACGGCCAGGAAGTCGCCTATCCCGACACGCTGGTCGGCACCGACAGCCACACGACGATGGTCAACGGCCTTGCGGTCCTTGGCTGGGGCGTCGGCGGGATCGAGGCCGAGGCCGCGATGCTGGGCCAACCGATCTCGATGCTGATCCCCGAAGTCGTGGGCTTCAAGATCACGGGCGCGCTGACGGAAGGCGTGACCGCCACCGACCTCGTGCTGAAGGTCGTCCAGATGCTGCGCAAGCATGGCGTCGTCGGCAAATTCGTCGAATTCTACGGCGAAGGCCTCGACAACATGCCGCTGGCGGATCGCGCCACCATCGCCAACATGGCCCCGGAATATGGCGCAACCTGCGGCTTCTTCCCGATCGACAACGAAACCCTGCGCTATCTGCGCCAGACCGGCCGCGAGGAATCGCGTATCGCCCTGGTTGAGGCCTATGCCAAGTCGAACGGCTTCTGGCGCACGGCGGACTATGCGCCCGTCTATTCCTCGACACTGGAACTGGATCAGGCTTCGGTCGTTCCGGCCATCTCGGGTCCGAAACGCCCGCAGGACCACGTTCCGTTGACCGACTCGGCCTTCGAGTTCCGCAAGTATATCTGCGGCACCCGCAAGCTGCCCGAGCCGACCGCCAATGGCGAGAAGCGCTGGAACGCCGAAGGCGGCGCCCCTGCCCCGTCGGACCTGCCCGGCCATCACGAAGGCTATAACGAGGGCGCAGTCGAAGGTCAGGATTACAAACTGCATGACGGCTCGGTCGTGATCGCCTCGATCACCTCCTGCACCAACACCTCTAACCCCTATGTGCTGATGGCCGCAGGTCTTGTCGCCCGCAAGGCGCGCGCCCTTGGCCTGACCCGCAAGCCTTGGGTCAAGACCTCGCTGGCCCCCGGCTCGCAGGTCGTCGAGGAATACCTGAAGGCCGCAAACCTGCAGGAAGATCTGGACGCGCTCGGCTTCAACCTGGTCGGCTTCGGCTGCACCACCTGCATCGGGAACTCTGGCCCGCTGCAACCGGAAATCTCGAAGTCGATCAACGAGAACGACCTGGTCGCGGTTTCGGTCCTGTCGGGCAACCGCAACTTCGAGGGCCGCATCTCGCCCGACGTCCGCGCGAACTACCTGGCCTCGCCGCCGCTGGTCGTGGCCTATGCCATCGCAGGCGACATGAACATCGACCTGACCACGGAACCGCTGGCCCATACCGCGGACGGCAAACCCGTCTTCCTGAAGGACATCTGGCCGACCTCGAAAGAGGTTTCGGACCTGGTCGACACCATCGTCACGCGCGAGATGTTCCAGTCGAAATACGCCGATGTCTTCAAGGGCGACGAACGCTGGCAGGCCGTCAAGGTCACCGACAGCGAGACCTATGACTGGCCGGCGGCATCGACCTACATCCAGAACCCGCCCTATTTCCAAGGCATGGGTGCGGAAAAAGGCGCGATCCACAACATCCACGGCGCGCGCGTTCTGGCGCTGCTGGGTGACATGATCACGACCGACCACATCTCGCCGGCCGGTTCCTTCAAGCCGACGACCCCGGCAGGCGTCTACCTGACCGAGCGTCAGGTCGCGCCGAAGGACTTCAACAGCTATGGTTCGCGCCGCGGCAACCACGAAGTCATGATGCGTGGCACCTTCGCCAACATCCGCATCAAGAACGAGATGCTGGACGGCGTCGAGGGTGGCTATTCGACCGGCCCCGACGGCAAGCAGACCTCGATCTATGACGCCGCGATGGCCTATAAGGATGCGGGCATTCCGCTGATCGTCGTGGGTGGGATCGAATACGGCGCCGGTTCGTCGCGCGACTGGGCGGCCAAGGGCACCAACCTGCTGGGCGTCAAGGCCGTGATCGCGGAAAGCTTTGAGCGTATCCACCGTTCGAACCTGGTCGGCATGGGCGTCATCCCGTTCGAGTTCACCGGCGGCGACAACCGCAAGACGCTGGGCCTGAAGGGCACCGAAGTCATCTCGATCGACGGCCTCGAAGGCGACTTCAAGCCGCTTTCGCTGGTCCCGGCGACGATCAAATATGCCGACGGCACCGAAAAGGTGATCCAGCTGAAAGCTCGCGTCGATACCGAAGTCGAGATCGAATACCTCGAAAACGGTGGCGTGCTGCATTACGTGCTGCGCAACCTCGCCAAAGCCTGATCTGCCGCATAGCCAAATTCAGGGCCGTCCCTTCGGGGGCGGCCTTTTCGTTTTCGGCATCGTTGCACGGGTATTTGGAAAACGGTGAACCCTGAAGGTTCGGGGCCTGCTTCTCGGCTATTCGTCGGCGCAATACCACATGGTTCCGCCCGCCGCCGCCGTACCCACCACCAGCGAGCCGACCGCGACCGGAGAGGCCGCAACCCCCATCGCCGCGGCGCCCGCCGCCTGCATGGTCCCGACCACCGTACCCGAGGTGGCGGCCAGGATCGCGGCCCCCGGCCTTTGCGTCACGGCATCAAAGCCCGCGACGGCCAGTTCATTCGCATTGCGCATGGTCGCGGACCGCGCACCGTTCACCTTCTCGCAGAAGGTCTTGCGGCAGACCGCATTGCCCTTGCGCACGCCGACCTGCGCGCCGACATAAGTGTCGCCCGCCTTGTCCCACAGCAGGCAATAGCTGCCGTCGTCTTCCATCTCGTTGCGGCGTAGGATCTCGCGAAGGGTGACATAACCCGGGCAGCTGATCCGCCCCCAGCCCGACAGGTTCTTTTCCAGCGAGCCGACATTCTCGCGAAACTGCGCGTCGCGGACATAGTTGACCTCGGTCGCCTCGCCCATGATCGAGGTCTCGCAGGTCCACAGTCGCTCATCCGGCGCTGGCTTCTCTTGTGCTGCCGCCGGCAGCGTCATCATCACCGAAAGCAGAACCGCAAAAGACCGCAGCATCATCATCCCCACTCGTCGAATCCGGCCCGAAAATCCGCAAAGACGGCAAAGGATGCAACCGTGCTGCAGGGGTCTTCCGCGCAATGTGATGCACGAGCCCCCTGCAACGGCACCACAAACGAAAAGGCCGCCCCCGAAGGGACGGCCCTGAAACCCGCAATCCTGAAAGGATCAGTTTTTCGCGTAGAATTCGACGACCAGGTTCGGTTCCATCACGACGGCATAGGGCACGTCGCCAAGGGCCGGGGTGCGGACGAAGTTCGCGGTCATCTTGTTGTGGTCGACTTCCAGATAGTCCGGAACGTCACGCTCGGTCAGGGCGACGGCTTCCAGCACGATGGCCAGTTGGCGCGAACGCTCGCGGATCGAGACGACATCGCCTTCCTTGACGCGGTAGGACGCGATGTTGACGCGCTGGCCGTTCACTTCCACGTGGCCGTGGTTCACGAACTGGCGGGCGGCGAAGATCGTCGGAACGAACTTGGCGCGATAGACGACGGCGTCCAGGCGGCGCTCCAGCAGGCCGATCAGGTTCTCGCCGGTGTCGCCCTTGACGCGCTCGGCTTCCGAATAGATGCGGCGGAATTGCTTCTCGGTCAGGTCGCCGTAGTAGCCTTTCAGCTTCTGCTTGGCGCGCAGCTGGGTACCGAAGTCCGACAGCTTGCCCTTGCGGCGCTGGCCGTGCTGGCCCGGGCCGTATTCGCGCTTGTTCAGCGGCGACTTGGCGCGGCCCCAGATGTTTTCGCCCATGCGGCGGTCGATTTTGTACTTGGCAGCGGTGCGTTTGGTCATCGCTGATCTCCTTCTTTTGCGTTGTCGAAGGGCGTTGTCCTCTGGCCGAGGCCTGACAGGGTTCCCCTTGCGGGGTCCACCAACACCAATGAAGCGGCGCTTATAGCCGCGATGCCGCCAGTGTCAAGCACCCCTTGAGCGGCGGGCCTGTTCGACCTAAATGAAAGGCAGCGAACAAGGAAGATGCGATGTTCTCGATCCCCGGAAAGTCCCCTGTTACCATCACCGAAGCGGCCGAGCGCCAGATTGCCCGGCTGATGACCGCGAAATCCGCAAGCGGGCTGCGCATCGGCCTGAAGAAGGGTGGTTGCGCGGGAATGGAATACACGATGGAACTGGCCGAGACCGCCCAGCCCGGGGATGAAGTCGTGGAACAGGGCGCCGCCCGCGTGCTGATTGCCCCCACCGCGCAGATGTTCCTGTTCGGGACCGAGATTGATTACGAAACCAGCCTGTTGGAATCCGGTTTCAAGTTTCGCAATCCGAACGTGACCGACAGCTGCGGCTGCGGCGAATCCGTCAGCTTCGGCCCGATCGAAGGCACCCGCGCGCAGCTTTGATCGCGCCTTCGGAAATTTCTTGCCACCGTTAGCGCACACATCCCCCGCGCGGCTTGATCGCGCGGTTCGGCTTGCCTAATCCCCTGTCGGAACAGATGAAAATGGGAGAGGGTGATGGCCCCGCGCAAGCTTGCAGCCGGCAATTGGAAGATGAACGGAACCCTGGCCGCCCTGGCCGAGATCGACCGGCTTCTGGCCGACCAGCCGGCACCGGGCTGTGATGTCCTGGTCTGCCCCCCTGCGACGCTGATCCATGCCCTGACCGCCCGGGCATCGGGCAGGATTGATGTCGGTGGACAGGATTGCCACGCAAACGCCTCGGGCGCCCATACGGGCGACATTTCGGCGGCGCAATTGCTGGACGCGGGTGCAAGTCACGTCATCCTTGGCCATTCCGAACGCCGTGCCGATCACGGAGAAACCGACGCACAGGTCCGCGCCAAGGCTGAAGCGGCGCACAAGGCGGGTCTTGTCGCGGTGATCTGCGTCGGCGAGACCGAGGCGCAGCGCGATGCGGGCCAGACGCTCAACCTGATCGCGTCCCAGCTTGCGGGCTCGATCCCCGAAGGCGCGACCGCCGCCAATACGGTCATCGCCTATGAGCCGGTCTGGGCGATCGGAACCGGGCGCACCCCGACCACCGACCAGATCGCCGAGGTTCACGCGCTGATGCGCGACCGCCTGTCCGCGCGCTTTGCAGACGGCGCGGAAATGGCGCTGCTTTACGGCGGCTCGGTCAAGCCCGGTAACGCGGCCGAAATCTTCTCGATCGCGCATGTGAACGGCGCGCTTGTCGGCGGCGCCAGCCTCAAGGCCAGTGACTTCGGCCCCATTGTCGCCGCACTTTCCGCCGCGTAATTTGCAGGAAAAGAACCTCGTTCTCTCCGTCACTGCGCGGGGGGAACGGCATTTCCGTTTTGCGGGGTCCATGCCCCTTGCAAAGACGCCCATCCCGCGCATAGGTCAGCCCTGACACTCAGGACGGACCCATGGCAGAGCCAGCAATCTCATTTCAGGACGTGACGCGCCGCTATCCGCAGAAAGGCGGCGCGGGTGATGTCGTGGCCCTGCAGGATATTTCGCTCGACGTGCCCGCGGGCGCGATCACCGGGATCATCGGCCGCTCGGGCGCGGGCAAGTCCACGCTGCTGCGGATGGTCAACGGGCTGGAGCGCCCCTCATCGGGGCAGGTCATCGTCGCGGGCCATGACGTCGGCGCGGCCTCGGACGGGTCGCTGCGTGCGATCCGGCGCGAGGTCGGCATGATCTTCCAGCACTTCAACCTGCTTTCGTCACGGACGGTGGCAGAGAACATCGCCCTGCCGCTGGAAATCGCGGGAGAGGACCGCCACCGCATCGCCCCCCGCGTCGACGAACTGATCGACCGGGTCGGACTGGGCGCGCAGCGCAATCGCTATCCGGCGGAACTGTCGGGCGGCCAGAAGCAGCGCGTCGGCATCGCCCGCGCTTTGGCAACCGGCCCGCGCGTGCTGCTGTCGGACGAGGCGACCTCGGCCCTTGACCCCGACACCACTCGGCAGGTGCTTGACCTTCTGCGCGACATCAACCGCGATCTTGGCCTGACCATCCTGCTGATCACCCACGAAATGGCCGTGGTGCGTGACATCTGCAGCCATGTCGCCGTGATCGAGGCCGGGCGCATCGTCGAGGCGGGCGAGACCTATGCCGTTTTCTCGCGCCCGACCCACCCGACGACCCGCTCGTTCCTGCAGGGCGTCACGGGGGTCGCGGTGCCGCAATTCGTGGCGGGCCAACTGCGCCCCGCCCCGCAGGCCCCGGACGCCGAGGCGGTGCTGCACATCACCTTCACCGGCCGGCATGCCACCGACCCGATGCTGGCGCGGCTGACGGCCGAGCGCGGCGTCAGCGTGAACATCCTTGCCGGCGCGATCGAGGAAATCGGGGCCCAGCCCTTCGGTAGCCTGATCGTCGGCATCCCGGCAGGCAGGCTGGAGGAATCCCGCCGCTTCCTTGAAGAACACGGGCTGGTGACGGAGGTGCTCGGCTATGTCGGCTAACCTGATCCCGATCCTTTGGGAATCGACCTTGCAGACGCTGTACATGGTCTTCATGTCGACGCTTCTGGGCACGATCATCGGCGCGCCGCTGGGGATCTTCCTCGCCACGTCGCGCCGGGGCGAGCTGCTGTCCGCGCCGGTCGCGAACACCGTTCTCGGCCTGGTGGTGAACGCCGCCCGCTCGACCCCCTTCATCATTTTGGTCGTCGCGATCATCCCCTTCACGCGGCTGGTCGCGGGCACGTCGATCGGGACGACAGCGGCCATCGTGCCCCTGACCATCGCAAGCGCACCCTTCATCGCCCGCCTGATCGAAACTGCCATCCGCGAGGTCGATGCCGGCCTGATCGAGGCCGCGCGCGCCATGGGCGCGACGCCGGGCCAGATCGTGCGCAAGGTTCTGGTCCCCGAAGCGATGCCCGGCATCATCCTGGGCCTCACGCTCGCCGTGGTCAGCCTGATCGGCTATTCCGCCATGGTCGGTGCCGTCGGCGGCGAGGGCCTGGGCGATCTTGGCATTCGCTACGGATACCAGCGCTTCATGCCCGAGGTGATGCTGGCCGTGGTCGTCATCCTGATCCTGCTCGTCCAGCTTGTCCAAAGCTGCGGGGAATGGATCGCCTCCCGCTTCGACAAACGCGCCCCCCGCAACCGGGGCCGGTAACCTTCCAACCCGAAAGGACAATCCATGCGTAAACTTCGCATTGTCGCCCTCGCCTCGTCGCTCGCGCTGATCGCGGGCATGGCCTCGGCCGAAGACATCAAGGTCGGCGTCTCGGTCGGCGAACATGCCGAGATCATGGAGCAGGTCGCCAAGGTGGCCAAGGAGAAGGGCCTGAACATCGACATCGTCGAGTTCACCGACTATGTCGTCCCGAACCAGGCGCTGAACGACGGCGACCTGCAGGCGAACAGCTTCCAGCACCAGCCCTATCTTGACCAGCAGATCAAGGACCGCGGCTTCGACCTGGTCTCGATCGGCAAGACCATCACCACCCCGATGGGCGTCTATTCGCAAAAACTGAAATCGCTGGACGAACTGCCCGAAGGCGGCAAGGTCGCGCTGCCGAACGACCCGACCAATGGCGGCCGCGCGCTGCTGCTTCTGCAGGAAAAGGGCCTGATCAAGCTGGCCGAGGGCACCGGCCTGACCCCGACCCCGCTGGACGTGACCGAGAACGCGAAGAACCTCAAGTTCCTGGAACTCGACGCCGCGCAACTTCCGCGCGCGCTGGCCGATGCAGACATCGCGGTCATCAACACCAACTACGCGCTGGAAGCCGGCCTGAACCCCGAGAAGGACGCGATCGCGATCGAGGCGGCCGAAAGCCCCTATGCGAACATCATCGTCGTGCGCAGCGCTGACAAGGATGCTGACTGGGCCAAGACGCTGGTCGAGTCCTATCACTCGCCCGAGGTCAAGAAATACATCGAGGACAAGTATACCGGCGCGGTCATTCCCGCCTGGTGATCTTCACCGTTTCGAAAATACCCATTTCGGAACCTTGCCACGATCGAGCGCCCCGCCATTGATGCGGGGCGTTTCGTCTTTCCGGCCCCTCACTCGGGCTTCATCGTGCCGGTGCGACGCAACCGGTCATGCCAGCTCAGCGCTTCTTCCAGCAGATGCGGGGTGTGGCCGCCGCGAACCAGGGCGCGGGTGAAATAATCCTCCAGCCCGTCGCGCCAGTCCGGGTCCACGCAATTCGCCATGATGACGCGGGCACGTTCCCGTGGCGCCAGTCCGCGCAGGTCGGCCAGGCCCTGCTCTGTCACCAGGATGTCGACGTCATGCTCGGTATGGTCCACATGGCTGACCATCGGCACGACCGAGGAGATCCGCCCGTTCTTGGCGATGGATTTGGTGACAAAGACCGACAGAAAGGCATTGCGCGCGAAATCCCCCGACCCGCCGATCCCGTTCATCATGTTGCTGCCCATCACATGGGTCGAGTTGACGTTGCCATAGATGTCGAATTCCAGCGCGGTGTTGATGCAGATCAGGCCCAGCCTGCGCACGACCTCGGGGTGGTTCGAAATCTCCTGCGGGCGCAGCACAAGCTTGGGCTTGTAGTCCTGGAACCTCTCCATCACCTGGCGGTATTTCGGGGCCGACAACGTGATCGACGAGCCCGAGGCAAATATCATCTTGCCCGCGTCCATCAGGTCGAAGGTCGAATCCTGAAGCACCTCGGAATACATCGTCAGGTCGTGGAAGGGGCTGTCGATGAAGCCGTGCAGGACGGCGTTCGCAATGGTTCCGATCCCGGCCTGCAGGGGATGCAGATGGCTGGGCAAGCGGGAATGCGCGACCTCGTTCTTCAGAAATTCGGTCAGGTGGCCGGCGATGGCCTGCGTCCCCTCGTCGGGATCGGACACGTTCGCCGCGCTGTCCAGCTTGGTCGATACGACAATCGCCGCGATGCGTTCGGGCGGAACCGGGATGAAGGGAAAGCCCACGCGACTTTCCGGCGTCACGACCGGGATCGGCGTCCGGCTGGGGCGATAGGTCGGGATATAGATGTCATGCAGCCCCTCCAGTTGCTCGGACTGGTTCAGGTTGATCTCGACAATCACCTTTTCGGCCAGAAGCGCGAAACTGGCCGAGTTCCCGACCGAAGTGGTGGGAATGATCCCGCCGCTCTCGGTGATCGCCGCCGCCTCGATGATGGCGATGTCGACGGGCGGCAACTGGCAGGTGCGCAGCTGTTCGACCGTCTCGCTGAGATGCTGATCGATATACATGACCTCGCCCGCATTGATCGCGCGGCGCAGCGAGGGATCGGACATGAAGGGGATGCGGCGCGCAGTCACATGCGCCTCGGCCAACTGCTTGTCCAGGTCATTGCCCAGTGAAGCCCCGGTCATCAGCGTGACCTTCAGCGGCGCACGCCGCGCCCGTTCGGCCAAGGCCAGCGGAACCGCCTTGGCCTCGCCCGCGCGGGTGAAACCGCTCATCCCCAGGACCATCCCGTCCCGGATCAGGTCGGCGGCCTTCTCGGCCGTCACCACCCGCTCGCGCAGGGCCTTGTTGCGGATGCGGTGAAGATAGTCCTCGGCCATGTTCGCGTCCTCCGTCGCCAGTTCCCGCGTGATTATGGTCAAGCCGTGTGACTGACAAATCAAGGCAGCCATGCACGCAGGGAAAAGCCGGCCCTGAGGCCGGCTTTTCCGTCACGATCATAAGGGTCAGGTCAGCGGCGACGCGCCAGCGACCAGGCGCCGTCACCCAACAGGGACAGGGCGAACATCACCACCGCCCAAAGCACGGGGTATTCCCAACCGCCGCCCTGGTTGCTGAAAGTGAAGCCATTGCCGCCATGGCCAAAGACCGCGGCGCCCAGCAGCACCGGCACAGTCAGCAGCGCGACCCAGCGGGTATACAGGCCCGCGATCAGGGCAAGCCCGCCCAGAACCTCGATCAGGATCGTCAGGTAGCCAAGTGCCCCCGGCAGCCCAATCGATTCGAAATATCCGGCCGTGCCCGCCGGGGTGAAGATGAAGACCTTGATCAGGCCGTGGACCAGGAAGAACAGGCCCGTCGAGACGCGAAGAACGAAGGCGGCGATGTCGGCGCGATTTTCCGCGGTCGCCGTTCCGGAAAGTGAAAGATCGGACATTTGGGAGACTCCCTTGAACAAGCTGTCGATGTCCGGGATATGGCGCTTTCCTCTTATCGCGGAAACGGACATTATCGACGAAATATTGTCGCCACTTTGGGGATAGAATGGATCGACTGGACGGAATCCGCGCCTTCGTCGCGGTGGTGGATGCCGCCTCGTTCACGCGGGCGGGCAATCGGCTGGGCATCTCGAACAAGTTGGTCAGCAAGTATGTCGCGGCGCTCGAGGCGCAGCAGGGCATCACGCTGCTCAACCGCACGACCCGTGCCCTGTCGTTGACGCCTGCGGGGGAACGTTTCCTGGTCGCAGCGCGGCGCGTGCTTTCGGCGGTCGAGGAGCTGGACGCGCAGGCCCGCGCCGATGAAGGTGTGCTCAGCGGGCGGTTGCGCGTCACTGCCCCCGTCACCTTCGGCGAGATGTTCGCCCCTGTCCTAACACGGGACTTCATCGAGGCGCATCCTGGCATCTCGATCGATCTGCGATTGACCGACCGCTATGTCGATCTGGCGGCCGAGGGGTTCGACCTGGCCCTGCGCATCGGGGTGCTGGGCGATTCCAGCCTGATCGGGCGCAGGCTGGGGCGCACGGAATCCTTTGCCGTGGCCAGTCCAGCGTATCTCGCCACGCATGGCCGTCCGAAACATCCCGACGATCTGCGCGACCATGCCAATGTCCGCGACAGCAACGCGGCCTCGCCCAACCGTGCGACCTTCGTGGTCGACGGCAGGGCCATCAGCGTGCCCCTGCCCGGCCGCATTACGATGAACAGCCCGCAAGCGGTGCGCAAGCTGGCGTTGGAGGGTGCAGGGATCGCCCTGATCCCGCGTTTCGTCATCGACCATGACATTGTCGAGGGCCGGCTGGAGCGGGTGCTGGCGGACTTCCCAGGACCGCAGCTGGACATCCAGGCGCTTTACCTGCCGCAGCCCTTCATTCCCCCGCGGCTGACCGCCTATCTTGAGCATCTGCGGGCAAAGCTTAGCCCGTTGCTTGGGAAAGCACCGCCCCAGGGTTCATGATCCCCAACGGATCAAGAGCCGCCTTGATCGCCCGCATGGCCTGAAGGCGGCCGGGATCGCCCCAACGCTCCAGCTCGGCCACCTTCAAGCGACCGACGCCGTGTTCGGCCGAAAACGATCCACCACGCGCCACCGCCATTTCATGGACCAGCAGCGAAAGAGCGGCACGCTGGTCGTCGTATTCGGCGCGATGGCGACCCGGCGCGGGGAACAGGTTGTAATGCAGATTGCCGTCGCCCAGATGGCCGAAGCAGTTCACCCGGACATTGGCCCGCGCGGCCAGCGCCTGCCCGGCATCACGGATGAAACCCGCGATTTCCGACAGAGGCAGGCTGATGTCATGGCTTGCGACCGCGCCGATGCGGCGGTTCGCCTCGGGGATGTTTTCGCGCAGGTGCCAAAAGGTCGCCGCCTGCTGCCCGGACTGGGCAATGACGCCGTCGATCACCAGATCCTGCTGCAAGGCCGCCTCGAACAACTCTTCCAGCGCGGCATCGGCTGGCAGGCCCTGCGGCAAGCCGACCTCGATCAGGACGGACCACGCCGCCCCCGGCAGCGGTTGTCGGATCTCGGGCAGGGTTTCCGCCAGAAAGGCCAGCCCCTCGCCCCCGATCAGTTCGAACGCGGTGACACCCCCGGCCATGTGCCGCTCGGCCAGCGCGAGCAGGCTTAGCGCGGCTTCGGGTGACGACACCTGCAACATGGCAACGCCGGTATTCGGCGGCGGCAGGACCAGCTTCAGACTGGCCGCGGTGATGATCCCCAGCGAGCCTTCGGCCCCGATCAGCAGGTCGCGCAAATCGTAGCCGGTATTGTCCTTGCGCAGCCGCTTGAGATCATGGACCACGCTGCCATCCGGCAGCACGGCCTCGACCCCAAGGCAAAGAGCGCGTGCGGTGCCATAGCGCAGCGCGGTCACACCGCCCGCGTTGGTGGACAGGCACCCCCCGATTGCCGCGGTTCCCTGACTGGCAAGGGACAGCGGAAACAGGCGCCCCTGCGCCTCTGCCGCGTCCCGCACGGCCTGAAGCGTCATCCCCGCCTCGGCCACCAGCACGTTTTCCTCGGGCCAGATGCCGCGCAGGGCTGTCATCCGCTCAAGCGACAATACCAGCGGAGCGGGCCCGTCGGGCATCACCTGCCCCGCGACCAGCCCCGTTCCCCCTCCCCGCGTCACGATCCCGACCCGTGCCGCGCCACAGGCCCGGACGATCTGGGCGACCTCCTCGGTCGTGCGGGGGGCGGCGACCAATCCCGCCTGCCCCTGATAGCGGGCGCGCGGCTCTTCAAGATAGGCGGGGGTGACGGGTCGCAGGACACCCGGCGGCAACCGGTCCGCAAGCGCCTGATCCGCAGGGTTCAGGGGCGACGCCATGGGTCAGCGGACCTCGGTCTTGCCGCGCCGGTCATGGCGCAGGTTCGCGTAAAGGACGTGGTTCCGCCAGCGCCCGTTGATCTGCAGATAGCTTTGTGCGACCCCTTCATATTTGAAGCCCGCCTTTTCCAGCACCCCGCGAGAGGCTGCATTCTCGGGCAGGCAGGCCGCCTCGATCCGGCTGAGGTCCATGACGGAAAACGCATGACCGACCAGCCCTGCGATGGCCTCGCGCATGTAACCCTGCCGGGCATGAGGCTCGCCGATCCAATAGCCGATGGTTGCGGATTGGGCAGGACCACGGCGGATATTGTCCAGCGTGATCGCCCCCAGCAGCACATCGTCGTTCCGGATCAGGAACAGCGGAAGTGCATTGCCATTCCGATTCGCCCGCTGCGCCCAATAGACACGGTTGGTGAAGCTTTTCTTGGACAGGTGATCTGGCGCCCAAACGGGTTCCCAAGGGGTCAGGAAATCCCGGCTGTGGACCCGAAGCGCGGCCCATGCCTCGAAATCGGCATGGACCGGCAGGCGCAGCACCATCCGCTCGGTTTCAAGACGAGGCGGACGGCGGCGGTTGAACATCAGGCAGCAAGCCTTTGACTGAGCTTCTCTCTGGACGGAGCAGAGCGCACCGGGCCGTAGAGTGCAAGAGCCGGTCTTGCATTCTGGATCAGACGCTCGGCATGGGCGCGGACATCTGCCACAGTCACCGCGTCGATACGCTCGGCGACTTCGGCAGGTTCCGAAATGCGACCCCAGATCGCCAGCGACCGGGCCATCCGTTCGGCCTGCCCGGTCGGGCTTTCCAGCCCCATCAGCAACCCGGCCTTGAGTTGCGCGCGGGCGCGCGCGATCTCGGTCTCGGTCATATCCTCGGCGGCGCGTTTCATCTCGTCGATGGTCAGGTTCGCAAGATCCGCGACCTGTTCGCCGGAGGTCCCGGCATAGATCGTGACCATGCCGGTATCGTCATGGAAACCCGATTGCGCGAAGATCGAATAGCAAAGGCCCCGCTCCTCGCGGATCTTCTGGAACAGGCGCGACGACATTCCGCCCCCCAGCGCCGAAGTCCAGATTTGCGCGGCATAGAAATCCGGGTCCATGTAACCCGGCCCCTCGAAGGCCAGCGCGAAATGGGCCTGTTCCAGTTTCTTGACGCGCCGCGTCTCGGCACCCTGCCAGCGGGCAGGCTCGCGCGAAGTCAGCGGGCGGGCCGGAGAATGCGAAAAGATCGTTTCGACCTGACGCAGGATGCGGTCGTGATCCACCGCACCGGCAGCGGCCACGATCATCCGTTCGGGGCCGTAATGCTCGGTGATGAAGCCAGACAGATCCTCGCGGCTGAAATTGCTGACACGCTCGGCCGGGCCAAGGATCGTGCGCCCCATGGGCTGGTCCGGATAGGCCGCTTCTTGCAGCCAGTCGAAGATCACGTCATCGGGCGTGTCCAGGGACTGCCCGATTTCCTGCAGAATCACCCCACGCTCGACCTCGATCTCGCGCTGGTCAAAGATCGGGTTCAGCACGATATCCGAGATCACGTCCAGCGCCAGTTCGACATCGCCCGCCAGAACACGCGCGTAATACGAGGTCACGTCACGCGAGGTATAGGCGTTGATATAGCCGCCGACATTCTCGATCGCCTCGGCGATCTGCAGCGCACTGCGCGTCGGCGTGCCCTTGAACGCCATATGCTCAAGGAAATGGGCAATGCCGTTCTGCTCGGCGCGTTCGTCGCGGCAGCCGGCACCGACCCAGATCCCGATGGTGGCCGAATGCAGGCCAGGCATGTCGCGCGTCACGACGCGCAATCCGTTGGGCAGGGTGCTGATGCGGGTTTGGTTCACACTGTTCTCCGTTCAAGGATCAGCGACTTAATCTTGTCGGCATCGTTTTCAACCCGCGTGATCCGTTCGTCGCGGTCGAACAGGTCGGCCATATGCGCCGGAAGCGCCGGACGAACGGCGATGGCCGCCTCGACCGCATCCGGGAATTTGGCGGGATGGGCCGTCGACAGCGAGATCATCGGCACGCCCGGCCGCAGGTGTTCGCGCGCGACCTTGATCGCGACGGCGGTATGCGGGCAGATCACCTCGGCCGTTTCGGCATGGATGGTGGCGATCATCTCGGTCGTCTCATCCTCGGAGGCGCGGCCCGAGACATAGGTTTCGCGCAAGTGCTGTAGCGCGCCCTGGCTGACGGCGAAGCCCCCGGATTTCAGTTCGTCCATCAGCTGGTTGACAGCGGCGCCGTCGCGGCCATAGGCCAGCCACAGCGCGCGTTCGAAATTCGAACTGACCTGAATATCCATCGACGGGCTGATCGAGGGTTCAACCGTGCCGACGCGGTATTCGCCGGTCGAAAGCGCGCGGTGCAGGATGTCGTTCTGGTTCGTCGCAACCACCAGTTTGCCGATCGGCAGGCCCATCGCCTTGGCAATGGAACCGGCAAAGATGTCGCCGAAATTCCCGGTCGGAACGGTGAAGTCGATCTCGCGCAGCGGCGCGCCAAGGCTGGCAGCAGCCGTGAAGTAATAGACGATCTGCGCAAGAACACGCGCCCAGTTGATCGAGTTGACGCCGGCCAGCCCGACCGCATCACGGAATTCGTGGTCGTTGAACAGGTCCTTCAGCCGTGCCTGGCAATCATCGAACGTACCGTCGACGGCCAGCGCATGGACATTCGCATCGGCGGGCGTCGACATCTGCCGGCGCTGCACCTCGCTGACGCGCCCATGCGGGTACATGATGAAGACATCGACATTCGAAAGCCCGCGAAACGCCTCGATCGCGGCCGAACCGGTATCGCCCGAAGTCGCGCCAAGGATCGCCACCCGATCCCCGGATTTCGCAAGCGCCAGCTGGAATAGCTGGCCGATCAACTGCATCGCGAAGTCCTTGAAGGCCAGCGTCGGCCCGTGGAACAGTTCAAGCAGGAAATGCCCCGGGGCCAGCTGGACCATCGGCGCGCGGGCGACATGGTCGAACCCCTGATAGGCGCGGGCAATGGCCCCCTTGAGTTCGTCCTGCGAAAAGCTGGTGCCGACGAACGGCGTGATCACGCGCAGCGCGACTTCCTCGTAAGGCAGCCCGTCCAACGCGGCTATGTCTTCGCGGGTGAAGGTCGGGATTGTCTCGGGAAGATACAGCCCCCCGTCACGGGCAAGCCCGGTCATCATGGCCTGCGCGAAATCCAGAACCTCTGCCCGGCCGCGGGTCGAAACGTAGCGCATCGTGATCCTCTAGAATTGACGTTGCCTGATACGCCAGATCAGCGCAACTGTCATCCCTGCCCAAACCGCAGCGATCATGAACCATTGCACCGCATAGCTCAGGTGGTTGTTCGGGATGCCCTGAATCGCGACCGGAATCGGCTCGATCCCCTGCGCGTCGCCCGAGACCTGGGCCGCGACGACCAGCAGCGGCTCGGTCCCCAGTTTCTCGGCCATGGCGGGCACGTCGCGGGCGAACCAGATATTCTCGGACAGGTTCGGCGCGGGCGTCGATGAGCTTTTTTCCTCGGGCCAATGCAGGTTACCGATGACGGCAAGATCGACCGGGGGGCGTGGCGCGTGGCGGTGATCCTGATCGACGAAGCCGCGGTCCAGAAGGATGCGCCGCCCGTCGCCGGTGACGAAGGCCGAGACGATCTGATAGCCGCCCCCGCTTTCACGCGTCCCCGACAGGACGTCGATTTCATCACCGGTGGTGCGACCCGACAGCGTGACCGGCGTGTATTTCATCTCGGGCTCGTACCGGGCGGGCAGTGGCCGGGGTGGCCCCTCGATCCGGCTTTGGATCTGGGCCAGCATGTCCTCTTTCCATTCAAGGCGGCCAAGCTGCCAGACACCCAGGGAAATCAGGATCGCCGTGCCAAGCACACCGATGATCAGCGGAAAAAGATAGCGGCGCATCAGCCCATCCAAAAGAAAGACGGCGCGAGGGTGCTTCCCCGCGCCGCCATGAATTCCTGCGGGGTTCAGCGGCCCCAGATATAGATCACGACGAACAGGAACAGCC
This sequence comes from Paracoccus broussonetiae, assembly GCF_031854425.1. Taxonomy (NCBI): domain Bacteria; kingdom Pseudomonadati; phylum Pseudomonadota; class Alphaproteobacteria; order Rhodobacterales; family Paracoccaceae; genus Paracoccus; species Paracoccus broussonetiae. Next base: position 157,040 of record NZ_JAVRQI010000005.1, on the reverse strand, counting down.
AGACAACATCGACGAAGTGCCAGTACCACGCCGCCGCCTCGAAGCCGATATGCTGCTTCTGGGTCATCTGGCCGCGCAGCAGGCGGATCAGGCAGACGAACAGGAAGATCGTACCGATGATGACGTGGACGCCGTGGAAGCCCGTGGCCATGAAGAAGGTGCCGGCATAGACCGTGTCGGCCAGCCCAAAGGCGGCGTGGCTGTATTCATAGGCCTGCAGCGCGGTGAAGCAGAGGCCAAGGATCACGGCGACGATCAGGCCGTTGATCGTGGTCTTGCGATCACCATCGTGGACAAAGGCGTGGTGCGCCCAAGTCACGGCGACGCCCGAAAGCAGCAGGATCAGCGTGTTGATCAGCGGCAGGTGCCAAGGGTCGAAGGTGGTGATCCCTTCCGGCGGCCAGACGCCGTCCTTGATCGGGCTGTCCGGTCCCATCGGGTAAAGCGCGTTCTTGATGAAGGCCCAGAACCAGGCGACGAAGAACATCACCTCGGACATGATGAACAGGATGAAGCCGTATTGCAGGCCGATCCGCACGACAGGGGTATGTTCGCCCGTCTCACCCTCGGTGATGACATCCGACCACCAGCCGAACATGACGTAAAGAACCCCGACAAAGCCGATCAGGAACATCCAGGGCCCTTCGATCGGGGCACCGAAAAAGGTGATCCCTTTCATCCAGGCCACAGCGCCGGACAACATGATAAAGGCGCCGATCGCGCCCAAGAGCGGCCAGATCGAAGGCGGAAGGATCTGATAGTCGTGGTTCTTTACATGGGCCATGGCTGCGTTCCGCTGTTGCTGCGTCTTGTTGCTTTAGTTGAACTTCTGGTCGGTCCCCTGCGTCAGCGCCGCCTGTTTCGGCGCCGCGGACTCGGTCCGGTGGAAAGTATAGGAAAGCGTGATATCGCGAATGCGGCTTGCGTCCCGGTCATCCACGATCCCCGCATCGACGAAGAAGCTGACGGGCATCTCGACCCGCTCGCCCGGTTGCAGGGTCTGCTCGGTAAAGCAGAAACACTCGATCTTGTTGAAGAAATAGCCGGCCGCGTCGGGTGCCACGTTGTAGCTGGCCGTGCCCGTGATCGGCTGGTCGGTGTTGTTGATCGCCTCGTAGAAGGCGATGGCGTTCTCGCCAATGCGCAGCTGCATGTCGCGCTGCATCGGTCGGAAGGTCCAGCCCATATTGGGATCGACATTGGCGTCGAAGCGGACACGGACCTTTTCATCCAGGATGACGTCCGAGCTTTGCTCGGCGACGTTGGTCGTCCCGCCATAGCCGGTGACGCGGCAGAACCAGTCGTAAAAGGGAACGGCAGCCCAGGCCAACGCCCCCATGGTGACGACGACGCCGACCAGCATCCCCGCGGTGCGACCATGCGAGCGTGGGTTCTGCGTCATTGCTCCACCTTTGGTTGCGACAGGGCGGCCGCGCCGGGCGTGCCGGGGGCTGCGATCGGGCCGGAATTGCGTGCCGGCGGGTTGGGATCCTTGGGCAGCATCGACGAACGAGGGCGGTGGTCAAACCCCTCCATCTGGTCGCCGTTGGTGATCTTGACGATCGAGAGTCCGAAGACCAGCGCCACAAAGGCCAGAAGGACGACCAGAAGGCCAAGGTTCCGGCCGCGTCGACGCTTGTGAAGTTCGTGTTCAACCTGCGGAAACATCACCATGCCCCCACCCAATGCTGCGCAAGAAGCGCAAGGAAATGCAGGAACAGGTAATACAGCGACAGGCGGAAATACTTCTTCTCGACACGATAGCCATCGGCAATCGCCTGGTCTTCACTGCGGCGCAGGATGCGCCAGCCGCCCGCGATGAACAGCAGGTTCAGCAAGGCGGAGACAGACAGATAAAGCCAGCCGCCGACCGAGGTGAAGCCCAGCCAGATCGCAAAGGGCGCAAGCACCAGCGTATAGCCGAAGACGTGACGGCGGGTCGCCGCACGGCCATGGGTCACCGTCAGCATGGGGATCCCGGCCTTGTGGTAGTCTTCCTTCATGAACAGCGCCAGCGCCCAGAAATGGGGCGGCGTCCAGAAGAAGACCAGCGCAAACATCAGCAGCGATTCCAGCCCGATACCGCCGGTGGCGCAGGCCCAGCCGATCATGGGCGGGAAGGCCCCCGCCGCACCTCCGATGACGATGTTCTGCGGGGTCGAGCGTTTCAGCCAGATCGTATAGACCACGGCATAGAAGAAGATGGTGAAGGCCAGGAAACCCGCGGCGAACCAGTTCGCAGCCAGCCCCAGCATCATGACCGACAGCAGCGACAGCCCAAGGCCAAGCGCCAGGGCGTCCTGCTTGGGCACCAATCCGGCCGGGATCGGCCGGTTGGCAGTGCGTTTCATCACCGCGTCGATATCCGCGTCATACCACATGTTCAGCGCGCCGGATGCCCCGCCCCCCAGCGCGATGAACAGCACCGCGCAGAAGGCCACGAACGGGTTCATCGGCTGTGGCGCGATCCACAGGCCGACAAAGGCCGTGAACACCACGAGGGACATCACCCTCGGCTTGAGCAGGGCGACATAGTCGCCAAAGCCAGCCTCGGCCGGCCCGTGATATGCGTCGATATCCGTCACGTCCTGTCCTTATTCCGCCCGGGCCAGCCTGATCGGCTGGGCGGGCAGGTAATCAGAGGCGTCGGCCGCGAACTCTTCTTTCGCGCCGGCCAGCCATGCATCGTACTTCTCCTGGCTCACGGCCTTCACGACGATCGGCATATAGGCGTGGTTGATGCCGCAAAGTTCGGAGCACTGACCGAAATACACGCCTTCTTGATCGACTTCGAACCACAGTTGCGCGATCCGGCCGGGAACGGCGTCCTGTTTGACGGCAAAGGCGGGCACGGTCCAGGCGTGGATCACGTCGGTCGCAGTGACCTGAACCAGGACCTTCTTGCCCACGGGAACCACGACGGGGTTGTCCGCGGCAAGCAGATATTCATCCTCGGTATAGCCTGCGTCCGCAAGCGCGTCCTTTTCCAGCAGCATCGCGTCAAAGGCGATCCCGTCATTCGGATATTCATAGGACCAGTACCACTGGTGGCCGATGGCCTTGATCACCAGATCCGGATCGTTTGGCATTTCCTGGCTGCGGAACAGGATCGGCAGCGAGAAGGCGCCAATCGCCACCAGGATCAGCACCGGGATCAGGGTCCAGGTGATTTCCAGGGGCGTGTTGTGCGTGAAGCGCGCCGGGACCGGGTTCGCGCGGTGATTGTAGCGCACGATGCAGATCAGAAGCAGCAGGCAGACGAAGATCGTCACCGCGGTAATGATATACAGGGTGAAGTGGTCCAGCCATTGCTGGTCATGGGCCAGAGGGCTGGAAGCCGGCTGGAATCCCATGCCGCCATTATGCGGCTTGCCGATCACAGGCAGGTCGCCAAGTACCTCCTGTGCCGCAGCAGGAAGCCCCGCCACTGCCGTCAGTCCAAGGCCAAGTCCCACCGCAGCAGCGCGGCGCATCGTCGCAATTGCCATCATCCCATCCCGTTGCCTACGTCCCGCCGGCGGGCTCAGGTCCTCCTGCCCGGCCGACATTGGTATCGTTTGACAAGCATATCTTCCCATCACGGGCAAGTCATACCTATCGACTTGCGACCAAAAAACCCCTAGTCGATGCCTTCTGGCACAAGGACTTTCGCATGACCGACTCGCCGTTTTCACCCTTCGAAACCCACCTTGACCGCAACCGCGCGTTGCGGATCCTCAAGGATGCGCTGGATGGTGCGGACGATGGCGAGCTGTTCCTTGAGCGTTCGCGCGCCGAGACCCTTGCCTTTGACGACGGTCGCCTGCGCACCGCAAGTTATGATGCCGAGCAGGGATTCGGCCTGCGTGCCGTGCGTGGCGAAGTCACCGGCTATGCCCATTCGACCGAGATCGAGGAGAGCGCGCTGAAGCAGGCAGCGCAGACGGTCCGCCTTGCCGTGGGCGATGGCGGCGGCACCCTTGCCCTGCCCCCCAGCGGCGCCATCACCCCGCTTTACCAACCGATCGACCCGGCCGGAAATGTCAGCTTCGCCGCGCGCGTTGCGCTTTTGCGTGAAATCGACGCCTTCGCGCGCGATCTTGACCCCCGCGTCGTTCAGGTTTCGGCCAGCGTCTCGACCTCGGTGCAGGAAGTCGCGATCCTTCGTCCGGAGGGCGGGCTTGCGACCGACATCCGCCCGATGGCGCGACTGAACGTCTCGGTCATCGTGGAATCGAACAGCCGCCGCGAATCGGGCAATGCCGGCGGTGGCGGGCGTGTCGCGCTGGACGGGCTGATCGCGCCCGAGCAGTGGCAGGCACAGGTACGCGAGGCCCTGCGGATCGCCCTGGTCAACCTGCGCTCGGTCCCGGCCCCGGCGGGTGTCATGGATATCGTCCTTGGTCCCGGCTGGCCCGGCATCCTGCTGCACGAGGCCGTGGGTCATGGGCTTGAAGGCGACTTCAACCGCAAGGGACATTCCGCCTTTGCCGGGCTTTTGGGCCAACGCGTCGCCGCACCCGGCGTGACCGTGATCGACGACGGCACCATTCCCGACCGCCGCGGATCGATCTCGGTCGATGACGAGGGCTCGGCCCCCGGCCGCAATGTCCTGATCGAGGACGGCGTCCTTGTCGGTTACATGCAGGACCGCCAGAACGCGCGGCTGATGGGGGTCGAACCTACCGGCAACGGGCGACGCCAAAGCTATGCTCATGCGCCGATGCCGCGCATGACCAATACCTTCATGCTGCCGGGCGCTGACGACCCTGCTGCGATCCTGTCGGATCTCAAGGACGGGATCTATGCCGTTGGATTCGGCGGCGGTCAGGTCGATATCACCAACGGCAAGTTCGTCTTTTCCTGCACCGAGGCCTATCGCGTGAAGAACGGTCAGGTCGGCGATCCGATCCGGGGCGCAACGCTGATCGGGGACGGAGCGACCGCGCTGCATCAGATCCGCGCCATCGGCAACGATCTCGCGCTGGATCCGGGGATCGGCAACTGCGGCAAACAGGGCCAATGGGTTCCGGTGGGCGTCGGCCTGCCCAGCCTGATGATCGGCGGTCTGACGGTCGGCGGCTCGGCCTCGTGATCCTGCCGGGCTGGTTCGTCCTGGCACGCTAACCCGTTGTTAACCTTTTCCATGTCATCACCTGCGGGCGGATGAGGCTGAGGCGTGGAACAATGGCAGGACGGCTTCCCTTCGACCCCCACCACGGATGCGCCATACCTCCGGACGATGGAGGACTTGCCGTGCTGCGTCTCATCCGCTCGCGCAAGGTCGGCCCCGCGACCTTCCACCGCCTGCTGGCCGAACACGGATCTGCCTCAGCCGCGCTGGACGCCCTGCCGGAAGTCGCGCGGATGGCCGGGATCAGCGACTATGCCCCCTTCTCCATCGCCGAGGCAGAGGCCGAGATCGCAGCAGGCCAACGGGCCCGAGCTCAACTGTTGACCTGGGACCACCCCGCCTATCCCCCAGCCCTGCGCGACATCCCCGAGGCCCCGCCGATCCTGTGGATCAGGGGCCGGACCGAGACGCTGGACCCGCCATGCGTCGCGGTCGTGGGGGCGCGCAATGCCTCCTCGTTGGGTTTGCGCATGGCGCGCGGGCTTTCGCTGGGGCTGGCCGAGGCAGGTGTCACGGTGATTGCCGGGCTGGCCCGCGGCATTGACACCGTCGCCCATGAAGCCGCGCTTGGCCCCGGCACGGTCGCGGTCATGGCAGGCGGCATCGACCGCATCTATCCGGCCGAGAATAGCGCGCTGGCCGAGGCGATCTGCCAGACAGGCCTGCTTGTCTCGGAACAGCCGCCGGGAACCGATCCGGTGGCCCGTCATTTTCCCGCACGGAACCGAATCATCTCGGGCCTGTCGCGCGCGGTGGTGGTGATCGAGGCCGCGCATCGCTCGGGCAGCCTGATCACGGCCCGCGCCGCACTGGACCAGGGGCGCGAGGTGATGGCGGTGCCGGGCCATCCGATGGATGCCCGCGCCGCTGGCTGCAATGCGCTGCTGCGCGACGGCGCGCTGCTGATTCGCAATTCGCAGGACGTGCTTGCGGCGCTGGGGACCGAGGCGGTCCCAACGCGGCCGGTGACTGCCCCCGATGCGGCGGCACCCGTCCTGCCCCCGCCTTCCACCCAGCCAGATCGGCCTTTGCCAATGCGGGGGCGCGATCAGGGCGGCCCGGTCGGCCTTGAAGGGCGGATCCTCGCCATGCTGGGGCCCAGCCCGACCGAGGAGAACCTGTTGATTCGGGACCTTGGCATTCCTGCCGCGACGATGGCCCCGGTGGTGCTGCAACTGGAACTGGCAGGCCGCATCCAACGCCTCAGCGGCGGACGGATCGTGCGGCTGGCCTGAACCGTCAGCCCCGCCGCCGACAAAACGCTCAAATTTCCCAGAGATATGCATTTCGGCCAGCTATTCCTGCCGATGCGCCATCGGCGGGATATGGCCCGTCGACGCCAGGTAACGGGTTTGTTGGGGAACTGGGCATCCGCAACAGTGGTTTTTCATGCAATCCCATCAGGCGTCATCGGAAGAGGAACCGACATGCGTCGCATCTTGAAAACTACCACCGCCATCGTGGCGAGCCTGTCCCTGATCGCGCCGCAGATTGCCCCCGCATTCGCGCAGGGCGCTCCGGCGCAGGAACAGGTCATCCTGCCCCAGAAAGCGCTGCAGGAGCGCCAGCAGCAACAGCAACGCAAGCAGCAAGAGCAGAAGCAGAAAGAGCAGAAGGCGCGGGCCGAGCAGCAGCGCCAACAGCAGCAACGCCAGCAGCAGCGCAAGCAGCAAGAGCAGAAGGCTCATGCAGAACAGCAGCAGCAACAGCGCAAGCAGCAGGAACAGCAGCAGCAGCAGCAGCAGCAGCGACGCGAACGCGCCGAGCAGCAGGAAAAACAGCAGCGTCCCAAGCCTCAGGTCCAGCAGGCGCAGCAGGAACAGCCGCGCAAGCCGAAGCCCGCCGAGCAACAAAAGCAGGCGCAGCCCGAACAGCGCCGGCCCCAACCGCAGCGTGAACAGCGCCAGCCCGAACAGGCCAAGCCGCGTCCGCAGCCCAAGGACCAACCGGGGGCACCGGACCGCGCGCGCGATTCGCGTGACGCGGCACGCAACGCGGTGATGGGCGACGAAGGTCAACGCCCGCAGCGCAATACCCAGCAGCAGCCCCCGCGCGCCGAACCGGGTCGCCAGCAGAAGGCGCCGCCAGCAAACGCGGACGAACTTCGCCGCGCGATGGAAGAAAAGCAGCGGCCGCGGCAAAATCCCGATCAACAGCGCATGGATCAACAGCGCCGCGCCGGTCAGCGGGGCGATGCGCAGCGCGCGGACGAGGCGCGGCGCCGACAGCAGCAGGCCAATCAGCAGCGCCCGAACCCGCCGCGCCCCGATGGCCAGCGCGCGGTTCAGCCGGGCAATAACGCCCAGCCCCGCCCGTTGACTGCTGAGCAGCTGCGCCAGCGACAAGAACAGCAGCGCGCGGCCAATCAGAACACCCGGCCCCAGCCCCAGCAGTTGACCTCCAAGGAGATGTTCCGCAAGATCCAGACGGGTGAGGGCAAGGCCGCCCTGCCCGCGCCCGAGGCCCGTCACACGCCTCCGAACGCATTGGCGCGCCAGGCTGCGGAACGCAACCGCGCACCCGCTGCAGCCGCTCTCACCGCGGCCGCCGCAGGCAACCAGGCGCGTGGCGAGGTCAGGGAACGCCGGATCACGCAGGAGAATGCACGCCGCTCGAACCAGGATTTCCATAACCGGATCGAGGACGGGATGCAGGCCCGCGACGCACGCCGCAATGAGCAGATCCGCCGCAATCTGGACCGTCGGGAGCAGGAATTGCGGCAGGACGAACGTCGGGTCGACCGGCGCGAACGCCAGCTGGATCGTCGCGACGACTACCGTGACGACCGCTACTATCGCGACAACCGCTATTATGACGACGATTACTGGAACGACCGTGACGACGATGATGATGATGACGACCACGGCAGCGACATCGCCAAGCTGCTTCTGGCGGGCGTCGCAGGCTATGCCGTCGGCAGTATGTTGAGCGGCAACCGTCAGGTTGCCCTGAACACCGGCGACCGGGCCGTGCTGACCCTGCCTGACGGCAGCCAGCAGATCGTGCGCGATGACAATGCGCTGCTGTATCAGCCGGGTTCGGACGTGCAGACCGAGACCTTCAACGACGGCTCGACCCGGACCACGGTGCTGCGTGCGGACGGCAGCCGTGTGGTGACGATCCGCGACGCCGACACGAATGTCTTGCAACGCACGCTGATCCGGCCGGACGGCACGGCCACGCGCCTGATGGACAACACCAATGTCCGCCCCGTCCAGGTTTCGACCCTGCCGGCGCCGCAGCCGGTGGAATACAGCAGTCAGCCTTGGAACGAGGATGACCTGCGGACCGCGCTTCTGCGCGAATCCGGAACGGACCGTCGCTTTACCCTGGGCCAGATCCGCGACATCCCCGAGGTCCGCTCGCTGGTTGCGCCGGTCAACGTGCCCGACGTGACCTTCGACACCGGCTCGGCTGCGCTGTCCTCGGATCAGGCCGAGCAACTGGCGACGCTCGGCAAGGTGATCCGCGACTCGATCGATCAGAACCCGAACGAGGTCTACATGATCGAGGGCTATACCGACGCCGTCGGCTCGAATGCCGCGAACCTTGCCCTGTCGGACCGCCGCGCCGAATCCGTCGCGCTGGCCCTGACAGAGTATTACCAGGTGCCGCCGGAAAACATGGTGGTGCAGGGCTATGGTGAAGAGTTCCTGCTGGTTCCGACCGAAGGCGACACCCGCGACAACCGCCGCGTCGCCATCCGCCGGATCACTGATCTGCTGGAACAAAGCGGGTCGTGACGGCATGTGAAAAGACCGCGGGCGTTCAGCCCGCGGTCTTCAGGGTTTCCCCGGTCTTTCAACCTAGCGCATAGCCGGTTCCCCGGACGGTGCGCACGGGATTGTCACCCCCGTTCACCATCAGCGCCTTGCGCAACCGCCCGACATGCACGTCGATCGTGCGCGTGTCGACATAGATGTCCCGTCCCCAGACCCGGTCCAGAAGCTGCTCGCGCGTCCAGACGCGGCCGGGCTTTTCCATCAGCGTCGACAGAAGCCGAAATTCGGTCGGGCCAAGGTGCAGCGCGGTTCCGGCGCGAAAGACGCGATGCTCGCCCGCATCCAGAATGATATCCGCAAAGCTCAGCCTTTCGCCCATCGAGGCGGGCCGCGTGCGGCGCAGCTGCGTGCGCAGGCGGGCCATCAGCTCGACCACCGAATAGGGCTTGATGACATAGTCATCGGCGCCGGTTTCCAGCCCCCGGACGCGGTCGACCTCTTCCGAGCGGGCCGACAGCATGATGATCGGGATCTGGCGGGTGTTGGGGTCCGCCTTGACGCGGCGGCAGACCTCGATCCCGCTGACATTCGGCAGCATCCAGTCCAGGACGATCAGATCAGGCTGTTCCTCGGCGACAAGAAGCATCGCCTCATCGCCATTCTCGGCCAGAACGACCGAGAAGCCCTCTGCCTCGAGATTGTATTTCAGGACTTCCCGCTGCGCGCCCTCGTCCTCGACCACCAGAACGCAGGGTTGTGCCTGGGCCATGTCTCAGTCCTCTCCCTGGTTCAGGGTGGCGCGGGTGACGCTTTCGCTTTTCGGGCGCGCGTCATCGGGCAGCTCGCCCGTCGCGAGGTAGATCACCTGCTCGGCAATGCCGGTGGCGTGGTCGCCCATGCGTTCGATGTTCTTGGCGATGAAATGCAGGTGCATGCAGGCCGTGATGTTGCGCGGGTCTTCCATCATGTAGGTCAGGAACTCGCGGAACAGCGCGTTATACATCTGGTCGACTTCAAGGTCGCGCTTGCGCACGTCCGCGGCCAGTTCCGGGTCGCGCTGGATATAGGCGTCCAGAGCGTCCTTCATCATGCCCTCGACCGTGCCCGACATGCGGCGCAGCGCCATGCCCGAGCTTTCGACCGCGGGCATGTGGACCAGCACATGGCTGCGCTTGGCGATGTTCTTGGCGTAATCGCCGACCCGCTCGAGGATGGCCGAGATCTTGATCACGGTCAGCGCGGTGCGCAGGTCGGTCGCGCGAGGCGCGCGCAGGGCGATCAGGCGGGCGGCCTCTTCGTTGATCTGGTGCTCCAGCGCGTCGATCGCGGCATCGCGGCGGCGCACTTCCTCGGCCAGTTCCTCGTCGCGGGTTTCAAGCGCGATGGCGGCGTCGTGGATGGCAGTCTCGACCATGCCGCCCATCTTGACGACCAGCGCCTGGACGGTCTCCAGATCGCGGTCGAATGCCGACATGATATGGCGTTCGCTGTTCATGATAATATCCTTTTCCGGCTCAGCCGATGCGGCCAGAGATATAGCTTTCCGTGCGCGGATCGCGCGGCCGGGTGAAAATGTCATCGGTGTCGCCGTATTCGACCAGGTTGCCCAGGTGGAAGAACGCGGTCTTCTGGCTGACGCGCGCGGCCTGCTGCATCGAGTGGGTGACGATCACCACCGAATATTCCGAGCGAAGCTGGTCGATCAGATCCTCAACCTGGCTGGTGGCAATCGGGTCAAGGGCTGAACAGGGTTCGTCCATCAGCAGCACTTCCGGCTGGGTGGCCACGGCACGCGCGATGCAAAGACGTTGCTGTTGGCCGCCGGAAAGGCCGGTGCCGGGTTCGTTCAGGCGGTCCTTGACTTCATTCCACAGCGCGGCGCCGCGCAGCGACTTCTCGACGATCTCGTCAAGCTCGGCCCGGTTGCGGGCCAGGCCGTGGATGCGCGGGCCATAGGCCACGTTCTCATAGATCGATTTCGGAAAGGGGTTCGGCTTCTGGAAGACCATGCCGATCCGGGCGCGCAGCTGCACCGGGTCGACGCGCTTGTCGTAGATATCCTCGCCGTCCAGCGTGATCTTGCCTTCGACCCGGCTGCTGTCGATGGTGTCGTTCATCCGGTTCAGGCAGCGCAGGAAGGTCGACTTGCCGCAGCCCGAGGGTCCGATGAAGGCCGTGACCGTCTTGTCGAGGATGTCGACATCCACGTCCTTGATGGCCTGCTTTTCACCGTAATAGACCTGCACCTTGCGGGCGGAAATCTTGATATCGGTCTGCTGCACGGCGCGCTCCAGAATTCTCATGTCGTTCATATTGGCAACTCCTTCTGGATTTACCACCGCCGCTCGAACTTGCGACGCAGGAAGATGGCGAAAAGGTTCATGCAAAGCAGGAAGATCAGCAGCACGATGATCGCGCCCGATGCCCGCTCCATGAAGGCGGGGTCGGCGCGCTGGGTCCAGTTGTAGACCTGGACCGGCAGGGCCGATGCGGGATCGAAAAGCCCTGCGGGCGGGGCCGCCGGGAAGTTCTTGACGAAAGCGACCATGCCGATCAGCAGCAGGGGCGCGGTTTCACCCAGCGCCTGTGCCAGCCCCAGGATGACGCCGGTCAGGATGCCGGGCGTCGCCAGCGGCAGGACGTGGTGAAAGACCGACTGCATCTTCGAGGCCCCGACCCCCAGCGCCGCGTCGCGGATCGAGGGGGGGACCGACTTCAGTGCCGCGCGGGCGGGAATGATGATGCGCGGCAGCGTCATCAGCACCAGCACCAGCCCGCCCACGATCGGCGCCGATTGCGGCAGGTGGGCAAAGTTGATGAAGGCAGCAAGGCCAAGGATACCGAAAACGATCGAGGGCACCGCCGCAAGGTTCGAGATGTTCACCTCGATTATGTCGGTCAGGCGGTTCTTCGGCGCGAATTCCTCAAGATAGATCGCGGCGGCCGTACCGATCGGGACGGCAAGGAAAAGCACCACCAGCATCATGTAAAGCGAGCCGAGAATGGCCACGCCCACGCCTGCGGCCTCGGGGCGCTGGTCCGATGCGTCGGGATTGGTCAGGAATGACCAGTTCCACTTGGTCGCCAGCATCCCCTTGTCCTTCAGCGCCTCGGCCAGTTGCAGCTGCGCCGGCGAGGTATTGCTGTCACGTGCGGCCGACTCCATCGTCACCCGGCCCTTGTAGAAACCGTCGACGCGGCCGTTCACCAGGACGCGCGCCTGGATGGTCTGGCCGATCAGTTCCGGGTCGGCCAGCACCTGCGCGCGCAGCTGGGCCGAGGCTTCTTTCGAAATCAGGTTCGAAACATCCTTGTCGGCGATCCCCTCGATCGCGATGCCGTTCTGCGCGATGACTGCCTGAAGCGACTGGTCAAGGATCTTGCCATAGGCCAGCGTCAGGACTTTCTTGATCTCTTCGGGGTCGCGGTTGCCTGACTTGTCAAGCTGCGCCGCGTCCAGCGTGACGGGGATCGTCAGATAGGTCTGGCGGAACGCGCCGATGCCACCGCCGAAGATGGTGAACAGCAGCACCACCAGCGCCAGAAGCGAGATGATGATCGCGCCAAGCCCATAGGCCCGGAAACGCGCTTCGGCGGCATTGCGCTTGCGGGTGCGGGCGTCCGGGACCAGCAGCGAGGCCCTGGGTTGGGAAGCCGGGGCGCCGGCCGAAATGGTGGCGTCGCTCATTCGTATTGCTCCCGGTATTTGCGCACGATGTAGAGCGCGAAGATGTTCAGCCCCAGCGTCAGGACGAACAGGGTCAGGCCAAGCGCAAAGGCGACCAGCGTTTCAGGCGCGGCGAAGTCGGTGTCGCCGGTCAGCTGGCTGACGATCTTGACGGTGATGGTGGTCATCGCCTCGAACGGGTTCAGCCCCATCTGGGCCGAGGCGCCTGCCCCCAGCACCACGATCATCGTCTCGCCGATGGCGCGGCTGGCGGCCAAAAGGATAGCGCCCACGATGCCCGGAAGGGCTGCGGGCAGCACGACCTTGCGCACGGTCTCGGACTTGGTCGAACCAAGGCCAAGCGCGCCGTCGCGCAGCGATTGCGGGACGGCGTTGATGATGTCATCGGAAAGCGAGCTGACGAACGGGATCAGCATGATCCCCATGACCAGTCCCGCGGTCATCACTGACGACCCCGAACTGCCCAGCCCCAGCGGCTGCGCGAAATAGTCGCGAAGCAGCGGCCCGACGATGGTCAGCGCGAAAAGGCCATAGACGATGGTCGGGATCCCGGCCAGCACCTCGATCAGCGGCTTCACGATGCCGCGCATGCGGGGCGTCGCGTATTCGGACATGTAGACTGCCGCGAAAAGCCCGATCGGGATCGAGACAGCCAGCGCGATCATCGAGATGTAAAGCGTGCCCCAAAGCAGCGGCAACATCCCCAGTTGCGACCCACCACCAAAGCGCGGCGACCAGGTCGTGCCGAAGAAGAAATCGCTCCACGAATATTGGCGGAAGAATTGCCCCGTCTCGAACAGCATCGACAGGACGATGCCGGCGGTGGTCAGGATCGCGATGCTGGAGCACAGGATCAGCAGGCCGCGCACAACCGCTTCGACCGCGATGCGGGCGCGGAACTCGGGCGTGCTGCGGCCCAGCGTCATCACAAGACCCGCGATGGCCAGGACCAGCGCCACGCCCGCGAGCAGCGTGCGATTCACGTCCGGTTGCGCAAATATCCATATCGCGATCAGGAACAGGGCAGGCAAAACGGTAAACAGCGCGACGTTCCAGCCGTAATAGCTGGTGCGCGAATGCAGCCGACGGGAATCGCCACCGGCCGCCGCGAGAACACGCGAACGGCCCATGAAGAATCCCGCAACTGCCATGGCCAGGACGATCAGCAGGGTCCAGGAGACAGGCATGTGAGCCTCGGGGCGTTGGGAAAGGAAGAAGGGCGGCGCGGGGCGTCATCGCACCCCGCGCCGACCGGATCAGTTGGTCAGGACGGTTTCAGCCGAAACCGCAGCCTGGGTCGCGGCCAGTTCGGGGTCCGAGACAAGGCCATAGGCAGCCAGCGGCCCGTCAGGACCGGCCAGTTCGTCCGAGACGAAGAATTCCACGAATTCCTTCAGGCCTTGGATTTCACCGATATGGGCCTTCTTCACATAGAAGAACAGCGGGCGCGACACGGCGTATTCACCCGTCGAGATGCTCTCGGTCGAGGGGGTGACGCCGGCGAAGGTTGCGACCTTCAGCTTGTCGGTGTTGTTCTCGTAGAAGGACAGGCCGAAGACGCCGATGCCGTTCTTGGCCGACTGGATGCGGGCCAGGGTCTCGGTATAGTCGCCGTCGATGTCGACCGACTTGCCGTCGGTGCGCAGCGCCATGCACGCCTCGCCGGCCTTCTCTTCGCCCAGCTCGGCCTTGAAGGCATCGGCAGCGCCCGATTCCTTGCAGCCCGCCGCGATCACCTTTTCCTCGAACACTTCACGGGTGCCGTGCTTGGTGCCCGGAACGAAGGCCAGGATGTCCTGCTCGGGCAGATCGGCGCGGATCTCGTTCCACTTGGTATAGGGGTTGGCGACGACCTTGCCGTCCTTGACGACCTGTGCGGCCAGCGCGTTGAACCAGTCCTGCGCGGTGAACTGGAAGTCATTGCCGGAAATGTCGCTGGCAAAGACGATCCCGTCATAGCCGATGCGGACTTCCATGATGTCGGTGACGCCCGCGCCCTTGCAAGCCGCGATTTCCGATTCCTTGATCGGCCGCGACGAGTTCGCGATGTCGATGGTGTTTTCACCCACGCCCTCGCAGAATTTCTTCAGGCCGGCCGAAGAGCCACCCGATTCCACGACCGGGGTCGGGAAGTCGGTGTTCTCGCCGAAAGCCTCGGCAACGATGGTGGCATAGGGCAGAACGGTCGACGAACCGGCGACTTGGATCTGGTCACGGGCAGAGGCGATGGTCGCCGAAGCGGCGATCATTGCAAGGGCCGAAACAGCGAGTTTCGCGGATTTCATAGGATGACTCCTGACATTTCCTGGGGGCCGTGAAGGGCCTGCGCGATCCCTAGTGTCGAGATGCGACGCTTATGCAAAGGAAGTGTGACGGCTATGTGACAATAACCCGGAAAACCGCATCGCCGCAAGAATCCCGTGGATAACCCGTCAGCCGATGGTGCCGCGGACACCACCGGTCTGGGCGCGATCCAGCATCAGGTGATCCAGGATCACGCAGGCGGTCATGGCCTCGGCGATCGGAACGGCGCGGATGCCGACGCAGGGATCGTGCCGCCCCTTGGTGATCAGCTCGATTTCCTCGCCCTGCTGGTTGATGGTCCGGCGAGGCGTCAGAATCGAGCTGGTCGGCTTCACCGCAAAGCGCAGGACAATGTCCTGCCCGGTCGAGATGCCGCCCAGGATGCCGCCCGCGTGGTTCGACAGAAAGCGCGGCCCGTCATTGCCCATGCGGATCTCGTCCGCGTTCTCGGTCCCGGTTAGCGCGGCGGCGCCCATGCCTTCGCCGATCTCGACGCCCTTGACCGCGTTGATCGACATCATGGCCGCGGCCAGATCCGTGTCGAGCTTGCCATAGACCGGTGCGCCAAGGCCGGGCGGGCAACCCTGGATCAGCACCTCGATCGCGGCGCCGACGCTGTTCTGGTCCTTGCGGATGCCGTTCAGGTACTCCTCCCACGCGGGCACGGCTGTCGCATCGGGCAGGAAGAACGGGTTGTTCGGGATTTCGGACGGATCGAAATTCGCCCGATCAAGGTGAAGCGCACCCATCTGGACCATGTAGCCGGTGATCTTCAGCCCCGGCACAAGCGCCAGCAACGCCGCCTGCGCGACGCCCCCCGCCGCGACCCGTGCCGCGGTTTCGCGCGCGCTGGAGCGTCCCCCGCCGCGATAATCGCGGATCCCGTATTTCAGGTGATAGGCAATGTCGGCATGACCGGGACGGAAGGCCTGGGCAATGTCGCCATAATCCTTGCTGCGCTGGTCGGTATTCTCGATCATCAGCTGGATCGGGGTGCCGGTGGTCTTGCCCTCGAACAGGCCGGACAGGATGCGGACCTGATCCGGCTCTTGCCGCTGCGTGGTGAATTTCGAGGTTCCGGGACGCCGGCGATCCAGAAATTGCTGCACGAAGGCTTCATCCAGCGAGACACCCGGCGGGCAGCCGTCCACGGTGACGCCAAGCGCCGGTCCGTGGCTTTCGCCCCAGGTGGTGAAGGTGAAGACGCGGCCGAAACTGTTGACGCTCATGGGATCCCGAACCTTTTGGACTGCGATAGCGGCGCGAGGCGGCGCGGGCAACGGGAAATGCCGTCCTTATCCACCTGTACAAGGTCCAGACGAATCACTATTCGGCGCCAATCCCGGCTTTTATCAGTTCTTTATTCGATTTCACGTCGCGTTCACGACCGAATGTGACTATCCTGATCGCAATGAGATCGGGACGAAAGGACGCGCGGTTGCCGCAGAAGATCGGCAGGATTCGGGCAAGTTCCTTCAACCCACGGTCGTGCATTGCAGTTCCCGTTAGAAGTTTAACGAGTATTTGGTATCATCCCTTCTGCTCCGTGGCCCTGCGCGAAGGTTCTGGCGCAATGCTCGACTGCGACAGGGTTGCAGGGCATGATGCGGTGATCGATTCCTTTACGAGACAGTCGCTCTTTCGTGCTTGTGGTGGGGTGCGCTCGAGCGACGAGGGAGGGCGCGGGCCGGAGACACCCGCGCCCTTTCCCCATTCAAGCCTTTGAATCCGCGATAGTGGGCGCCATCCGATGGATGGGATGTGCCCGGTCCTTTCCGGTGAACGCCCAGGCGCCGCGCCGGTTCCCTTGCCGACACGACAGGCAGAAGCGGCCGAAGACCCGCGTCCCCGGCCGTTCTTCATGTGCACCGGTCAGGTCAGGTGGGACGGGCCACAATCGCCGGCCAGCCCCTGCCCCCTTCAGGGTCGAGCAAGGTGCCAGACCTCCTTCACGCCATCGCCGGTAATGTCGCCGGGCGCCTTGTCCTTGATCCAGGTATAAAGCGGCTTGCCCTTGTAGGCCCATTGGGCCGAACCGTCGGCCCGCGCGACGGGAGCGAAGTCACCCTCGGCCTTTGCGTCGGATGCGGCGGGCAGCGGCGGCCAGTTCACCGCGCATTCGCCCACACAGGCCGAGGCGCCGCCGCCGTCCTTGTCAAAAGTGTAAAGCGTCATGCCCTTGGCATCGACCAGCACCTCGCCGCTGGCGGTCTTGGCGACCATCGTGGGCTGGGCCAGCGCCGGGGCGGCAGACAGCGCCAGCGCAGCCAGGATCATCAGGGTCTTCATCGGTCATCCTCCTGAGTTGGGCGGGATTTCTGGTCCCAGCCATCCCCATCTGGCGCCGCGCCCTGCGATTGCTCCAGCCTGTCCGGACCCCTGCGCGGGGTCGTCAGACCTGATGCGCAGTGTCCCTGACCCCAAGGTCTGAAAATACCTGAGACCAAGGTCCGAAAACGCGATTGCCCCAACGCAAGAGGCAAATGGCAAGGGGCCCCGCTTGCGCGGGGCCCCCAAGGAATTTCAATCGGATCCGGCGTGCGGATCAGGCTTGCAGCGAACGGACGCTGACCTCTCCCTCTTCGCGCGACTTGATCGCTGCCACCGCCGCGATGCTTCCGGCAGCGGTGGTGAAGTAGGGGATCTTGTCGTTCAGCGCGACGGCCCGAATGTCGCGCGAGTCGGCAATGGCCTGCGCGCCCTCGGTGGTGTTCAGGACCATGACGATCTCACCGTTCTTCAGACGGTCGACAATGTTCGGGCGGCCCTCATAGACCTTGTTCACCAGTTCCGTCTCGACCCCTGCCCCGCGCAGGAATTCCGCGGTGCCGCTGGTCGCCAGCAGCCGGAAGCCCATTCCGGTCAGATCGCGGGCCGCCTCGGCCAGCGCATCGGACTTGTCGGCGTCCTTGACCGAGACGAAGACCAGACCTTCGGTCGGCAGGTGCGTGCCCGCGCCCATCTGCGCCTTCAGGAAGGCGCGTGCAAAGGTGCGATCCCAGCCCATGACTTCGCCCGTCGAGCGCATCTCGGGGCCAAGCAGCGTGTCGACACCGGGGAAGCGCGCGAATGGCAGCACCGCTTCCTTGACCGAGAACCAGGGCGTGTTCGGGTCGGCCAGCGTCAGCGGGTCGGCAAAAGGCAGCGCGGTTTCGGGGCCGACATTCGCCGGATATGCCTCGCGCGCGGGGAAGTTCGACATCGGCTCGCCCGCCATCAGGCGCGCCGCGATCGAGGCGATGGCGCTGTCGGTGGCCTTGGCCACAAAAGGCACGGTGCGCGAAGCCCGCGGGTTCACCTCGAGAACGTAGATCGTGCCGTCCTTGATCGCGAATTGCACGTTCATCAGGCCGACGACGTTCAGCGCCTTGGCCATGGCCACGGTCTGGGACTTGATCTCGGCAATGGTGGCAGCATCCAGCGTATGCGGCGGCAGCGAGCAGGCACTGTCGCCGGAATGGACCCCGGCTTCCTCGATATGCTCCATGATGCCCGCGACATGGACGGTCTTGCCGTCGGACAGCGCGTCCACATCGACCTCGATCGCGCCGGACAGGTAGCTGTCGAGCAGCACGGGGCTGTCGCCCGACACCTTCACGGCCTCGCGGATATAGCGGTTCAGCTGATCCATGTCGCGCACGATCTCCATCGCGCGGCCGCCCAGCACGTAAGACGGGCGGATGACCAGCGGGAAGCCGATCCGGCCCGCGATCTCCAGCGCCTCGGCATCGCTGCGGGCGATGCCGTTGATCGGCTGGCGCAGATCCAGATCGTTCAGCAGCTTCTGGAACCGCTCGCGGTCCTCGGCCAGGTCGATGGCGTCGGGGCTGGTGCCCAGGATCGGGATGCCCTCGGCCTCAAGCGCGTTGGCAAGTTTCAGGGGTGTCTGGCCACCGAACTGGACGATGACCCCGTGCAGCGTGCCGTTTTCCTGTTCGATGCGCAGGATCTCAAGCACATGTTCCAGCGTCAGCGGTTCGAAGTACAGCCGGTCCGAGGTGTCGTAGTCGGTCGACACGGTCTCGGGGTTGCAGTTGATCATGATCGTCTCGAAGCCGGCCTTGGTCAACGAGAAACAGGCATGACAGCAGCAATAATCGAACTCGATCCCCTGACCGATACGGTTCGGACCACCACCAAGGATCACGACCTTCTTGCGGTCGCTGGGACGAGCCTCGTTTTCGACATCGCCCATCGCGGGCGCTTCATAGGTCGAATACATATAGGGGGTCTGTGCCTCGAACTCGGCGGCGCAGGTGTCGATGCGCTTGAAGACCGGATGCAGTTCCAGCGCGCGGCGGGCATGGCGTACGGCCGTTTCCGAGCGCCCCGAAAGCGCCGCAAGGCGGGCATCGGTGAAGCCCATCATCTTCAGCTTGCGCAGCCCGTCCAGATCGGCGGGCAGGCCCGAGGCGCGGACCACGTCTTCGGCATCGACGATCTCGCGCAGGCGGGCCAGGAACCAGGGATCAAAAGCGGTCGCATGTCCGATCTCGTCATCGGTCAAGCCGTGGCGCATGGCTTGCGCGATCAGGCGCACACGGTCGGGGGTCTGGGCGCTGATCGCCTTGACGATGGCCGATTTCTCGGGCGCGCCGACGATCTCGATCTCGTCAAGACCGGTCAGCCCATTCTCCATCGAGGTCAGTGCCTTCTGCAGCGACTCGTGGAACGTCCGGCCAATCGCCATGACCTCGCCCACGGATTTCATCGCCGTGGTCAGTTCCGGCTTCGATCCGGGGAATTTCTCGAAGGCAAAGCGCGGGATCTTGGTCACGACATAGTCGATCGAGGGCTCGAATGAGGCCGGCGTCACCTTGGTGATGTCGTTGTCCAGCTCGTCCAGCGTATAGCCGACGGCCAGCTTCGCCGCGACCTTCGCAATCGGGAAGCCCGTCGCCTTCGAGGCCAGAGCCGAGCTGCGCGAGACCCGCGGGTTCATCTCGATCACGACCATGCGGCCGTCCTTGGGGTTCACCGCCCATTGCACGTTCGAGCCGCCGGTTTCCACGCCGATCTCGCGCAGCACGGCGATGCTGCCGTTCCGCATGCGCTGGTATTCGCGGTCGGTCAGGGTCAACGCCGGAGCGACGGTGATCGAGTCGCCGGTATGCACGCCCATCGGATCGACGTTCTCGATCGAGCAGACGATGATGGCGTTGTCGGCGCGGTCGCGGACGACCTCAAATTCGTACTCTTTCCAGCCCAGTAGCGATTCATCGACCAGCACCTGCGCCACGGGCGAGGCTTCCAATCCCGAGCGCACGATGCGTTCGTAATCGTCGCGGTTATAGGCCACGCCGCCACCAGTGCCGCCAAGGGTAAAGGCGGGGCGGATGATCGCGGGCAGGCCGATTTCTTCAAGATCGGCCAGCGCCTGCGCGATGCCCGACTGGATGTCGTATTTGCCATTGGCCAGTTTCGGTGCGGCGACGATGGTCGCGCGCGGGTTCTCCAGCCCGATGCGGTCCATCGCCTCGCGGAACAGTTTGCGGTCCTCGGCCATCTCGATGGCTGCGCGCTGCGCGCCGATCAGCTCGACACCATAGCGGTTCAGCACGCCCATGTCAGCCAGTGCCAGCGCCGTGTTCAGGCCGGTCTGCCCGCCCATCGTCGGCAAAAGCGCGTCGGGGCGTTCCTTGGCGATGATCTTTTCGACAACCTCGGGCGTGATCGGTTCGATATAGGTGGCATCGGCCATTTCCGGATCGGTCATGATCGTCGCCGGGTTCGAGTTCACCAGGATGACCCGGTAGCCTTCTTCCCGCAGCGCCTTGCAGGCCTGGGCGCCGGAATAGTCGAATTCGCAAGCCTGCCCGATGACGATGGGGCCGGCGCCGATGATCAGGATGGATTTGATATCGGTTCTTTTCGGCATGATGTCCTCGGGCTGGCGGCTGATAAATCGTCCGGGGTTATAGCGGTGGCAAGCCAAGGCGCAAGGGTCCGAGACGGTCCTGCGCGAAATTTCCCCGCTCCGAAGCTGTCGGACGGGCTGGGCTGGGCGACATGCCGGAGACCGGCCTCGCAGATGCGCAGCCTAGATGCGGGCCGCGCCGGACTGCAAGCGGAAAGGCGTCAGTCAAGCCCGTCATAGCGCCGGATGATCCAGCTGAGGTCATAGACCAGCCAGGCCAGCCCGATCAGCCCGACCGCACGCGAGCTGCGCGCACGCAGTGCCAGGATTGCGGCCAGCACCCCAAGCCCAAGCCGGATCGGATATTCCGGCCCCAGACCCTGCAGATGCGCCGTGCCCTTCAGCAGGGTGTCCCCCAGGTCGAAGGCAAAGGACAGGCCAAACAGCCCAAAGAACAACCCGCGGCGGCGCATGAAGAAACGCTCGCTTTCGGCATGGTCGGGCAGCGCATCGGGGTAAAGCAGCGTCGCCATCAGGAAATGCAGCGAGGCATAGGACAGCACGAAGACATAGGCGCCGAAATGCCAGGTATCGACACGACGCAGCGCGAATTCCCACCACCAGAAATGCACCGCCCCCAGCAGCAGCACCAGCGACCAGACGATCTGGGAAAACATGCCCTCGGTCCAGGCAGGTTGCTGGACGCGACGCGACAGCCCCGACAGCACGCGGGTGATCGCAAGCCCAAGGATCAGGCTGATCAGGATCTTGAGATGGGGATAGGCATCCATGCCGCCGCTCCGGTCGCTTCCCGCGACCAGCCTAGGCAGCGGCGCGCGCCCTGCAAACAGGAAATCGACGACGCCACCCGGCAACGAAAGACCGGGACGCGTCGCCGCCTCCCGGTTTCACCGTTTTTCAAACACCCCTGCGCCATCGCGGTCAGGCGCGGCGCGCGAGGCGGGTCACGCCTCGATGAATTCGCGCACAAAGGGCGTAGCCGGGCGGGCGCGAATGTCCTGCGGGCGACCGACCTGCTCGATCTTGCCCATGGACATGACGACGACCAGGTCGGCCAGTTCCATTGCCTCGTCCTGGTCATGGGTGACGAAAACGGTGGTCAGGCCGGTGGTGTCGTGGATCTCGCGCAGGCCGTGGCGCAATTCCTTGCGGACGCGGGCATCCAGCGCGCCAAAGGGTTCGTCCAGCAGGAGCATCCGCGGCTCGATCGCCAGCGCGCGGGCCAGGGCGACCCGTTGGCGCTGGCCGCCCGAAAGCTGGTTCGGAAAGCGCTTGGCGATCTGCGGCAACTGGATCAGGTCCAGCAGCTTCGTCACCCGGCGCTCGATCTCGGCCTCGGGCGGGCGGGTGCGACGGGGCCGCGCACGCAGGCCATAGGCGATGTTCTCGAACACGGTCATGTGGCGGAACAGCGCGTAGCTTTGAAAGACGAAACCCGCGCGGCGTTCCTGCACGGAAAGGCCGGTCGCGTCCTGCCCGTCGAACAGCACGCGGCCCGAGGTCGGAAATTCCAACCCGCCCAGAATGCGAAGCAGCGTCGTCTTGCCCGACCCGGATGGTCCAAGCAGCGCGACCAGCGCCCCAGAGGGGATGGCCAGGCTGACCGGGCGCAGCGCATTGGTGTTGCCGAAGCTCTTGGCGATTTCGTCGATTTCGATATGCATGGGAACCTCAATGGCGACGGGTTGCGGCAAGCTGGTCGGCATGGCGCCATTCCAGCCCGGTCTTCAACACCAGCGTCAGCAACGCCAGCGCGGCCAGGACACCCGCCAGGGTGAAGGCGGCCACCGAAAGATACTCGTTATAGAGCATCTCGATGGTGATCGGCATGGTCGCGGTCTGGCCACGGATCTTGCCAGAAACGACCGCCACCGCGCCGAATTCGCCCATGGCGCGGGCATTGCACAGTAGGACACCATACAGCAGCGCCCATTTGATGTTGGGCAGCGTCACGGTCAGAAAGACCCGCCATCCCGAGGCGCCCAGCGTCAGCGCGGCCTCTTCCTCGGCACGGCCTTGCTCGATCATGACCGGGATCAGTTCGCGCGCCACAAAGGGGAAGGTCACGAAGACCGAGGCGAGAACGATCCCTGGCAGCGCAAAGATGATCGGGAAACCCGAAGCGACCAGCCAGCCGCCCAGCAGACTGTTACTGCCGAACAGCAGCACCAGAGCCAGCCCCGCCACCACCGGCGAAACCGAAAATGGCAGGTCGATCAGGGTGATCAGAAAGGCCTTGCCGCGGAAATCGAACTTGGTGATGACCCAGGCGGCGGCGACGCCGAAGACTGCGTTGACCGGGACCGAGATCCCCGCGACCAGCAGCGTCAGCTTGATCGCCGAAAGCGCCTCGGGCTGCGCGAGCGAGGCAATGGCCGCGCCTGCGCCCTTGGCCAAGGCCTCGGCAAAGACCACGGCCAGCGGCGCAAGGACCAGCACCGCAAGTCCGCCCAGCGCTACCGCGATCAGGATCCAGCGGGTCAGCGGGCTTTCCTCGGTCACCGGGCGCCACTTCGAAGCGGGACGTTCGGCTGGCCGGACGAAGGACTCGTTGAGTGTGCTGTCAAACATGACCAATCCTCCGGCGGCTCCAGATCTGGATGAGGTTGATGACGAGAAGCATCGAGAAGCTGATAAGCAGCATGGCGATGCCGATGGCTGCCGCGCCGTTATAATCGAACTCTTCAAGCTTGATGACGATCAGCAGCGGCGCGATTTCGGTCTTCATCGGCAGGTTGCCCGCGATGAAGATGACCGAACCGTATTCGCCGACCGCGCGGGCAAGCGACAGCGCAAAGCCGGTCAGCGCCGCCGGCAGCAGCAGCGGCAGGATCACCCGGCGCAGCGTATAGAGCCGACCCGCCCCCAAGGTTGCCGAGGCCTCCTCGACCTCGCTCTCGATCTCGGCGATGACGGGCTGGACCGTGCGGGTGACGAAGGGCAGCCCGACGAAGATCAGCGCGATCAGGATGCCCCATTCGGTATAGGCGATCTTCTGGCCCAGCGATTTCGCGATGCTGCCAAATGCGCCGTTGGGGGCGTAAAGGGCGGTCAATGCAATCCCCGCAACCGCGGTCGGCAGGGCAAAGGGCAGGTCCACCACCGCATCGACGATACGGCGGCCGGGGAATTCGTAACGGGCCAGCACCCAGGCCAGCAGCGTCCCGAAGACCAGGTTGAAGACCGCTGCGACAAAGGCCAGGCGGAAGGACAGGTATAGCGCCGCCCAGACCCGCGGCGTGTTGACCGTGGCCCAGACGCCTTCGGGACCATAGCTGATGCCCTTGGCCAGCAGCGCCCCGATCGGCAGGATCACGATCAGCGACAGCATGGTCATGGTAATGCCCATGCCGAGCCCGAAGCCCGGCATGGGGGATTTCTGCGAGCGAAGAAGCGCCAGCGCCATCCGTTACATCCCCGTATAGATCTGATCGAAGATGCCGCCGTCACCGAAATGCTCGGGCTGGGCTTTCTGCCAGCCGCCGAAATCGGCAATGGTGACGAGGTCCAGTTTCGGGAAGCGCTTCACATCCTCGGGGTTCGCGGCGCTGTCGTCCCATGCACGGTAGAAGTGCTTGAAGGCCAGCGCCTGCCCTTCGGGCGAATACAGGAAGTTCAGATAGCCCTCCGCCAGCGCCTTCTGTTCGTCATCCGCGATGTTCTTGTCGACCAGCGCGACCGGCGGCTCGGCCAGGATCGAGACCGAGGGGACCACGATGTCGAACTGATCGTCGCCCAGCTCGTTCAGCGCAAGATACGCCTCGTTTTCCCAAGCCAGCAGCACATCGCCGATCTCGCGTTGGGTGAAGGTCGTGGTCGAACCGCGCGCACCCGAGTCGAGCACAGGCACATGCTTGTAAAGATCGGCCACGAACTGTTTCGGGTCCTTGCCGTTCTTCTGCGCCCAAGCCCAGGCCGCCAGATAGTTCCAGCGCGCTCCGCCCGAGGTCTTCGGGTTCGGCGTGATGACCTCGATGTCATCCTTGACGAGATCGCCCCAGTCCTTGATGCCCTTGGGGTTCCCTTCGCGCACCAGGAAGACGATGGTCGAAGTATAGGGCGAGCTGTTATGCGGCAGGCGAGCCTGCCAATCCGCGGGCAGAAGGCCCTTTTCGGCGATCTTGTCGATGTCCGATGCCAGTGCCAGCGTCACGACCTGTGCCTTCAGCCCGTCGATCACCGATCGTGCCTGCGCGCCCGAACCGCCATGCGAGGCTTCGATGGTGGGGGCCTTGTGTCCCTCGGCCTCCCACTTGGCGGCGAAGGCAGCGTTCACGTCGCGGTAAAGTTCGCGCGTCGGGTCATAGCTGACATTCAGCAATGAGTTGGCGGCCTGCGCCGTTCCCGAGACCACGGCCAGCCCGGCCACCGTCAGCATGACCGCGAATGCCCGACGCCCCGTCACCCCCAGGCAACGCCGCAGCAGGCCGGGGCGCAGGGGAAAGCCTGTCAGGCGCTTAGTGCCGTCTTCGACGGTCATGCGACCGTCGAGATGCCGGCGGACGACGCGGCCGTGGGCCAGCTGAGTGTCGTTGACGCGGATGGTGCGGATCATGGCGACATTACCTCGTTATCGAATCCTTCAGGGCACGCGCCCTTAACGGCAATTACGACAGGGTTAGTCGTTAATTTCAAGAAAAAAGACGAATAAATCTGTCGTTTTTAATATAACGTTATTTCAATAACTTATTAGCGCTAATGCGACATGTGACGCAGGAAAAATCGGGCCATTGCGCCGGCCTCACCCCGGAATCGCCGCCATTTTCGCATGAAAAAACCGCGCCTCGACGGGCGCGGTTCCTTTACGATTGGTGCTGCGATCAGCCGCGAAGCTGGTCTTCGGCCTTCTGGGCCAGGGCCTCTGCGCGGGCAGCGATCTCGGCCATCCCCTCGGCCAGGCTGGGGGGCAGGATCGGAACCTCGACACGTTGCGGATTGGACTTCAGCCGCCCCAATTCGCGCTCGGCCGAGATAGCGCGATCCTCGAAGGTAGAGGTCCGGTCGGCAAGCATCAGCCCCGCCAGCAGCAGCAGGCGCGGTTCGGGCATCCGCCCTGCCTGTTGCAAGATCGCCTGCGCCTCGGTGTCAAGAAGGGCTGCGGCGCGCTTCAGAAGACGCTCTTCCCCCGGCTGACAGCTGAGCGTGTAGGATTTGTTTCCTACGGTGAATTCGACCTGTGCCATGTCTCAGCCCCTGTTCTCGTCAGCTGCCTGGGTTTCGCGCGCGTCGGACAGCGTGTCGCCGCCCAGGTCAAGATCGCCGGCGTCATCCGGAGATACCGGCGTCTCGATAACCGCGGGAGCGCTGGCCTTGGCTTGCGCGGGCTTTCGCTCGACTGCTGTCGGCGCGCCCAGCATCCGGTCAAGCGTCCCGGCAATGTCGGACATCTGCCCGATTTCGGCTGCGCGCGCGGCGCGCAGCGAATCAAGTTCAGCCTGCAGCGCATCGCGAATGTCGTCGCGGGCCGAGGCGGGCTGCGCCGCGATCAGCGCGCGATTGGCGCTGACCAGCGCTTCGTTTGCGGCGGCAAGGCGGGCAATTTCCTCTCCGGCCGAGTCGAGCCGTTCATTCGTCGCCGCCAGCCTCTCCTCAAGCTGGGTCAATTCCTCGGCCTGCTCGTCGAAGCGCGCCGCAAGATCGGGATCCGGAGCATCCTGCCCGCTGTCCGGGCCGGGCGCAGCGGCGCGATCCGCCATGCGGTCGATGAAACTGTCAAGGCGGTCCAAAGCGGCGATCAACCGCTTTTCGCTGGCATTCAGGTCGTCTTTCATCCGCCGGAATTCCTTTTCGGGTCGATCATCACACGCACAGATTTGTGACTTTTTCGCATCGCTTGCCCCTTATGACAAGGACGGGGATGCGACGACGCCGCAAATCCGCGCAATCATGCCAACAGCCGGGGTCGGGAACCCCATCCGGCGCAGCCTTGGGGCGAGTTTGCACCGATTGTGCCCCCTGCCCCTTGTCCGGCTTTTCAGTCGAAGCCTGCTTGCCTATAAGGCCATTGGTCCTGAACGGAGATCCATATGCGCCGCGCCACAATCACCCGCGACACGTCCGAGACCCAGATCGAGGTCGAGCTGAATCTGGACGGGACTGGGAAATACGACAACCAGACCGGCGTCGGCTTTTTCGACCACATGCTGGACCAGTTGTCGCGCCACGCGCTGATCGATCTGACCGTTCGCGCCAAGGGCGATCTGCATATCGACGACCACCACACGGTCGAGGATACCGGCATCGCAATCGGTCAGGCCCTCACCCGCGCTCTTGGCGACAAGAAGGGCATCCGCCGCTATGGCAGCTTTCACCTGGCCATGGATGACGCGCTGGTGCGCGCCGCGCTTGACCTGTCGGCCCGACCTTTCCTGGTCTGGAACGTCGATTTCCCGACCCAGAAGATCGGCACCTTCGATACCGAGCTGGTGCGTGAGTTCTTTCAGGCGCTGTCGACCCACGGCGGGATCACCCTGCATGTGGACCGTCTGCACGGCGTGAACAGCCATCACATCGCCGAAGCCGCCTTCAAGGCGGTGGCCCGCGCATTGCGCGAGGCGGTAGAGCCCGACCCGCGCATGGCAGGCGTCCTGCCCTCGACCAAAGGGGCGCTTTGATGCGCGTCGCTCTGGTCGATTACGACAGCGGAAACCTGCATTCCGCCGAAAAGGCCTTTGCCCTGATGGGACGCGAGGCCGGGGCCGATGTCATCGTGACCAGCGACCCGGCAGTGGTGGCGGCGGCCGACCGGATCGTCCTGCCGGGCGATGGTGCCTTTCCCGCCTGCCGCGCGGCGCTGGACGCGGTCCCCGGCATGGTCGAGGCGCTTTGCGATGCGGTCCTTGAGCGCGGCGTTCCATTTCTTGGCATCTGCGTCGGCATGCAGATGCTGGCGGATATCGGCCATGAATACCGCGACACCAAGGGACTGGGCTGGATCGGCGGCGAAATCGACGCCATCAAGGGTCGGGACCTGAAGGTGCCTCATATGGGGTGGAACGATCTGTCGATCCTGCACCCGCACCCTCTGCTGGAGGGGATCAGCACGGGCGACCACGCCTACTTCGTGCACAGCTGGCAGTTCCGGGTCGCGGACCCGGCGCATCTGCTGGCGACTGCGGATTATGGCGGCCCTGTCACCGCCATCGTCGGGCGCGACAATATCGCCGGCACCCAGTTCCACCCCGAAAAGTCGCAGGATGTCGGCCTGCGCCTGATCGCGAACTTCCTGCGCTGGAAACCCTGACGCCCTAGGGGTTGCTGGCGCATGGACCGGGGGCGCTGCCCCCGGACCCCCGGGGTATTTCAGAAACGGTGAAACTGGCGGCCTGTCACTGGGCGCGGGTCCATTTCTGGGTCTTGCAGAAAATCGCGACGCAGCCGGACACATCGAGCGTCTTTCCGTTCAACTGCATCTTCGACTTGTAGGTCTTGTCCGAGCCGGGATCCCAGATTGTGCCGCCGCCGAACTTGCCGTCGCCCTGGTCGGTCATGTTCGAGACGATGTTCTTGCCGATGTTCTTCGACGGGATCTCCTTGCCGGAACTGTCGAACGAACGGACCAGCTTGCCGCAGTATTTTCCGCCGCAGTCAAAGAACTGCACCATGCCGATCTGGCCCTGGTCGTTCGGCTGGGTCTGGAAGACCCCCTCGATGCCCTGTGCCTGCGCGGCGGTCGCGCCCGCCACGAAAAGCGCAGCGAGTATTGCTGATTTCATTCCCATATCCTCCCTTCGGCCGTCCCGGCCGTTGGCCAAGCTTCGAACGGCTCCACGTGAGCGATCAAGCCTGACGTGGCGTTGCGCCTGCTTTGCCGCCAGGCGCCCTGCCCCTTTCGATTGTCGCAGGTCTGTGGCAAAGGGGCGCCAACTACAGGAGAGACGCAATGATCCTTTATCCCGCCATCGATCTCAAGGACGGCAATTGCGTGCGCCTGCTGCGCGGCGACATGGAGGCGGCGACCGTCTTCGGTTCCGATCCCGCAGCGCAGGCGAAAGCCTTTCAGGATGCGGGTGCGCAATGGCTGCATCTGGTCGACCTGAACGGCGCCTTCGCCGGTCGCCCCGTCAATGCCGACGCGGTGGAGGCGATCCTCGCCGCCACGGATATCCCCGCCCAGCTGGGCGGCGGCATCCGTGACATGGAGACGATCGAGCATTGGCTGGACCGGGGCCTGGCCCGCGTGATCCTGGGCACCGTCGCGGTCGAGAACGCAGCCCTCGTCCGCGAAGCGGCACTGGCATTCCCCGGCAAGATCGCAGTCGGCATCGACGCCCGTGGCGGCCGTGTCGCCACCCGCGGCTGGGCCGAGGAGACCGATGTGCTGGCCACCGACCTTGCGCGGCAATTCGAGGACGCTGGCGTGGCGGCAATTATCTATACCGATATCGACCGCGACGGCGCGATGCAGGGGCCGAACATCTCTGGCACCGAGACGCTTGCGCGGGCGGTCAATATTCCCGTCATTGCCTCGGGCGGGGTCAGCTCGATGCAGGACCTGCTGGCGCTGCGCGATGCGCGGGTGATTGCGGGTGCGATTTCGGGCCGGGCGCTTTACGATGGTGCGATCAACCTGGGCGAGGCGCTGCGCGCGCTGGCCTGAACGAAGGTGGCAGGATGCTGAAAACGCGGGTGATCCCTTGCCTTGACGTGGCCGATGGCCGCGTCGTCAAGGGGGTGAATTTCGTCGATCTGATCGATGCCGGCGATCCGGTCGAGGCCGCGCGCGCCTATGACGCGGCCGGCGCGGACGAGATCTGCTTTCTCGACATCCATGCCACGCATGAAAATCGCGGCACCATGTTCGACCTGGTGACGCGCACCGCCGAAGCCTGCTTCGTGCCCCTGACCGTGGGCGGCGGCGTGCGCAGCCACAAGGATGTGCGCGACCTGCTGCTGGCCGGCGCGGACAAGGTCAGCTTCAACTCGGCCGCCGTGGCCAATCCCGATGTCATCGCCGAGGCCGCCGACCGCTTCGGCAGCCAATGCATCGTCTGCGCCATCGACGCCAAGACTGTCGCCCCCGGCAAGTGGGAGATCTTCACCCATGGCGGGCGCAAGCCGACGGGCATCGACGCGGTCGAGTTCGCGCGCACAGTTGCCGCCAAGGGCGCGGGGGAAATCCTGCTGACCAGCATGGACCGGGACGGCACCAAGTCGGGTTTCAACATCCCGCTGACGCGGGCCGTGTCGGACGCGGTCAGCGTGCCCGTCATCGCCTCAGGCGGGGTCGGCGCGCTGGAACATCTGGCCGAAGGCGTGATCGAGGGGCATGCCTCGGCCGTGCTGGCCGCCTCGATCTTCCATTTCGGAACCTTCACCGTGCGCGAGGCCAAAGAGCACATGGCCGCCGCCGGCATCCCCGTGAGGCTGACATGACCGGATTGCAGCGCCTGGCCGAAACCATCGAATCCCGCAAGGGCGCCGATCCTGACACCAGCTGGACCGCCAAGCTTCTGTCCCGCGGCCCCGAGAAGTGCGCCGAGAAATTCGGCGAAGAGGCCGTCGAGGCGATCATTGAGGCCGTTAAGGGCGACCGTGACAGGTTGGTTTCCGAGGCTGCGGATACGCTTTACCACCTGCTCGTCATGCTGGCGGCGCGCGACGTGACGCTGGCCGATGTCGAAAATGAACTGGATCGTCGCGAAGGACGTTCGGGGATCGAGGAAAAGGCTTCACGGAAGTGACCGCATGCTTGATCAGCTGGCTGGGGAATTCTCGCGCCCGATGAGCCTGCCCTTTGGGGTGGTGCTGCTGCGGCTGTTCATGGCCGTGGTGCTGGGTGGAATCGTCGGCTGGGAGCGCGAGGTCAAGAGCCGCGAGGCCGGCCTGCGCACGCATATGCTGATCTCGCTGGCTGCGGCCAGCTTTACCCTGGTCGCGCTGGAGCTGGTCGACTTTTCAGACGTGAACGAGGATCGGCAGCGCACAGATCCCTTGCGGCTGATCGAGGCAGTCACAGCGGGCGTGGCCTTCCTGGCCGCCGGGTCGATCGTGATCAACCACGGCAATGTCCGCGGGATCACCACCGGTGCCTCGATGTGGCTGTGCGGGGCCATCGGCCTGTGCTGCGGGACCGGTGACCTGCGCCTTGCCATGATCGCGACGGCAATGGCGCTGGTCGTGCTTTACCTTGTCCGGGTGCTGGTCACGCCCGTCCTGCGCGGCGGGGACGATTCCGACTAGCCCGCGACCGGGACCACCTTGACCGATCCGTTATGGGCGGACAGTGCGATTTCGCCTGCGGCAAGCCGCAGCGCATCCTGGCCGAACACCTCGGCCCGCCAGCCATGCAGTGCGGGCAGATCGCGCGCGCCCGAGGCGATTGCGTCAAGATCCGCGGCCGAGGCGATCAGCCGCGAGGCGACCCCCGCCTCGTCCGACTTGGCCTTCAACAGGACGCGCAGCAGTTCCGAAAGCGCGGCGTTCCCGGGGCGTCCGGGTTCGTCCGGCGCGGGTTTCGGCAGGTCCTTGGTCTCGGTCCCGACCTTGACCGCGTTCAGAATGCCATTCGCGATATCGCCACGCCGGGCGTCGCGCAACAACAGCCGCGACTTGCCAAGATCGGCCTCGGACAGTGGCTTGGTCGAGGCCAGCTCGATCAGCGCATCGTCCTTGAACACGCGGGCGCGCGGAATGTCGCGTTCCTGCGCAAAGGTTTCGCGAAAGCGCGCCAGTTCACGGACCACCGCCAGGAACCGGGGCGAGCCCGAGCGCGTGCGGACACGCATCCATGCTTCATCCGGGCGGGTGATATAGGTTTCGGGGTTCAGCAGAACCGCCACCTCTTCCGCAAGCCAGGGGGCGCGGCCGGTCTTGTTCAGCTGCTCGACCAGGAATTCATAGATAGCCCGCAGATGGGTCACGTCGGCCAGCGCATAGGCGGCCTGTGCATCCGAAAGCGGGCGGATCGACCAGTCGGTAAAGCGAGAGGATTTGTCGAGCGGCTGGCGCGCGATTTTCTTGACCAGGGTTTCATACCCCACCTGCTCGCCAAAGCCGCAGACCATCGCGGCAATTTGGGTATCGAACAGCGGATCGGGCAGGACACCGGCGTCGTGGAAGAAGATTTCCAGATCCTGCCGTGCGGCGTGGAAAACCTTGACCGTCGCGGTATGGCGGAACAGGTCGTAAAGCGGCTCCAGCGACAGATCCCCGCCCAGCGGGTCGATCAGCACTGCGGGTCCGCCCTCGGCCTTGGTTCCCGATGCCGGCGGCAGCGCCGCCTGAATCAGGCAAAGCTTCGAATAATAGGTCCGCTCGCGCAGGAATTCCGTATCGAGTGTGACATAAGGCTGCGCCTTGGCCAATTCACAGAACTCGGCCAGTTCGGCAGTCGTCGTGATGGTGCGAATATCTTCTCGGCGGGCGGGTTTCGGGCTGGCGGACATTGATCGCTTTCGGTCATGGGCGGGGCATCCGCCGTATGTTTCCCCGGCCTTCCATCAGTGACAGGGGAAAATCAAGGCACGACGTGACGAATCACAACGGTTCTATGTCACCCTGTGCTCGCTGCGCCTCGAATTCGGCGACAAAACCCGCCAGATCACCCGCAGCAATTGCCGCGCGCATCCCTGCCATCAACTCCTGGAAGTAATGCAGGTTATGCCATGTCAGCAGCATCCCCGAGATCATCTCTCCGGCGCGGAAAACGTGGTGGAGATAGGCGCGGGAATAGCCGGTGCAGGCCGGGCAGGTGCAATGCTCGTCCAGCGGGCGCGGGTCATCGGCATGGCGGGCGTTCTTGATGTTGACCTGGCCGCGGCGGGTCCAGGCCTGTCCGGTCCGGCCCGAGCGTGAAGGCAGGACGCAATCCATCATGTCGACGCCGCGTACCACCGCGCCGACGATGTCGTCGGGCTTGCCGACGCCCATCAGATAGCGCGGCTTGTCTGCGGGCAGGAACCCCGGCGCGTGGTCAAGCACGCCAAACATCGCCTCTTGCCCCTCGCCCACGGCAAGGCCGCCGATGGCATAGCCCTCGAAGCCGATGGCCTTCAGGGCCTCGGCCGATTCCTCGCGCAATTCGCGGTTCACCCCACCCTGCATGATCCCGAACAGCGCATGACCGGGGCGGTCGCCAAAGGCGTCGCGCGACCGCTGCGCCCAGCGCATCGACATGCGCATGGATTTCGCGACCACCTCGTCCGTTGCAGGCAAGGCCGGGCATTCGTCGAAGCACATGACGATGTCCGAACCAAGCAGTCGCTGGATTTCCATACTGGTTTCAGGCGACAGGAAGTGCTTGCTGCCGTCGACATGGCTGGCAAAGGTCACACCCTCTTCGCTCAACTTGCGCAGGCTCGACAGGCTCATCACCTGGAACCCGCCCGAATCGGTCAGGATGGGACGTTCCCAGTTCATGAATTTGTGCAAACCGCCCAGGCGGGCCACCCGCTCGGCGCCGGGGCGCAGCATGAGGTGATAGGTATTGCCCAGCAGGATGTCCGCGCCGGTTGCGCGGACCGATTCGGGCATCATCGCCTTGACCGTGGCGGCGGTGCCGACGGGCATGAAGGCGGGGGTGCGGATCTCGCCCCGCGGGGTCTGGATCACGCCCGTGCGGGCACGGCCATCGGTGGCCGAGACGGAAAACTGGAATCTGTCGCTCATGGCCGGGCCTCATAGGCGCTTTGCGCCGCCAATGCAAAGGCGGCTTATGCGCCTGCCGCGCGCAGCAGTTTCGCGCGCGCCGGGGGAATTGCCCGCACCTCGAGCCCGGTAAAGACATGCAGCGTGTCCAACTGCCGATCAACGACGGCATGGTCGCTGACCCACCCCCCCATCGCGAGGTAAGAGCGCAGCAAGGGCGGCATCGCGGCCATGGCCCGGCGCGGATCGGCCTTTCGCAGGTGCAGCGCACGGGCAAAGCGGAAGACATTGGGCGCCTTCACCCGCGGCAGCCAGCGCTTGGGCGCAAGATGGCGTTCGCGCAGCATGGCAAAGGCATCCTCGTAGCTATGCGTATCCGTGCCCGTGAAGCTGGAGCAGCCGAACAGCATCTCGACCCCCTGCTCATCCACGTGACGGGCGAGCGCTCCCCAGGCAAGGCGCAGGATGTCGGGATCCTGGCGTTCGGGATGGATGCAGAAGCGCCCGATCTCGACCATCTTGCCCTGGAAATCGCGCAAACGTGACAGGTTGTAGTAGCGCGCTGAATAGCTGTCGCCGATCTCGGCCCCGCCCGATAGCGCAAGCATGCGGAAGCAGGCCACAAGCTGGCCGGATGCCACGTCGCGAATCAGCACATGCGTGCAGCGGCTGTCGTAATCATCCGCATCCAGCGCCTGCTGGACCGGGGATGGATCGCCCCGACGACCGACAAAGCACAGCCACCGCAGGCGCTGCGCTTCACGGATATCATCAAGACACTCGGCAACCAGGACTTCGTAACGGCCTTTGCGCAATGCCATCATGGCACCTCTGCCCAATCCGGAAGACCGGAGGCGGGCGACCACCCCCCGTCTTGTTCCCGTCCTCCCTGCACCTATCTTGTAACACGGGCGCAACATTATGAAGGGCAAAGATGACGGATCGCGTGATCAAATCCGATGCGGAATGGCAGGCCGAGCTTGATGCCGAAACCTATCGCGTGACGCGGCAGGCCGGTACCGAGCGCCCGTTTTCGCATCCCGGGTTCCCCAAGGGACCGGGCCATTACGAATGCGTCTGCTGCGGGGCGCGCCTGTTCGACGGCGATGCCAAGTTCGAAAGCTTCTGCGGCTGGCCCAGCTTTTCGCGCCCGGGCGGTGCAATCGACGAACACCGCGACTCCAGCCACGGTATGGTCCGGACCGAGGTGCGCTGCCATGGCTGCGACGCGCATCTGGGCCACGTCTTCCCCGATGGTCCGCCCCCGACGGGCCTGCGTTACTGTATCAACGGCGTCTCACTTCGCTTCGTTCCAGACGCCGTATGATGAAAGGGGCGCCCGATGCGGCGCCCCTTTCGCTTGATCGCATACCGCGTCAGTCGCGAAGGATATCGTCGGCGGACACCCGGCCCACGTTGCCCATAAGCTGGTGCACGACGCTCATGCTGGGAATGCCGGAATCGGTCACGCGGCGCGACAGGACCACGACCTTGCCGCGCTCAAGCCCGAAGCGTTCCACATTGGCCACCGTGCCCCCTTCGGAGAAGCTGATTGCCACAACCTGCCGGTCGATCTCGCGAGGTTCGCGGGCACCGAACGTCTCCCAGCGCGAGCCGACGTAATACCATGCCGATCCGGTCAGCAGCCCCTGCGAGCTGGGCCGGCCGATCAGCCCCTCCAATTCGGTCTGGTTGGTCTTTCCGACCACAACCTGCATAAGCTCGTCTTCTGCCGGCACATAGCCGTGATTTCGATAGATGGGCGTGCAGGCGGCAAGCACAACTGGAACAGTCAACGCGAAGCCCATGATCCGTCGCCGGGAAATCTTCATCTTTCACCTGTCCCTTACGCGCCTGTTGACGCCGCGCGACCGACTTAGCAAACTCATGCCCCGCGCTCAAGAATATCCCAGCAACGGCAGCGCGCGCATCGGAAAGGCCCCATCATGTCGCAAACTCCCCGCAGCCAGAACCGATTCCGCGTCGCGCAGCTCAATCCCCGGCAGCCAACGCCGTTCGAGCTTGCCCCCGATGCCGAGGGTCGCGCCGCCATCGCAGCCGAGCTTGGGCTGAGCGCATTGCCCGCCCTGCGCCTGACCGGCGAGATCCGCCCCGCCCCCAGCGACGCCTGGGAGGTCGTGGCGCGCCTTTCGGCCAAGGTTGTCCAACCCTGCGTCGTGACCCTTGCCCCGGTCAAGACTACGCTGTCCGAACAGGTGCACCGTGTCTTTTCGCCCCATGCCGCCCAGCCCGAGGGGGACGAGACCGAGATGGGCGACGAAGAAATGGAGCCTCTGGGCCAGTTCATCGACGTCGAGGCGATGATGATCGAGGCCCTGTCCCTGGCCCTGCCGCTTTACCCGCGCGCGCAGGGTGCCGCGCTTGACGAGCCGGAATCCGAGACCGAGGAGGAAACCCGCAAGCCCTTCGCCGGGCTCGCGGATCTGCTGAAGAAGGAATAGGTCGGGCGTTCAGGATGGGCGCTGCTGGCTTTCCCAGTCGGCGCCTATTTCAGGACCAAGGTTCAAGGGGGCCAGCATCCCCTGCCCCAGCACATGGTCGGCCGCCTTTTCGCCAGTCATGATCGACGGTCCGTTCAGATTGCCGTTGGTAATGCGCGGAAAGATCGAGCTGTCGGCGACGCGCAGCCCTTCGACCCCGATCACCCGCAACTCGGGATCGACCACTGCCATCGGATCGTCCGCCCGCCCCATCCGCGCCGTTCCGCAGGGATGGAAGGCCGATTCCGCGTGATCGCGGATGAAGGCGTCGATCTGTTCGTCGGACACCACGCCATCGCCAGGCTGGATCTCATATCCCTTGTATTCCGTGAAAGCGGGCTGGTCGAAGATCTCGCGCGTCAGCCGCACGCAGGCGCGGAACTCTGCCCAGTCATCGGCATGGGACATGTAGTTGAAGCGGATCTCGGGCGCTTCCTTGGGGTCGGCGGAACGCAGGCGCACCGTGCCTCGCGACTTTGATCTCATCGGCCCGACATGGACCTGGAAGCCATGCCCCTCGGCCGCGGCCTTGCCATCATAACGCACGGCCAATGGCAGGAAATGATACTGGATGTCGGGATATTCGACGCCCGCGCGCGACCGGATGAACCCGCAGCTTTCGAACTGGTTCGAGGCGCCAAGCCCGGTCCCCGTCGCCATCCACTGCGCCCCGATCGAGCCCTTCCCCCAAAGGTTCCAATGCTTGTACAGCGTGATCGGCTGGGTCGCGCTGTATTGCATGTAGATCTCAAGATGATCCTGCAGGTTTGCGCCGACCCCCGGCCGATCCGCCCGGACCTCGATCCCGTTTTCGGCCAGATGCCCTCCCGGACCGATCCCGGACAGCATCAACAGCTTCGGGGTATTGATCGAGCTGGCCGAAAGAATGACTTCATGTTTCGCACGAAACACATTGACTCCGCGCGTATTTTTCACCTCCACCCCAACCGCTCGGCCATCTTCGAAGACCACGCGCTGCGCCAGCCCCCGCCGAAGCCGCAGCAGCCCGGTTTCCTGCGCCGGGCGCAGATAGGCATTGGCCGCCGACCAGCGGCGTCCCTCCCAGATCGTCGCCTCCATCGCGCCAAAGCCTTCCTGACGCGCCCCGTTGTAATCCTCGGTGACCGGATAGCCCGCCTCGCGACCGGCCCGGATGAAGGCG
This sequence comes from Paracoccus broussonetiae, assembly GCF_031854425.1. Classification (NCBI taxonomy): domain Bacteria; kingdom Pseudomonadati; phylum Pseudomonadota; class Alphaproteobacteria; order Rhodobacterales; family Paracoccaceae; genus Paracoccus; species Paracoccus broussonetiae. The sequence continues at coordinate 120,084 of NZ_JAVRQI010000005.1, read as the reverse complement.
TTGAACAGCGGATTCTTGCGCGAGCCCCGCGTGACGTGCAGCGGCCCCTCGGTCCCGCGATAATCGCTGACCGCGCCATGCGACGTCTCCATGCGCCGGTAATAGGGCAGCACATCGGCATAGGACCAGCCGTTGGCCCCCATCTCGGCCCACGTGTCGAAATCCCGCGCATGGCCCCGCACGAAGACCATCCCGTTGATCGAGGACGAGCCACCGATCACCTTGCCGCGAGGAGTAACCAACCGCCGCCCGCCCAGGTTCGGCTCTGGCTCAGACGAAAAGCCCCAGTCATAGCGCCGCATGTTCATGGGATAGCTCAGCGCGGCGGGCATCTGGATGAACGGCCCGACGTCAGAGCCGCCATATTCGATGATATCGACGCGCTTGCCCGCCATGACCAGCCGATAGGCCAGTGCACACCCCGCCGAACCCGCACCGACGATGACGTAATCGGGGATCATGCACGGCCCCGCATTTTCACCGCTTTCGAAATACCCACCGCGTCCCTCGAAGCCACGCGGCGATGGTCAATAGGGCGCATCGACCGCCCCCATTCCGACATAGACGGATTTCAGCTGTGAATAGTGATCTATCGCGGCGGCCGAGTTCTCGCGCCCGATGCCCGACATCTTTACCCCGCCGAAGGGTGCCTCGACCGGCGTCAGGTTATAGGCGTTGATCCAGGTCGTGCCCGCCTGCAGGCCGGCAGCCATCCGGTGCCCGCGCGCAAGGTCGCGTGTGAACACCCCCGCCGCCAGCCCATAGGGCGTGGCATTGGCACGGGCGAGAACCTCGGCCTCGGTCTCGAAGGCAAGGACCGACATGACCGGGCCAAAAATCTCTTCGCGCGCGATCCACATCGCATCCGCGACATCCGCAAAGACCGTCGGCGGCACGAAGGCACCGTCGCCGGCCCCGCCGCAGACCAGCCGCGCCCCCTCTGCCTGCCCCTTGGCGATGGCGGCGCGGATCTTATTCGCCTGCGCAGCGCTGACGATGGGGCCATGCTGGGTCGCCTCGTCCAAGGGGTCGCCGATCCGCACTTCGGCGGCGCGTTCCGACAGCCGCTTCAGGAATTCTGGCAGGATGCCCCGCTGGACAAAGACCCTCGTCCCGTTCGAACAGATCTGGCCCGAGGAATAGAAATTCGCAAGAATCGCGGCCCCCACCGCATCCTCGACCGAGGCATCGTCAAAGACGATCAGCGGCGACTTTCCACCCAGCTCCATCGTGACATGGCGCATCCCCGCGGCAGCGGCGGCATAGACCTTCTGTCCCGTCGCGACCGAGCCGGTGAGCGAGACCTTGGCCACGCGCGGATCACTGACCAGCGCGGCGCCGACCGCACCCCGCCCCTGCACGACGTTGAAGATCCCGGCAGGCAATCCCGCCTCTGTCAGGATCTCGGCCAGCTTCAACGCGCCAAGCGGGGTTTCCTCGCTGGGCTTGAACACCATCGCATTGCCCATCGCCAGCGCCGGCGCTGCTTTCCAGCAGGCGATCTGGCTGGGATAGTTCCAGGCCCCGATCCCCGCGCAGACGCCCAGAGCCTCGCGGATGGTATAGACAAAATCGCTACCCAGCGGAATCGTCTGGCCAGTCACGGTGGGTGCAAGACCGCCGAAATACTCCAGTGCGTCCGCCCCCGAGGGCCAATCTGCGACGCGCGTTTCCTGGATGGGCTTGCCGGTATCCAGCGTTTCAAGCCGGGCCAGCTCCTCGGCACGTTCCCGGATGATCTGCGCGGCGCGGATCAGGACGCGTCCGCGCTCGACCGGGCGAAGGGCGGCCCAGGCGGGCTGCGCGGCAGCCGCGGCAGCCGTGGCCTGGGCGACCTGCGCCACGTCCGCTTCGCGCAACCTGGCGATCACCTCGCCGGTAAAGGGATATAGCACGTCCAGGTCCGGTCCCCGCCCCTCGACCGGCGCGCCGTTGATGTAAAGGCTCGCGCCGGGTTGCGCGTCATGGGTCATGGCAGCACCTTTTCAAGATAGGCAAGGATCAGCCCTTCGGCTGCGTCGGCATCTGCCTCGTCCGACAGGGCCGCACGCAGATAGACGCCGTCAATCAGCGCGCCCAGCGTGCGCGCCGTCGCCTCGGCCTCGGCCCCCACCAGCGGACGCAGTGCCACCAGCAGGTTCGAGCGCAGGCGGCGGTGATAGACGCGCAAAAGGCGCGCCGCCTCGGAATCGACAAGCGCAAGGGCATAGAAATTCAGCCAGGCCGCAATTGTCTCGCGCTCGAAATTGGCCTGTCCGAAATTCGCTCGGATCAGCGCCATCAGGCGCGAATGCGGACTGTCCACATCTTTTAGCTCGCGCGCTGTTGTCTCTCGATACTGGGTCAGGATATGCCGCATCGCGGCAAGGAAGATCCGTTCTTTCGAGCCGAAATAATGATGGGCAAGAGCCGTGGACATTCCTGCTTCGCGCGCAATCTGCGCGACCGTCACATCAAGCGATCCGGCCCGGCCGATGGTCGCTATGGTGGCGTTGATTAATGCGGCCTTTCGGATAGGCTCTGCACCAAGTCTGGGCATATGGAGACACCGGTCTTTTCAACGGCTCGATACATCTGGAGCTAGCCGTCTTTTGATTGACTCGTCAATCAATAAAAGCCTTAATTCCTTCCAACAACAATACAGGGAGAAGAACGAGATGACATTTTGTCGCACCCCCGCGCTCGTCGCTGCCGCTCTGGCGATCACCGTATCTGGCGTCGGCGCCGCAATTGCGGAAGAGCCTGCATCCTGCCGCGACGTGGTGTTTTCGGACGTGGGCTGGACCGACATCTCCTCGACCACGGCGCTGGCCTCGACCACGCTTCAGGCGCTTGGCTACAAGACCGAGACCAAGATCCTGTCGCTGCCCGTGACCTATACCGCGATGGCCAAGAACGACGTCGACATCTTCCTGGGCAACTGGATGCCCAGCCAGGAGGCCGACCTGAAACCCTATCGGGATTCCGGCACGGTCGAGGTCGCGCGCACGAACCTGACCGGCGCAAAATACACGCTGGCCACCAACGAGGCCGGGGCCAAACTGGGCATTGACGATTTCGCCAAAATCGCCGCGCAAAAGGACGCGCTGGACGGCAAGATCTATGGCATCGAGCCCGGCAATGACGGCAACCGCCTGCTGCTTGAAATGGTCGCGGGAAATAAATTCGACCTTGGCACTTTCGAGATCGTCGAAAGCTCGGAACAGGGGATGCTGGCGCAGGTCGCCCGCGCCGACGGGGCGGACAAGCCGATCGTGTTCCTGGGCTGGGAACCGCATCCGATGAATACCCAGTTCAAGATGACATATCTGGGTGGCGGCGATGACGTTTTCGGACCGGATTTCGGCGGCGCTCGCGTCGATACCAATATCCGCGCCGGCTATGCGACCGAATGCCCGAATATCGGCAAGTTCCTGCAAAACCTGGAATTCACCCTGCCCATGGAAAACGAAGTCATGGGCAAGATCCTGAATGACGGTGAAGAGCCGGCGAAAGCGGCCAAGGAATGGCTGAAGGCCAATCCCGAGGCGGCCAAGCCCTGGCTGGCAGGCGTGACCACCTTCGACGGCGGCGATGCCGTCGCGGCCCTCGACAAGGCGCTTTCGGAATGATGAAGGGCGGGCAGACGGGATCATCCTCTGCCCGTTTCTCGTCGCGCGTGCCTGACGAATTGATCCACCTTTGCCGGGATCCCCGGATCCGCTGCGCCCCCGCCTTTGCCGTCCCCGGCAGACGCGGGACCGCAGGCGCGTCCGCATCTCCCGAACGGCAGAAAGTAATGGACGCATGGACCAACTGACCGATCTTTTGACCGGGACCAAGATCCCGGTCGGCAAGACAGCGAAAGCGATCTTCGACTGGCTGAACGCCCATGCCGCGTTCATCTTCAACGCGATCTCCAAGGGCCTCGAATGGCTGATCAACGGGATCCTTGCGGTGCTGGAGTTTCCACATCCGCTGGTCTTCACGCTGGTCATGGTGGCAATCGCCTGGGCGCTGCAGCGCAACTGGAGGGTCTGCCTGCTGATCGGTCTTGGCTTCCTGTTCATCCTGAACCAGGGCTACTGGGACGAGACGATGCAGACGCTGACGCTGGTGCTTGCGGCTTGCGTCGTCTGCATGGCGATCGGCGTGCCGATGGGCATCGCCGCGGCGCACCGGCCCCGGCTTTATGCCTGGATGCGTCCGATCCTGGACCTGATGCAGACCTTGCCGACCTTCGTCTATCTGATCCCGGCCATCGTGTTCTTCGGGATCGGCACGGTTCCGGGCCTGATCGCGACCGTCATCTTCGTGCTGCCCGCCCCGATCCGGCTGACCCACCTGGGCATCAGCTCGGCCCCACAGGCCCTGGTCGAAGCCGCGACCGCCTTTGGTGCGACGCCCCGCCAGCTTCTGTGGAAGGTCGAGCTGCCCTCGGCCGCGCCGCAGATCATGGCCGGCCTCAACCAGACCATCATGCTGTCGCTGTCGATGGTGGTGATCGCGGCCCTTGTCGGCGCATCGGGCCTAGGGGTTCCGGTCGTGCGGGCACTGAACAGCGTGAACACGGCGCTGGGTTTCGAAAGCGGTTTCATCATCGTGGTTGTCGCGATCATGCTGGACCGGATGCTACGGGTGGGGAAGCGCAATGATTGAACGCAACGCCGTCGAATTCGACAATGTGAACATCGTTTTCGGGGACGAACCCGATGCCGCCCTGCCGTTGATGGATCAGGGGTTGGAGCGGGGGCCGATCAAGGCTGAAACCGGGCAGGTCTTGGGCGTCCACAACTGTTCGCTGACCGTGCGCGAGGGCGAGATCCTGGTCCTGATGGGTCTCTCCGGTTCGGGCAAGTCGACATTGCTGCGTGCGGTCAACGGGCTCAACTCGGTCTGTCGGGGCGAGGTGCGGATCTGGGACGGAGACCACATGGCCTCGGTCACAAGGGCCGCAGAGCCGGAACTGCGGCGGCTGCGGCGCAGCCGCGTCGCCATGGTTTTCCAGCAATTCGGCCTGCTGCCCTGGCGCAGCGTACGCGAGAATGTGGGGCTGGGCCTGGAACTGGCGGGCGTTCCCGCCCCCGAACGCCAGAAACGTGTCGAGGCGCAGCTTGCCACCGTGGGCCTTTCCGATTGGGCCGACCGTAAGGTGGGCGATCTGTCAGGCGGAATGCAGCAGCGCGTGGGCCTGGCCCGCGCCTTTGCGACCGAGGCGCCGATCCTGCTGATGGACGAGCCCTTTTCGGCGCTGGACCCGCTGATCCGCAACCGGCTTCAGGGCGAATTGCTCGAGTTGCAGAAGCAGGCGCAGCGCACCATCATCTTCGTCAGCCACGATCTGGACGAGGCATTCCGCATCGGCAATCGCATCGCGCTGATGGAGGGCGGGCGCATCGTCCAGATCGGCACCGCGCGTGAAATCATCGCCCAGCCCGCGAATGCCTATGTCGAGGATTTCGTCGCGCACATGAACCCGCTTGGCGTGCTGATGGCCGAAGACATGGCCGAACCCGAGGATGCCCCCGGCGCCCCCATCGACCGCCAGATGCCGATCCGGCAGGTCATGCGGATCATGACCGAAACCGGGGTCGAGATCCTGCCCCTGTCCGGCGGCGGGCGGGTGACGCAGCAAGGGATCATGCAGCGCCTGATCGATCCGGGCCCGCGCGCGGGCGGTGCCGTCGAACACTAGGCTGCCAACCCCATTGCGGGCCTGTCACAGCCTGTTTCGCGACAATCGCGAAACAGGCTTGCCACGAATCATTTTCCATGCCTATCAATCCCTTGTTCCGTAACCACAGCGAAAGGGCCCTGGCATGACCAATATCTCCGCCATTCCGGCTGCCTTTTCCGGCGTCACTCGACGCGACCGACGCCTTTCGCGTCGGGGCTGACGGAACGCGATCAGATCCGCCCAAGGGGCATTTTTCCGATCATTCCTGACGCTCGCCCGCCGCGCTGACACGCGTCGGTCCGCGTCCTTCTGACTTCAATCCACAATACAGGAGCCGCCCTGCCTTGCAGGCGGCGGACACAGATATGAGTGTTATATCACTGCGCCCCGCGCGGGATCTTCGCGCACCTTTGGACGAACTGATCCGGGACCACGGGCTTCTCTCGGTCACGCTCGCGCTGATGCGCGCGGCGCTGCGGCGGGGCAAAAACCGCCCTCCGCCAGCCGAGGGGCTGTCGGAATACCTGCGCCGGGATATCGGCCTTGGGCCGGGCCGGCACAAGGGACCGCGCGATTGGGACCGGCTCTGACTTCTGTCAGGCCGTCTCGGGCGGCGGGGTGACCATGCCCCGCCGCAGCCGGGCCTCTCGCCAGGTGATGTAGCAGATCGCGCCAATCATCAGCGCGCCCCCGATCAGCACCCAGATATCGACCGGCTCGGCAAAGACCAGCGCGCCCAGCAGGCTGGCCCAGATCAGTTGCAGGAAGACGACCGGCTGCGTCACTGTCAGCGGCGCGGCGGCAAAGGCCCGCGTCATGGCATAATGCCCGGCCGTCGCGAAAAAGGCGGTGCAGGCCAGGACGCCGCATTGCGTCACTGTCGGCGGAACCCAATTCAGCGCGGCGACTGGCGCAAGGCCAATGCACACGGTCAAGGACATCATCCCGACGACCACGCTTGCGGGCACCTGCTCGGACAGGCGCTTTGCCAGCAGATAGGACGCCCCGAACGTGACCGAGGCGCCAAGCTGCGCCAGATGCCCCGGCTCCAGCGCGCGCAGTCCGGGTCGCAGCACCACCATGGCACCGATCAGCGCGACCAGGATGGCCAGCGCCCGGCGCCACGAGATGCGCTCGCCCATCAGCAGCGCGGCGCCGATCGTCACCACGATGGGGTTGAGAAAGCCGATGGCCGTGACCTCGGCGACGGTGATCCGCGCCATGGCAAAAAACCACAGGATCACGGCCACCGAATGCAGCGCGCCCCGCAGCGCGAACATCCCCCAGATCCGGGGGGCAAAGCCGCGACGCAGCGCAGGCAGCAGCGCCGGGATCAGGAAGATCAGCCCGAAAGCGAACCGGATGAACGCCCCCTCGGGTGCAGGCAGCGCCTGACCCAGCCAGCGGACCGAGCCATTCACGGCGACGAAGCTCAGGCCTGCGCCCAGCATCCAGAAGATGCCGGCAAGGTCCTGCCGAGAGGATGGGTTGATGGTGCTCGCGCTTGTCATGACCCAAAGCCATGACCTGTTGCCCGCGCTTGCGCAAGGCTCAGCCGGCAAGCATCAGCCCGACGGCGATGGCGATCATGACAATCCCGACACACAGGTCCAGCACCCGCCATGCGGCGGGCCGCGCAAACAGCGGCCCCAGAAGCCGCGCACCATAGCCAAGCGCAAAGAAGAACAGGACCGAACCGCTGATCGCGCCAATGGCAAAGCCCGCCCTGTCCCCGAAACCGGTCGCGACCGATCCGATCAGCACGACCGTATCCAGCCACACATGGGGGTTCAGCCAGGTCAGCGCCGCAAGAATCGCCAGCGTCCCCCGCAGACCTGCCGAATCCGCGCCGGTGGGCATCCCCGCCCCTCCCCGCCAGGCCGCGCGCAGCGCCCGACCGCCATAGACGATCAGAAAGGCCGCCCCACCCCAGCGCATGACCTCCATCAGCCAAGGCGCGCGCGCGGCCAGCGTACCGGCGCCCAGGACACCCGCCACGATCAGCACCGCATCCGACAGGGCACAAAAGGCGCAGGTGACGAAAACATGCCGCCGCAGCAGTCCCTGTCGCAGCACGAAGGCGTTCTGAGCACCGATCGCGACGATCAGCGACATCGTGGTTGCGAACCCGGCAAGATAGGCCTGCATGATCATTCTCCTTTTGCGGCTCTCTTGCGGCATGAGGCGACATCAGGCAAATTCATAATTCTGATCGCAGTTAAGATTCTCTAATGCTCGACTACCCCGCCCTTGCCGCCTTGTCCGAGATCATTCGCCGCGGTTCGTTCGAAGCCGCGGCCGCAGCACTTGGGGTCACGCCTTCGGCCGTGTCACAGCGGATCAAGGGACTTGAGGAGCGGCTTGGCCAGGTCCTGATCCATCGCGGACCACCGGCGCGCGGCACCCCGCACGGAATGCGCCTGATGCAGCATCTGGACCAGGTGCGCCTGCTCGAACAAACCCTTGGGACAGAGGGGACGGATCGCGCGGCCACGCTGCGGATCGCCGTCAATGCCGACAGCCTTGCCACCTGGTTCCCGCCGGTAATGACAGCGCTCGACGTGATTTATGATCTCGTGGTCGATGATCAGGACCATGCCCGCGACTGGCTCGGCAAGGGGCAGGTTTCGGCTGCGATCTCGTCGGACGCAGACGCGGTGCCGGGCTGTGACGTTCACGCCCTTGGACACATGCGCTATCACGCATTGGCGACGCCGGAATTTATCGCACGACATTTCCCCGACGGCGTGACCCGCACCGCGCTGAACCATGCCCCAGCGGTGATCTTCAACAGCAAGGATGCCGCTCAGACCCGTTGGGCCACCACCCTGACGGGCCGACGACCGCAGCTGTCCGGTCACCACGTTCCCGCGTCCGAAGCCTTCGCAAGGGTCGTGGAACTGGGACTGGGCTGGGGCATGATCCCCGAATGCATGTCCAACGTCACGCGTACATCGGGAAAGCTGGCGCTGCTGGACCCACTGCCGCTGGACATTCCGCTGTTCTGGCATGTCCAGCGCGCCATGGCTCCCGCGCTGGCCCCGCTGACGCAGGCGATACGAAAAAGGGCCGCATCGGAATTGCGGCCCTGATTTCATCGTTTTTGAAATACCCCCGCCGGAGGCGGATCTTCAAAGCTGCGCCGCAACCTCTTCGGGGATGTCGAAGTTTCCGGTGACGTTCTGGACGTCGTCATCATCCTCCAGCGCATCCAGCAACTTCATCAGCTTCTGCGCGGTCTCAAGGTCGATCTCGGTCGGTGCCTGCGGCTTCCAGATCAGCTTGGCATGCTCGGATTCGCCAAGGCTCGCTTCCAGCGCGGTCGAGACCTCGGCCAGATCGGTGTCCGAAGTATAGATCCAGTGGCCGTCCTCGTCGCTTTCGACATCCTCGGCACCGGCCTCCAGCGCGGCCATCATGACGGTATCCGCATCGCCGGCGCTGGCGGCGTACATGATCTCGCCCTTGCGGTCGAACATGAAGTTCACCGAGCCGGTCTGACCCAGATCGCCGCCATGCTTGGTGAAATAGCTGCGCACGTTCGACGCGGTGCGGTTGCGATTGTCGGTCATCGCCTCGACGATGATCGCGATGCCGTTCGGGCCATAGCCCTCATAGCGGATCTCGTCATAGTTCTCGGCATCACCGCCCTGCGACTTCTTGATCGCGCGGTCGATCACGTCCTTCGGAACCGAGCTCGACTTGGCTTCCTTGACCGCAAGGCGAAGGCGGGGGTTCTTGTCGGGATCGGGATCGCCCATCTTCGCGGCGACGGTGATTTCTTTGGCCAGTTTGGAGAACAGCTTGGAACGGAGCTTGTCCTGCTTGCCCTTCCGGTGCTGGATGTTGGCCCACTTGGAATGGCCTGCCATGGTTCTACCCAATATCTGCTGTGGATTGTTGCACGGCTTTTAGTCACCCAGACCCGCCGCCGCAAGCACTACGCCAGCGATTGGCGTTTCAGGACTTCGGACAGGACGTAAAGGCGAAGCGCGGTGGCAAGCCCTACCTCGGGCGGGCGAGCCGCGTCTATGGCCGCGATCAGGGCCGCAGTGGTCTCTGCCCTGCCCTTCGCGATCTCGCGCAACTCCCGCCAGAACGCATCCTCCAGACTGACCGAGGTGCGATGGCCGCCGATGGTGACCGAGCGTTTCACCGGGTGGGACATCGCGGGAAGGTCAGGCATCGCCATCCTCGGGCAGATCGCGCCGATGCTGGTCAAGATGGCGGCTGGCGCGGGCCTTGGCATCCTGATCGGAAAGCTTCTCGGCCTTGCTGCGGCCGAACTTGGCGGCATTCGCGTCGCCTTCGCGGCGGGCGACGTCGCGGGCGGCGCTTTTGCGCGCCGTCCGCAGGTTGATGATCTTTCCAGATCCGGTTCCGGTCAACTCAGTCCTCCGGGCCGACCATCAGTTCCGGGCGCACGACCCGGTCGAAGGTCTCACCATCGACAAGACCCAGGGCGATCGCCTCTTCGCGCAGCGTTGTGCCGTTCTTGTGCGCCGTCTTGGCCACCTTGGTCGCATTGTCGTAACCGATGGTGGGCGCCAGCGCCGTCACCAGCATCAGCGATTCTTTCATTAGCTTGTCGATGCGCGGCAGGTTGGCCTGCGTGCCGACGACCATGTTGTCGGTGAAGGAACCCGCCGCATCGCCCAGAAGCTGCATCGATTGCAGCACGTTGTAGGACATCATCGGGTTATAGACGTTCAGCTCGAAATGGCCCTGCGAACCGGCGAAACCGATGGCCGCGTCATTGCCCATGACATGGGCGCAAACCATGGTCAGCGCCTCGGCCTGGGTCGGGTTGACCTTGCCCGGCATGATCGACGAACCCGGCTCGTTTTCCGGCAGGATCAGTTCGCCCAGACCCGAGCGCGGACCCGAACCCAGCAGGCGCATGTCGTTCGCAATCTTGAAAAGCGAAGCCGCGACCGTTTTCAGCGCACCCGAGAAGAAGACCATCGCGTCATGCGCGGCCAGAGCCTCGAACTTGTTCGGCGCGGTGACGAAGGGAAGCCCCGAGATCTTGGCGATTTCCGCCGCAATCGCCGTGTCCCAGCCTTTTTTCGTGTTCAGCCCAGTGCCGACGGCGGTGCCGCCCTGCGCCAATTCATAGATGTCACCCAGCGCGAGCTTCACACGCTCGATGCCCTTGGCGACCTGATGGGCATAGCCGCCGAATTCCTGACCCAGCGTCAGCGGCGTCGCGTCCTGGGTGTGGGTGCGGCCGATCTTGATGATGTCCTTGAATTCTGCGGATTTCGCGACCAGCGCGGCGTGCAGTTTTTCAAGGCCGGGGATCAGGACGTCGCGCGCCAGCATCCCGATCGCGACGTGCATCGCCGTCGGGAAGGTGTCGTTGGACGATTGGCCCATGTTCACGTGATCATTCGGGTGAACCGGCTTTTTCGAGCCCAGTTCGCCGCCAAGGATCTCGATCGCGCGGTTCGAAATGACTTCGTTCGCGTTCATGTTGGACTGGGTGCCCGAGCCGGTCTGCCAGACGACCAGCGGGAAGTTGTCGTCGAACTTGCCGGCCACGACTTCCGAGGCAGCCTGCACCATCGCGTTGCCCAGCGCCGCATCCAGGTTGCCGGTCGCCATGTTCACCTGCGCGGCCGCCTGCTTGATGATGCCCAGCGCCCGGATGATCGGCACCGGCTGCTTTTCCCAGCCGATCGGGAAGTTCTGGATCGAGCGCTGCGTCTGCGCGCCCCAGTACTTGTCGGACGGAACCTGAAGCGGGCCGAAGCTGTCGGTCTCGGTGCGGAAATCGGTCATGTCATATCCCTCGCGGTTTCGCGGGCGTTCTACCGCCAGCGCACCGGATTCGCAAATGGTATGCGAATGTATGCCGTTAGCGATCACAGGTTCTGGCGAAAGACATAGACCCGCGCCGGGGGCAGGTTCGCCCAGATGCGCCGGCTTTTGCGATGCACCAGACCAAAGCGCGCCCGCACGGCTTCCGAGAGGGGCGCGACCGGACCGTAGGTGATCTGCACGAAAGGCGCGCCCGGCTTCATCATCGCAAGCGCGGCGCCGACGATCGCCGATTGCAGCTCGTCAGGCATCGGCAAGGTCGGCACACCTGAAATCACCGCATCCAGCCCCGCATGACCGACATTCACCATTTCCTGCGCAGGCAGGTTGTGAACCTCGGTCCCCGGAAAACGCTGCCGCAAACGGTCGCAAAAGGCGGCGTTCAATTCGTAAAGCTGCAATCGCTCGGGCGGAAGGCCGCGCGCCAGAATGGCCCGCGTGATCGTACCGGTTCCGGCCCCGATCTCGGCCACCGCCTGCATGTCCGGGGTGACAAGCCGCGCCATTTCGCGCGCGACGGCCTGCCCCGTGGGTGCAATGGCACGGATTTCCGAGGGGCGGCGCAGGAACTGACCAAGGAACAGCGACAGATCGGACAAGGCGGCCTCCAGCTTATTCGCCGAGACCGCCTCTAGTGTTTGCCGGTGACAGGGTTATGACGACCTTACTTGCGCCACTTGTCCAGACTGACGACCTCGGCCCCGCCCTTGGGCGCGTCATCGCCGCCGTCATCGTCGTCGTCGGTATCGTCTTCGTCCTCGACGTCTTCCTCGTCATCCTCGTCATCGTCATCCTGGTTTTCGAAACGCAGGCCGAATTCGACCGAGGGATCGACGAAGGTGCGGACCGCGTCGAAGGGAATGTAAAGCGGTTCGGGCGAATTGCCGAAGTTCAGCGTGATGGTGAACCCGTTCGGCCTGACGTCAAGATTGTCGAACCAGTGCTGGATCACGATCGTCATCTCTTCGGGATAACGCTCGCGCAGCCAATCGGCCATTTCGACATCCGCATCGCGGGTATCGAAGGTGATGAAGAAATGATGTTCGCCGGGTAGACCTTCGTCGGCCACGGCCCGAAGGACGTCAGCAATCAGCCGTTGCATGGCCCGATGCATCATCCCGCCGTAATCTATTCCTCGCGCCATCGGCATCCCCCTTCGTTCTCGGGTCAGCATAGGGAATTGCGTCCCGATGAAAAGGCCCTAACACCTGTCCCACGGGGTCCGACAGGCAACTGCCCGCCACCTTTGCGGCCGATTGCACGACAGCACCACGACAGCGCAAACATCCGCCAGATGCGCCCGAAGGCATTGAATTTTCTGGATCAAAAAAGAGAAGATGGCGCGGTTGACGGGGCTCGAACCCGCGACCCCCGGCGTGACAGGCCGGTACTCTAACCAACTGAGCTACAACCGCGCATCATCTTGGCGATATTGAAAGTGTTGGCGCGGTTGACGGGGCTCGAACCCGCGACCCCCGGCGTGACAGGCCGGTACTCTAACCAACTGAGCTACAACCGCGCATCATCTTGGCGATATTGAAAGTGTTGGCGCGGTTGACGGGGCTCGAACCCGCGACCCCCGGCGTGACAGGCCGGTACTCTAACCAACTGAGCTACAACCGCGCAGAACACTTTCTCCAGATCGCCTCTGGAGTGCGGGCGGTTTACGCACGGCGGCAGCGCGCGTCAAGGGCAGTTTTCACGAAAAATGCGGCCGCCCGAAAAACTTTACAAAAGCAAAGGGGCGCCCGTGCGGCGCCCCCTGTCTTTCATCCCATGAACGCTGGGCCAGATCACTTGCGAACGGTCTTCTCGTCAAAATCAGGCAGCGCCTTCAGTTCTTCCTTGGTGTAGTTCGTCGCAAAGAAGGTGTCGTTGCCCACGGCGGTCATGTGGATCGCGTCGACGCCCAACAGCACCTTCTTGGCCCCGATGCCAAGGAAGCCGCCAATATCGGCGATATAGCCCACGACTTGCCCCGAATCATCCAGCACAATGTCATTGACCTTGGCGATGTCCTGCCATTCAGCCGGACGCTCATCCAGTTCGGCGGGCTGGTTCCATTCGATCGACGACGGCTCGTTCGTGGTGAAAATCCGGCGGCTGGTGATCCAGGACCCCAGAAGCCCCGGATCAGCCTCCGAGATCATCGGCGGGTTCACGTCGGGCGGAGTGACCGGGGTCTGCTCCGCGGCGTCGGCCGCCGCATCTGCCGCCTGGGATGCGGCATCCTCGGCGCTGTCTGCGGCATCGGCGGCGTTCTCGGCCGCAGCATCCCCCATGCCCTGCGCGGCATTGGCGGCATCGTCCGCGGCGGTGGCCGCGGCATCGGCGGCATTGTCTGCGGCATTGGCGGCCTCATCCGCGGCCTGCTCGGCGGCCGCGCCCGCCTGATCTGCGGCGGTATCGGCAGCCTGCTCGGCGCTTTCAGCCGCGGTTTTGGCGGTGTCGGCTGCCTGCTCGGCGGATTGGGCCGGCGGCGTCGGCGGCGCGACCTGCGCATAGGCCGGAGCAACAAGGGCAAGCGCCGTCGCGGCGATGACAAGGGATTTCATGGACGATGTCCTTTCCGGTTGCGTTGCGGGAAACGGCCAGCGCCGTCTGATGGCTTGGAAACGCCGCGAAATCGCGCTTCGTTCCGTTGAAAATTTGCGAAGGTGGTTCACGAAAACGTAGGAGCAACAAGGGATTGGCGAAAAATCACGGGTAAGGAGGTCGGTTAGCGCCTGCGCGGATGGCTGATGCGTCCGCCACAGACCGGAGCGGGCGCGCCCGTCGTTCCCGGCCCCGATGTCGGAAGCCCGCGCAGCACCCGCACCGCAAGCCAACCAAAGGCCTGCGCCTCAAGCATGTCACCGTCCAGTCCGGCTTCTTCGACCGGAACGACGCGGCTGGGCACGCGCGCGGACAGCGCGGCCATCATCGCCGCGTTATGCCGGCCACCGCCGCAGACCAGCACCCGTTCGGGAAGATCTGGCAACAGGGCCATGCCTGCCGCGACCGCCGCCGCCGCCGCGTGGGTCAGCGTGGCCGCCGCGTCCGCGTCCGGCAATGCCGCGACCTTCTCCAGAAGGTCGGGAAAGGCATCGCGGTCCAGCGATTTCGGTGCGGACCGCGCGAAATGCGGATGGCGCAGGAAATGCGCGATGACGTCTTCGTCGGGCTGGCCCCGCAGGGCCAGGTTGCCGCCTTCGTCGCGCAGGATGCCACGCCGCTGCCGCATCAGGTCGTTCACCGGCGCATTGGCGGGACCGGTGTCGAAGGCGATGCAGGCCCCCGTTGCCTCTGGGGCGGGCGCGGTCGGGTCGGTCCAGGTCAGATTGCCGACGCCGCCAAGATTCAGGAAGGCGACCGGGGCGGCGGGCAGGAGCCCCTGCCCCATCGCCCATTCGGCGCAGGCCCAATGGAAAAAGGGGGCAAGGGGCGCGCCCTCTCCGCCTTGGCGCACGTCCTCGCTGCGGAAATCCCAGACGACGGGGCGATCCAACCTGCGGGCCAGCGCCGCGCCGTCGCCGGCCTGATGGGTGCCGCGCCCGTGCGGATCATGCGCGAGCGTCTGGCCGTGATAGCCGACCACCTCAGCCTCGGGGAAAGCCTCGGCCAGCGCGGCATGGGCGACAACGGACAGCTCCGCCGCCTCGGTGACGTCCGGCCCGCCCTGCCATTGGCCCAGCGCCGCATGAAGCATGGCGGATTCGTTGCCCGAATAGGCGCGATAGGCACTGCGCCCGAACCCCGAGACGCGGATGCCGTCCGTTTCGATCAGCGCCGCGTCCACGCCGTCCAGCGACGTGCCCGACATCATCCCCAATGCGCGAATCGTTCCGCCCGCTGTCATCGCTTTCCCTTTGCCTCATTGCCCGGTATATCCGCGCCATTCGAAAGGAAAAGCTCATGACCTACCATGCCAAATCCGACTTCCTCCATATCATGATGGAACGCGGTTATCTGGCGGACTGCACCGACCTGCAGTCGCTGGATGACGCGCTGATCGAAGGACCGGTCACGGCATATATCGGTTATGACGCCACGGCGGCCAGCCTGCATGTCGGGCACCTGCTGAACATCATGATGCTGCGCTGGTTTCAGAAGACCGGCAACCGCCCGATCACCCTGATGGGCGGCGGCACCACCAAGGTCGGCGACCCCTCCTTCCGCAGCGAGGAGCGCCCGCTGCTGACCCCGGATGCGATCCAGTCGAATATCCACGGGATGGGGCAGGTCTTTGCCCGCTACCTCGATTACGGGGATGGCAAGGCCAAGATGCTGAACAACGCCGAATGGCTGGACAACCTGAACTACCTTGATTTCCTGCGCGACATCGGGCGGCATTTCTCGGTCAACCGGATGCTGTCGTTTGAATCGGTGAAATCGCGGCTGGATCGCGAGCAATCGCTCAGCTTCCTTGAATTCAACTACATGATCCTGCAGGCCTACGACTTCCTTGAACTCTACCGCCGCTATGACTGCCGGCTGCAGATGGGCGGGTCCGACCAGTGGGGCAACATCATCAACGGGATCGACCTGACGCGGCGCGTGCTGGACGGGGAAATCTTCGGCCTGACCTCGCCGCTGCTGACCACCTCGGACGGGCGCAAGATGGGCAAGTCCGCGGGGGGTGCTGTCTGGCTGAACGGTGCGATGCTGTCGCCCTATGAGTTCTGGCAGTTCTGGCGCAATTCGACCGATGCCGATGTCGGTCGCTTCCTGAAGCTTTATACCGATCTGCCGGTCGATGAATGCGACCGTCTGGGCAAGCTGCAAGGGTCCGAGATCAACGCGGCCAAGATCATCCTCGCGAACGAGGTCACGACACTGCTCCACGGCGCCGAAGCTGCCGCCAGCGCCGAGGCGACAGCGCGCGATGTCTTCGAACAGGGCGGCGCGGGCGGCGATCTGGAAATCGCGCGGGTCAGTGCCGATGCACTGGCATCTGGTCTGTCGGTTGTTCAATTGTTGGTCCAGACCGGCATCGCGCCGTCAGGGAAAGAGGCCAAGCGCCTGATTGCCGAAGGCGGCCTGCGCCTTAACAACGAAGCCGTCAGCGACCCGCAGCTTTCCGTGGACGCGGCGCTGATCGGGGACGGGCTGAAAGTCTCGGTCGGGAAAAAGAAGCACCGGATGGTGCAGATCGGATAAGCCAAGGGCCGGGGGAAACCCCGGCCTTTTCCTATCGGACCAGCGCCGCCTGCCAGTCGCGCACCGCGTCCAGCGGCCAGAACAGCATCAGCACGTTCAGCGTCAGCCCGTCGCGGATCAGCCATGTCGTCAGGATCTCGAACCCGACCGCCAGCGCGACCGACACCCAGACCGGCAGGCGCGAGGCCAGAAAAAACCCCAGCACCATCGCCAGAATGTCCGAGACAGAGTTGATGACGCTGTCGCCATAGTAATCCAGTGAAATCGTCACCTCGCGATAGCGCTGGATGATCGCATCCGAATTCTCGATGACCTCCCAGCTCGCCTCGACCAGCGTGGCGATGGCCAGCCGCCAGCCAAAGCTGATACGCCGCGCCACCAGCCACAGGGCGGCATAGAACAGCAGCCCGTGGATGATGTGCGAGGGCGTGTACCAGTCGGTGAGGTGCTGCGAATTCTCGGAACTCATGGTCTGGCCGTGCCAGAGCTTCACATATCCGCATTTGCAGATCGGTTCGCGCCCGATCGACAAAAGCCAGCCCGCGGCCGCGAGGATGATGAGAAGCGTGACCCAATAGGGCAAGG
The DNA here is from genome assembly GCF_031854425.1 of Paracoccus broussonetiae. Classification (NCBI taxonomy): domain Bacteria; kingdom Pseudomonadati; phylum Pseudomonadota; class Alphaproteobacteria; order Rhodobacterales; family Paracoccaceae; genus Paracoccus; species Paracoccus broussonetiae. The sequence goes on along the minus strand of NZ_JAVRQI010000005.1, from coordinate 102,881 downwards.
ATCTGCGGGTGAACATGACGGATGACAAAGCATCCCGCCGCGCCGGTGTCCACGCTCTTGCCGGAATTCCGCAATGAAAAAGGCCCCGCGTTGCGCGGGGCCCTGGGTCGCGGCTTGGCGCAGGATCACTCCTGAACCGTGACCTTGACCATGTAGTCGGGCTCGGCCACCGCGCCGTTCGCGGCGGGATCGCCCTTCTTCAGCGCGTTCAGCACGTCCCAGCCGTCGATCAGCTGACCGACGACCGTGTATTGCCCGTCCAGGAACTCGGCCGGGGCCAGGTCGATGAAGAACTGGCTGTTGGCGCTGTTCGGGTCCTGGGCGCGGGCCATGCCGACGGTGCCACGCTGGAAGCTGACATCGTTGAACTCGGCCGGCAGGTCGGGCATCGAGGATCCGCCCATGCCCGCGCGCGCGGTATCCGCGCCATGCTTGCCGAATTCCACGTCGCCGGTCTGGGCCATGAAGCCGTCGATCACGCGGTGGAAAACCACGCCGTCATAGGTGCCCGCCTTGGCCAGCGTCACCAGACGCTCGACATGTTTCTGGGCCTTGTCGGTGTAAAGGTCCAGCACGATCTTGCCCTTGGCCGCGCCGGTTGCATCGGCGACCTCGATCACAAGGTTCGGCCCCGGCCCGTCGGTCACGCCCGGCAGGCCCTCGGCCTGGGCAGCGCCAGCCATCAGCAGCAGGGCCGGGACAAGCGCCTTATTCAGCATCGGCCGCCACCTTGACCGACACCATGCGGTCGGGGGACGCCGGCGGCTCGCCGCGGACGATCTTGTCGACATGCTCCATCCCCGAGATCACGCGGCCATAGACCGTGTATTGACCGTTCAGGAAATGGTTGTCGCCAAAGTTGATGAAGAACTGGCTGTTGGCCGAGTTCGGGTTCATCGAGCGCGCCGCGCCCAGCGTGCCGCGGTCATGCGGCAGGCGCGAAAATTCCGCCGGCAGGTCCGGCAGGTCCGAACCACCCGTGCCCGCGCGGCCGGGATTGTAGTTGTTTTCCATGTTCGCGTGTTCCACGTCGCCGGTCTGGGCCATGAAGCCCTCGATCACGCGGTGGAAGGCGACATTGTCGTATTTCCCGGCACGGGCCAGTTCCTTCATGCGCTCGACATGCTTCGGGGCGACGTCGGGCAGCAGCTCGATCACCACCGGGCCGTCCTTCAGCTCGATGATGACCGTGTTTTCCGGATCCTTGATCTCGGCCATGGGGGGTCTCCTTCTGATGGCTCGGGCAACAGGAATAAGCATTTCGTGTCGCACGCACAACGCCGCCATTGCCGAGCGGTTCGTCGCCGGTGCAGGTTGACGAAAATATCAAGTTGCGTGACAACCCGCTCGGCGGCGTGAACGGCACAAGAAAGGGACATGAAATGACGGATTTCAACACGATCGACGATCTCGACCTTGACGGCAAGGTTGTGCTCACTCGCGTGGACGTGAACGTTCCGGTCGAAAATGGACAGGTTACCGACGCGACGCGGATCGAGAAGATCGTCGAAACCGTCAAGGACATCCAGGCCAAGGGCGGCATTCCCGTACTGCTGGCGCATTTCGACCGCCCCAAGGGCCAGCGCGTCGAAAGCATGAGCCTGAAGATCGTAGTGCCCGCGCTGGAAAAGGCGCTGGGGCAGCATGTGAAATTCTCTGACGAGGCCATCGGCGGACCGGCAAAGCGCGCGGTTGCCGACCTGAAGCGGGGCGATGTCCTGCTGCTTGAGAACACCCGCTTCTATCCCGGCGAAGAAACGAATGACGCGACCTTTGCCGCCTCGATCGCGGCCCTGGGCCAGGTCTATGTGAACGACGCGTTTTCGGCCGCGCATCGCGCCCATGCCTCGACCGAAGGCATCGCGCGCCTGCTGCCCGCCGCCGCGGGCCGCCTGATGGAAGCAGAGTTGAAGGCGCTGGATGCTGCCCTGGGCAGCCCCCAGCGTCCGGTGGTGGCGGTGGTCGGCGGGGCCAAGGTCTCGACCAAGCTGGACCTGCTGGGCAACCTGATCGAGAAAGTCGATCACCTGATCATCGGTGGCGGCATGGCCAACACCTTCCTGGTCGCGCAGGGCATCGAGGTCGGCAAGTCGCTGGCCGAACGCGACATGGCGGGAACCGCGCGCGAGATCATTGAAAAGGCCAAGGGCGCGGGCTGCACCATCCACCTGCCGGTCGATGTCGTCGTCGCGCGCGAGTTCAAGGCAGGGGCCGAGAACGCCACCGTGGCCGCAAACGCCTGCCCCGAGGATGCGATGATCCTGGACGCGGGTCCCGCGACGGTTGCGAAGATCCGCGAGGTCTTTGCCCAGTCCCGCACCCTGATCTGGAATGGCCCGCTGGGCGCATTCGAGATCGCGCCCTTCGACGCCGCGACCAATGCTGCCGCGCAAGAGGCCGCGCGCCTTACCCGCGAAGGCAAGCTGATCTCGGTTGCGGGCGGGGGCGATACCGTGGCCGCACTGAACAAGGCCGGGGTCTCGGGCGATTTCACCTTCATTTCGACTGCGGGCGGGGCCTTCCTGGAATGGATGGAAGGCAAGGATCTGCCCGGCGTCCTGGCGCTGCAAAAGCGCTGACGCATGGGTCCCGACGGACAGAGGGGGCCTTGCGGCCCCCTTTTTCATTTCGGCCTCTAGTTCGTCGCGGGTGTGCCCGTGGCGCCAGTACCCGGGGCGGGTGTGCCCGTGCTGGACGCGCCCCCGTCGGTCGCGGGGGCGGTTGCCACATTGTGCCGGAACTGTTCGGGAATGCTGTCGGGGTCTTCATTGGCCGTGGATCATCTATCCCATCTCCAAGCCATTGACGGGAACGTCCTTCCGGCGGCGCCGGTTCCGCTCATGCCTTGCCAGTCGGCAGAATTTCACCGAACTGTAAACTTATCCGCTTAACCACTGAAAAGTCAGGCGCCTGTTAGCGCAACCCGAATTGCCCTTGGCGGTGGGTTTGCTAAGTGACGGCCAAACTGGATTGGAGTTTCAGATGCAGATGACCGATACTGTCCGCAAGATCCTCGCCAATTACGAAGGCGAAACCCCCGGCGTGAAGGCCCAACTGGCCCGCATGCTGATGACCGGCAAGCTTGCGGGTACCGGCAAGATGATCATCCTGCCCGTGGACCAAGGCTTCGAGCATGGCCCCGCGCGCAGCTTCGCTCCGAATCCGGCGGGCTACGACCCCCACTACCACTACCAGCTGGCGATCGACGCGGGGCTGAACGCCTATGCGGCGCCGCTGGGCATGATCGAGGCGGGTGCGGACACCTTTGCCGGCCAGATCCCGACCATCCTCAAGGTGAACTCGGCCAACTCGCTGATGTCGGACACCGCCGGCAAGAACCAGGCGATCACCGCCTCGGTCGATGACGCGCTGCGTCTGGGCTGCGCCGCCATCGGCTTTACCATCTATCCGGGTTCGGACATGGCGCTCGACATGTTCGAAGAGATCGTCGAGATGCGCAAGGAAGCCGCCGCCAAGGGCGTCGCGACCGTCATCTGGTCCTATCCGCGTGGCGAGGCGATCACCAAGGACGGCGAAACCGCGATCGACATCGCGGCCTATGCCGCCCAGATCGCGGCCCTGATCGGCGCGCATATCATCAAGATCAAGCTGTCGACCGACCACCTGATGCTGCCCGAGGCGAAAAAGGTCTACGAGGCGAAGGAAATCGACATCGCGACCCAAGCCAAGCGCGTCGAGCACTGCATGCAGGCCAGCTTCAACGGCCGCCGCATCGTCGTCTTCTCGGGCGGCGCTGCAAAAGGCGCGGACGCGGTCTTTGACGACGCCCGTGCGATCCGCGACGGTGGCGGCAACGGCTCGATCATCGGTCGCAACAGCTTCCAGCGCTCGCGCGAAGACGCGCTGGAGATGCTGGGCAAGCTGGTCGACATCTATCTGGGCAAGGCCTGATCCGTTGCCGGTGGGGCTCTGCCCCACAGCTCGGGGTATTTCCCAAACGATGAAGCAGAAGGGGCGTCCGCCGGGCGCCCTTTTCCTTTGGTCCGATAAGCCCTAGGTTCTGCGCCAAAGAATGAAGGATGGGTGCATGTCGTTTTTCTCGAAGCTGCGCGACCGGCTGACGCGGTCCTCGTCGAAGATCGGCGAGGGACTTGACGATATCGTCGCCGAGGGTGGCAGCGCGCAGGACGTGGCGCCGACGCCGGAACCTGCGCCCCCGACAACGCCGGTCGCCGACACTCCCAGCTCTGCCCCAGCAGCGCCTGTTGCCCCGGCGCCAGCACCTGCGCAAGCAACGACACCCGAGGCCGCACGCCCGGGAATGTTGGGCCGGCTGTTCGGTCGCAGCGACGCGGACGAGCCGCGGCGCGAGCTGGACGACGCCATGCTGGAGGATCTCGAAGAGATGCTGATCCAGGCCGACATGGGTGTCGAGACATCCTTGCGCGTCACCGCCAATATCGCCGAAGGCCGGATGGGTCGGCGCATCTCGTCGACCGAGCTTAAGGAACTGCTGGCGGCCGAGATCACCAGGATCATGACCCCCGTGGCCCGCCCGTTGCCCATCTATCCCAAGCGCCCGCAGGTCGTGCTGGTCGTCGGCGTCAATGGCTCTGGCAAGACCACCACCATCGGCAAGCTTGCCAGCCAGTTCAAGGCGGCGGGCAAGAATGTGGTGATCGCCGCCGGCGACACCTTCCGCGCCGCCGCGGTCGAACAATTGCAGGTCTGGGGAAAGCGCGCCGGGGTTCCGGTCATGACCGCGCCCGAGGGCTCCGATCCCGCAAGCCTGGCCTTTGACGCAATGACGCGCGCCGAGGCAGAAGGCGCGGACCTGCTGATGATCGACACTGCAGGCCGCCTGCAGAATCGTCAGGACCTGATGGAGGAACTGGCCAAGATCGTCCGCGTCATCCGCAAGAAGGATGAAACTGCGCCCCATAACACCCTTCTCGTGCTGGATGCGACCACCGGCCAGAACGCGCTGAGCCAGGTCGAGACCTTCCAGAAATTGGCAGATGTCTCGGGCCTGGTGATGACCAAGCTGGACGGAACCGCGCGCGGCGGGGTGCTGGTCGCGCTGGCCGATCGCTTCGGGCTGCCGATCCATGCGATCGGCGTCGGCGAACAGATCGACGACCTAGACGCCTTCGATGCACGCGACTTCGCCCGTGCGCTTGTCGGGCTGGGCGACTAGGCCCGGCCCTTCACCGTTTTTCAAATACCCACTGCAACGCCGACACCTGCACTGCGATCAGGGTTTGACCAGATGGGATTCCGTCTTGGTCGTCTCCTCCGACGCGGTGCTGCCGTCATCCTCGGTCGCGGGCATGGACACGTCCTGTGGTGGGGTGAAGGGCGCGGTCAGTTCGGCCTTCTTCGTCTGTTTGTCATAAATGCAGACATAGCGATCGGCCCCGCCATCGGCCAGAGTGGTGATCAGCAGCGCGGCGCCATAGCTTTCCGAACCGAAGGGATTGACCTCCATCGCGGTCTCTCCCTCGGTCGGGGCCAGCGCGGTGCAGGCCTTTTCGACTTCGGCTCGGAACTCGGTCCAGGCTTCTTCGGACGAAGCCAGTGCAGGCGTCGCGGCAAGGGTGGCAACCAGCAGGATGGGCAGGCGCATCATCATTTCTCCCCTAACTATCGCGACCCAACGCCCTGAAAGGGCAGCGGGTTTCTAAAGACCCAGACGGTGGGCGAATTCCCGCACGCAGGCCTCGTCCCCTGCCGCGACCGAGCGCAGCAGCGTCGCCTGTGATCGCAGGATGGGTTCGCCCCCGATGATCTTCAGATGGTTCGCACGCAGCGTCTCGCCTGACGAGGTGATGTCGGCGATGGCCTCGGCTGTCAGGTTCGCCACCGTGCCTTCGGTTGCGCCCTGGCTGTCGACAAGCTGGTAATCGGCGACCTCGTGCTCCGATAGCCAGGCCCTGACAAGGCGGTGATACTTGGTCGCGATGCGCAGGCGGAAGCCGTGCTCGGCGCGGAAGTCGCGCGTGATTGTCGCCAGGTCGTCTAGGTCGTCACAATCGGCCCAGCAGGCCGGTACCGCCAGGATCAGGTCGGCATGGCCAAACCCCATGGGCGCAAGCTCTTCGACATGGCTGCGCCATCCGGCCAGCTTCTCGCGGATCAGGTCGGTGCCGGTCACGCCCAAATGGATACGCCCGGACTTAAGCTCGCGCGGGATCTCGCCAGCGGACAGCAGGACCAGAGCGACATTCTCGGCGCCCTCGACCCGACCGGCGTATTCGCGTTCTGACCCGGCCCGCGACAGGCGTACGCCACGTTCGGCGAACCAGTCGAAGGTCTGCTCCATCAGCCGCCCCTTGGATGGCACGCCCAGCCGGATCATGCCAGCCCCCCGAGTTCGAAGACAAGGCCGGGACGGATGATGCCGCCGACCGCCGGGATCGAGCGTCCTTGCGCTTGCCCAAGCACCGCAGCAAGCGCGTCATAGCGCCCGCCGGTCGCGACGGGCGGCCAGTCCGCATGACCGGCCGCGGCAAAGCTGAAGGTCATGCCGTCGTAATATTCCATCGTGTGCCGACCGTGGCTTGCATCGAAATGGATTCGTTCGATATCGATCCCGCGGCGCGACAGGTCGGCCAGATTGCGTTCCAGCCGGTCCACGGCCTCGGCAATGTCGGGGATTTCCTGCACAAGCTGGCGCAATTGCTGAAGCGCGCGGGGCGCTGGGGCCTGAACGGCGAACAACCGTCCCAGCCGGTCGACCCATTGCGGCGACAGCGGCGTCTCGGCCGCATCGGCCTGCAGCCTGTCGATGCGGGCCTGCATCTCGTCCGGAGACCGCAGGCCGGTCCAGACCGTGGGCGCTTCAGCAAAGTTGCGGGGTGAAGTTTCGGCGGAAAACCGGGCAAGAAGGCGGGCGAAACGCTTCGGCCGCCAGATATGATGCAGCAGCGCGGCGCGGCGTGCGCCCGACAGCGGCAGGGCGCGGACCGCGTCCATCAGCAGGTCCATGTCGCCCATCGTCGCCTGCAGGCCCAGCGGAGCAAGGATGCCGTGGAACAGCGCAAAGACCTCGGCATCCGCCCCTGGGTCGCGGGCAAAAAGCTCGAAGCCGGCCTGCAGGTATTCGTTGTCACGCGGATGTTCCGGCGGTAGCTCGCCGTGGTCCTGTTTGCGGAAGACCTCGCCCAGATAGCAGTATCGCGCCGGTTCCGCGCCGTTTTCCATGTGCATCTGCACAACCGGCACGGTGAAATCGGGGCGCAGCATCATTTCGCCGCGGATCGGGTCCTGCGTGACATAGGCGCGGGCGCGGATGTCCTCGCCGTAAAGCTCCAGCAGCGTTTCGGCAGGCAGCAGGATGTCGGGGGCGACTTCCTCGGCCCCGGCGGCGCGGAAGGCCGCCAGGATCTTCTGGCCAATGGCCTGTTTCGCGCGCTTGGTCATCCCAGGATGCGCCGCACTTCCGCGACAAGATCTGTGCGCGGGACTTCGGTCTGGGCGGGCTGAGCCTTCCATTCCTCGTGACTGGCCTCTGCCGCGATCTTTGCGCCCAGGATCAGATCCTTGACCTGAATCACGCCACGCGCCGCCTCGTCCCCGCCCTGGATGATCGCGACCGGAGAGTTGCGCTTGTCCGCATATTTGAGCTGGTTGCCGAAGTTCTTGGGATTGCCCAGATAGACCTCGGCCCGGATGCCCGCCGCGCGCAGCTCCGAGGCCATCGCATAGTAATCGGCCATGCGGTCGCGGTCCATGACGGTAACGACCACCGGACCCTCGTCCTCGCCCCCCATCAGGCCCTTGGCACGCAAGGCGGCCAGCAGGCGGTCGACACCGATCGAGACGCCGGTTGCCGGAACCTTCTGGCCGGTGAACCGCTCGACCAGGCCGTCATAGCGCCCGCCCCCGGCAACGCTGCCGAATTGGCGTTTGCGACCCTTTTCGTCCAGGATCTCGAAGGTCAGCTCGGCCTCGAACACCGGGCCGGTGTAATAGCCCAGCCCGCGCACGATCGAGGGGTCGATGATCGCCCGATCCTCGCCCACGCCCATTGCGGCCAGCATGTCGGAAATCTGGGCCAGTTCCTCGACACCCTCGGCGCCGGCTTCCGAGCCGCCCACGGCCGCGCGCAGGTTGTCCAGCGTCGCCGCATTGTCAGCGCCTTTCGAGGTCAGGAAGGCGATGACCGGATCGGCCTGTTCGGGACGCAGTCCCACGCCCTCGATCTCGGCCCCGGATTCGTCCTTGCGGCCGGTGGTCAGAAGCTGACGCACGCCTGCCTCGCCCACCTTGTCGAACTTGTCGATGGTGCGCAGCACGTCGTCGGCGGGTTTGCCCGCCTCGACGCCCATCGCCTCAAGGATGCCGTTCAGAACCTTGCGGTTGTTGATGCGGATCAGGTAATCGCCGCGCTGGATCCCGGCATGTTCCAGCGCCGCGGCCAGCATCCCGCAGATTTCCGCATCCGCCGCGACCGAAGCACTGCCGACAGTATCGGCGTCGCATTGATAGAACTGGCGGAAGCGACCGGGACCGGGTTTTTCATTGCGCCAGACCGGACCCATCGCATAGCGGCGATACGGAGATGGCAGATCGTTGCGGAACTGCGCCGCGACGCGCGCCAGTGGCGCGGTCAGATCATAGCGCAACGCAAGCCAGTCCCCTGCCCCGCCCCCCGGAACCTCGGCCTCTTGCCAGGCAAAGACGCCGGCATTGGGTCGATCCACGTCGGGCAGGAATTTTCCCAGCGCCTCGACCGTCTCGACGGCGCTGGTCTCCAGCGGTTCGAAACCGTGGCGATGATAGATTTCGGCGATGCGGTCCAGCATCTGCTTGCGCTCGGTCACGTCCGCGCCGAAATAGTCACGGAACCCCTTGGGCGTCTCTGCCTTGGGTCGGGGCTGTTTTTTCTGATCTTTCGCCATGGTATGCCTCGGGCTTTTCCATGCGGGGGTCTAACGGATGGAGGATGCATGGACAAGCAGGCGCTGGAGAGAACCGAGCGGCTTGAAGAGGCTGTCGCGCATCTGACGCGCATCACCGACGACCTTTCGGGCATCGTCGCCCGTCAGGAGGGCGAAATCGCCCGCCTGCTGAGGCGTCTGGACCTGCTGATGGAACGCGAGGCCGAGCGCGAGGCCGAAGGCGGGACCATCCCGCTGGCCGACCAGCGACCGCCACACTGGTAGGGTCAGGAAGCGGCCCTGCCCCTCGGCCCTGGGTATTTGAGAAGCGGCGAAGCGGTCAGCGGCTGGCCGGTCCCAGACGCGGCGTGACCGGGGCCGGGGCTTCCGGCGCGGTCAGGGGCGGTTCGGCCATGCGGACCTGCGCCGCACGCTGACTTGCGGCCCGCATCGGCTGGCTGAAGGGCGCGCGGATCGGCGTATCGGCCGGAAGATCGACATGGGATTGCAGGGGCTCCGGCGGAACGGGCGCTGGCGCGGCCTGCGGCGCGGGAGCCGCGACCGGGGCCGGAGCGGCTGGAGCCGGGGCGACCGGGGCCGGTTGCTGGAGGGTCGCGGCGGTCGGAACCGGCTCGCGCAGCGGCTCTGGCGCGGTCGAGCGGCGGAAGACCAGCAGGTTGTGATAGATGGTCGTGCGGCTGGTCAGGCCCGAGCGTTCCTCGGCCGGGAGAACCTCGGCGCGGACATATTCCCAGCCGTCGCGCGCCATCTCGTTCAGGACCTCGCCGAGCGTGGCGGCGAAACGTTCGATCCCGGCCTTCGCGCCCTTGGTCTTTTCGCCGCGGGCGGGTGCGGGGATGACGGTATATTCGTAGCTGCTCATGCGACTGCCTTTCCTTTGGCGCAGAGGTTAGGCGAGATGCGCCGCCAATGGAAGCGGGGCACGCCGAGGCGGGATATCCCGGCGCCTGCACAAGTTCGGGAGCATTGGCGAAACCTCCGGAGTTTTGCGGGGCTTGCAACGGAACATCGCGCGGGCCGCGCCCATGATAACGTCCGCGGGGCGGCACGGTCGGGTAAGCAAAAGCCGCCCCCTGCGCTGCATTGGGGCGGCTTTCCGCGGTAACGGGTAAACGGCGTTTACTGGCCCAGTTTCTTCGCCACCAGTTCGTTCACCGCGGCCGGGTTCGCCTTGCCGCCCGTGGCCTTCAGCACCTGTCCGACGAACCAGCCCGCAAGCTTGGGATTCGCCTTGGCCTTTTCGACCTGGGCCGGGTTCGCGGCAATGATCTCGTCCACCGCGGCCTCGATCGCGCCGAGGTCGGTGACCTGTTTCATGCCGCGCGATTCCACGATCTGGGCCGGCTCGCCGCCTTCGGTCCACAGGATCTCGAACAGGTCCTTGGCGATCTTGCCCGAGATGTCGCCCTTGGCGATCAGGTCGATCACGCCGCCAAGCTGACGGGCCGAAACGGGCGAGGTCTCGACGCTGAGCCCTTCCTTGTTCAGGCGGCCGAACAGTTCGTTGATGACCCAGTTCGCCGCCATCTTGCCGTCGCGACCGGTGGCCACCGCCTCGAAGTAATTGGCGTTCTCGACCTCGGCCGTCAGCACACCGGCATCATATTCCGACAGGCCAAGATCGTTGACGAAGCGCGCCTTCTTTTCATCCGGCAGTTCGGGCATTTCCGCGGCGATGCCGTCGACCCAAGCCTGCTCGATTTCAAGCGGCAGCAGGTCGGGATCGGGGAAATAGCGATAGTCGTGGGCTTCTTCCTTCGACCGCATCGACCGCGTCTCGCCCTTGTCGGGATCGTAAAGACGGGTTTCCTGCACGATCGTGCCGCCATCCTCGATGATGGCAATCTGGCGCCGGGCCTCGTATTCGATGGCAGCCTGGATGAAGCGCAGCGAGTTCATGTTCTTGATCTCGCAGCGGGTGCCCAGATGGCTGAAATCCTGGGTTTCCTGATAACGCTCGTAGGCGCCCGGCGCGCAGACAGAAACGTTCACGTCGGCGCGCAGGTTGCCGTTCTGCATGTTGCCGTCGCAGGTGCCCAGATAGCGCATGATCTGGCGGATCTTGGCGACATAGGCGGCAGCCTCCTCGGGGCCGCGAATGTCGGGGCGGCTGACGATCTCCATCAGCGCGACGCCAGTGCGGTTCAGGTCGACGAAGGACATGTTCGGATCCATGTCGTGGATCGACTTGCCGGCATCCTGTTCCAGATGGATGCGTTCAATGCGGACGCGGCGGGCGACGCCGGGGGCCATGTCCACGATCACCTCGCCCTCGCCCACGATCGGGTGGTAGAGCTGGCTGATCTGATAGCCCTGCGGCAGGTCCGGGTAGAAATAGTTCTTGCGATCGAAAGCCGAGCGCAGGTTGATCCCGGCCTTCAGGCCAAGGCCGGTCTTGACCGCCTGGGCCACGCAGAATTCGTTGATGACCGGCAGCATCCCCGGCATCGCCGCATCGACGAAGGCGACATGGCTGTTCGGTTCGGCACCAAAGCCCGTCGAGGCGCCGGAAAACAGCTTGGCGTTCGAGGCGACCTGGGCATGGACCTCAAGCCCGATGACCAGTTCCCAGTCCTGTTTCGCGCCCTGGATGACTTTGGGTTCCGGCGCGGTATAGGTCAGATGGTCGAGCATGGCGTTTCCCTTGGCATTTTGCGGGACGTTCTAGGCCCTCGGGGCGCGGCTCGCAAGTGTCGCGGCCGGGTCAGCGTCCGCCGGGGCGGCCCCGCGCCGCATAGTTCGGCAGGTCGTCTTCGTTCACCGAGATGGGGCCGGCGCTTGGGCCCTGGGAAAACCGCTCGACCAGGGCCGATTCAAGCTGGCGGTTCAACTCGCGGCTGCGCTCGATATATTCGGCGTTCGAGGCCAGAGCAACGCCGGGTTTCCAGACCTCGGCCAGCTGACGCAGCCCGGCGCGGTCCATCTGGTAATAGATCCGCTCAAGCTCGGCAGCCTCGTATTCCGACAGCCCCGCGCGTTCCAGCACATAGCGCCCGGCGCGGAGCGAGCTGTCAAAGGTCTCGCGCACGATATGGTCGACCTTGGCGCCGTAAAGCTGGAAAACGTTCACCCTGTCATAAGCCCGCGCGATGATGACGATGTCCGGCCGGATCTCGCGCGCATGATGGATCAGGCGCAGGTTCGCCTCGGGGTCGTCCAAGGCCGCGACCAGGATCCGGGCCTTGTCGATGCCCGCCGCGCGCAGGATCTCGGGCCGGGTCGGGTCGCCGTAATAGCCCTTGAAGCCGAAGCGGCGCATGACCTGGATCACCTCAAGGTCATGGTCCAGAACGATGGTGGGGAAGCCCGACATGGTGACAAGCCGGTTCACCACCTGGCCGAAGCGGCCGATCCCCGCGATGATGATGGGCTGCTGTTCCTCGATCACGTCGGGCGGGTCCGACGCGCGTTCCTCGGCGATGCGGCGCGAGATGTAGTCCGACAGCATGAACAGCAGCGGCGTCGCCAGCATCGACAGCGCGACGACCAGCAGCAGGGTCTGCGCCAGCGGTCGTGGAAAGATCGCCAGCGAAACGGCAAAGGCGATCAGCACGAAGGCGAATTCACCCGCCTGCGCCAGCGACAGGGTGAACAGCGTGCGGTCCCGCCCTCCCAGCCCGGTGGTGCGCGCAGTGGCATAAAGCACCAGCGACTTCACCGCGATCAGGGTGACGGTGGCCCCCAGAACGACAACCGGGCGATCGAACAGGATGTCGAAATTCATCCCGGCACCAACCGTGATGAAGAAAAGCCCCAGCAACAGCCCCTTGAAGGGCGCGATCTGGCCTTCAAGGTCGTGGCGGAACTCGGACCCGGCCAGCACCACCCCGGCAAGGAAGGTGCCAAGCGCAGGGGAAAGACCCACCATTTCCATCAGCGAGGCGATGCCGACGACGATCAGCAACGCCAGCGCGGTATCGAGTTCACCGATGCGCGAGGCGTTCACATAGCGGAATGCAGGGCGGACAAGATATTGCCCGATCGCGATGACGGCGGCGACGGCACCCAGCGTGACGGGGGCCAGCGCCCAGCCGGGCAGGTTGTTGAGCAGGTTGGCCGCCCCCTCTTCGGTCGCGCCGGGCACAGCGCGGGTCGCCAATAGCGGCAGAACTGCGATCATGGGGATGACGGCAATATCCTGCGTCAGCAGGACCGCAAAGGCGCTGCGCCCGCCCGCCGTCTGCATCAGCGACTTCTCGGACAGGGTCTGCAGGACGATGGCGGTCGAACTCAGCGACAGGATCATGCCGATCGCCAGCGCAACCTGCCAGCTTTGCCCAAGCGCAAGCGCCGCCAGCGCCAGCAACGCAACCGTTCCCAGGATCTGCATCCCGGCAAGCCCCAGCAGCTTGTGCCGCATCTGCCATAGGGTGCGGGGATCCAGTTCCAGCCCGATCAGGAACAGCATCATGACGACGCCGAATTCCGCAAAATGCTGCAGGTCGGCGCGCTCGCCCTCGCTTCCGGCAAGGCCCAGGACCGGCCCGATCAGGATGCCCGAGACCAGATAGCCAAGGACCGATCCCAACCCCAGCCGCGCCGACAACGGCACGGCAACGACCATCGTCAGCAGGTAAAGCGTCGCAACCGGCAGCAGGGCTTCCATCTATCGCCCGTCCAGCATCCTGAGTTCGCGGACCCGACCGGCCTTGACATAGGTAAGGCGGCCATCGCCGATCGAGTTGATGGTGCCGCCGTCGATCTTGTCGCCCAGCCGGACGGTCACGACCTTGCCATTGCGCAGACGGATCAGCGCGCGGCTGGCATTGCCCGCGCCAATGATGCCGATGATCGTGGTCCGGCCGGTGTCCAGCGCGCGCGACTGCGTTGCCGCCTTGGCGACACTGGCCGTCGTCGCGCCGCCGCGCGCGGCATTGCTGGCGATTTCGGGTTCGTCATCGACCTCTGGCGGCTTGTATTGCTGCTGGCGGGCGCGGGCCGTGCGCTCTTCGGCGGCGGCCTGGGCACGGGCACGAGCCTCGGCCTGGGCGCGGGCCTGCGCCTCGGCGGCGGCATCGGCCTGGGCGCGGGCGCGGATGCGCGCCTCGGCCTGGGACTGCAACTGCTCATCCAGCGCACGGCGGGCGGCCAGCTCGGCCTCGTCGGGGCCGGGGGCGGCTGCGGCGGCGACCGCAGCGGCACCGGCACCCGCGGCAGCGGGCGTATCCGGCTTGTCGTCATCGGCGGCGCGCGCCGGCCCATCCTCGGTCCGCCGGGGCGGCAAGGGCGAAGAGTTCAGCGCTGACAGCTTGATCGCGTTCGGGATGGCGGGCGAGGCATCGACCGCTGCCGCAATCGCCTTTTCGACCGCCTCTTCCGAAATGCGGTGAGTGCCGCCCGGCCGGGCCGCCGGACGCATCGAGCCGCGCAGCGAAGCTGGCGCAGCCGCCGTGGTCTGGTCAGGCGCGGTGTCTGCTGCCCTGGCGGTTTTACCCGATGCCTTTGTTGCGGCCTTGGCCGGACGCTCTGGCGGGGCGGCCGTGGCCGAACGCAGGGCATCCTCGACGGCCGAGGGCGAAACCGCATCCGTGACGGTCTTCGCGTCCTTCGGCTTGCGCAGCGGGCGCGCCTCGGCCAGCCGGACGGCGGGACGGGTCACAGTCGGCTGCGGCAGGGCCAGCCCGTGGCGGCGCAGATCCTGCACCAGCGCATCAAGCTGAAGCCGGTCCGCGTCGTCCAGAAGCTGGGCATCCGTTTCCGGCTGGATGATCTCTGGCACCGAGCCTTCGGGGCGCTGCGGCGGCCGCGCCCTGTGGGTCGGAGCCGTCACCGGGATCTCGCGCGTATCCGCGGCGCTGGACACCTTCTCGCGGGTATGCGCGGGCGCGGAACTCCGCACGGGCGGACGGGCGCTGGCCGTGGGCCGCGTCGATTTCTGGCTGGCCGCATATGGCAGCGGATCCGATGGGACGCGCGGCGCCGTGTCCATCCGCGGCGTCGAGGTCTGGGGGGTGCTGCGGCGCGGGGAAAGCTGCGGGCGGGCCGAGCTGCTCAGCTGCGGTTTGGCGGCAGCAGGAGCGTCCGCTTCCGATGCAGCCTGCGCAGGCGCGGGCGCGGCGACCTTGCGGTTCGCGCTGGCCGGGCGTCCGGTCCCGACCGTGCTGCGGGTCGGGGCTGGCGCCGCGCTGCGGGTCTGGCTGGACGCAGGCGGCTGGACCGCCGCAGGTTTCACAGCTGGAACCGTCGCCGCCGGCTTGGCCGGGGCGGGCTGAGCGGTCGCGGCTTCGGGGGTGGGAGCGGAAGGAGTGTCCGCCACCGCGGGAACAGGATCAGAGACAGCGGCGGTGGTTTCGGCAGGTGCTGCGGCAGGCGGCGGAACCACGGCGGCGGCCACCGCGGCGGCGGCCACGACAACGCGGCGCGCATCCCTATCGCTCATTTCGTGCAGCATCAGCGGCGGCAGCGCCTCTGGTTCGGTCACTGTGCTGTCAGCAGTGACGGAAGCGGCAGCGGTATCTTCGCGCAAAGTGGCCGGAGCTGCGGACAGATCCGTGGTCGGGGAAACGGCCTGCGCCGCGTCGGCAGCGGGCATCTCGGCCGCGGGATCTTCGGCGGAAAGCGCCTGGGCAGCGGGGTCCGTGACGGCCTCGTCGCTGGCCTGATATTCTTCGACCGGATCTTCTGCCGTTGGATCGGCTGCGTTCGGATCCTCGACCACGGGCGCATCCGCCGCGGGCAGATCGACGGCAGCGACCTGCACCGGGGTGGGATCCGGGGCGATCTGTGCGACAGGCTTGTCCTGCGCAAGGAAGGCCCAGGCAATCGCCAGCCCGACCACCAGCACGGCAAGCATCACGAACAGGCCGGAATGACGACGCATGGAGGTCCGGGCCGAAGCCGGACGAACGGGGGCCGATGGCGCCGCGCCGGGAACGCGGTTCTGCCGCGCCTCGGCAGCGCGCTGGTGCACTGCCCGGGCGCGCGGATTCAACGGATCAGCCGGGGCCGCCTCGGATTGGGGCGGATGGCGCAGGATCGCGGCCGCCTCGGGGGACATGTCAGGCCGTTCGGCATCTTCGAAAGCCGTATCGGGATCCTGCTCGTCCCTTTCGGCAAGGGGTGGCAAAGGCTGGAAGCTGGTTTCCGCCACCGAACCGGCGTCGCTCGCGGTCCCCGAGGGGTGCCCGGCCGGTTCCTCGTCCTCGGCGGGGCTGTCCGGGGGCACTGTGTCAAGGTCATCCGCGGCCTCGGCCAGGGGTGCATCCCCGGCCGCTTCCGCAGCGTCCTGCAACGCCTCGTCTGGGGCGTCTTCGGCCGCTTGCGGCACGAACTCGTCCTGGGTCGGGTCGTCCTTTGCCACCTCGACATCGTCCGAAAACATCAGCGCGGCAGCGGTCACGCCCGCCTGCGCAGGGTCGATGACGGGGCGCTGGCGCCCGGGCGCGGCCAGGGCGAAATCGGGCTCGCCAACGAACTGGTCATGCTCGGGATCGGCCGAGAAGCGCTGCCCCTCGAACCCGTATTCACGGGCGAACTCCAGCGCCTCGCGCAGGGTCTGGCGCGCAACCGCGGCGACGCGCACGCTGTCCCCCTCGCCCTCCCAGTCGAAGGAAAGCTCGTCGATGGGATAGGGGGTCAGCCCGTCCAGCGATTTTGCCACCGCCCTTTCGCGGTCGCCCGAAGGCGCGATGGTCAGGGTCGTGTAAAGGATCTGGTCGTCTGGGATCACCAGCGTCACCGCCAACGGAACCTCTGCCCCTTCGCCCGTCGCCATCGTCCGCAATTCGGTCAGCATGTCGTGAAAATCGGGTTCGTCGAAATCTACCGAGCCGAGATGACGCCATGCAGGCTTGCGCTCATGCGGTCGCGACGGCGTGAAAGGGTCACGCTTCTGCAGGTGCACGGCGTCCCCGCTGAAAGTCAGGGCGTATTCGGTAACGGAATCAAGCGACATCTATCGGCTTTGCCTTGCAGATCCGGGCGCCGCGGCGCGACTTCAAATTGTATGCATGAACTACCTCAGATCACGCCGCGTGAAAAGCGGAACACCCTTTTGTGAGGGATCGGAAGCGATGGTTTCGCGTTAGACCGTTTCGACTGCAACACCTGCGGCCGGGACGCCCGACCGCACCAAGGAGAACCAGAGATGACCCCTTTCCGACCGTTCCTGACGGCTGTCTCGCTTGCGGCGCTGCTGGCCGCGCCTGCCATGGCGCAGTCCCCCGCGCCCGGCCCGAACGAAGCGCCGTCGGCCGGGATGGGCCACAAGATGCCGCATCACGCCGCCAAGCTGACCGTCACCGGGCAAGGACGATCGAGCGCGGCCCCGGATCTTGCGCTGATCACCCTGGGTGTCAGCACCGAGGCCGCAACCGCTGAAGAGGCGATGACCCAGAACTCCAGCCGCCAGAAGGCCGTGATTGACGCGCTGACCGCCGAGGGCGTCGAGGCGCGCGACATCCAGACCGCCGGGCTGAGCCTGTCGCCGAAGATGGTCTATGATAACAACCAGCCGCCGAAGATGGTGGGCTATGTCGCGCAGAACACCGTGAACGTCCGCGTCCGGGATCTTGACGGCCTAGGCGCAGTGCTGGACCGGCTGGTTTCGACCGGTGCGAACGAGATCAGCGGGATCAGCTTCGCCCGTGAGGACATGGCCGAGGCCGAGGACAAGGCCCGTGCCGACGCCGTGGTCGATGCCCGCCGCCGCGCCGAATTGATGGCCGAGGCGGCCGGGATGCGGCTTGGCCAGATCCGGATGCTGTCCGACGCGGCCATCCCCGAAGGCCCGCGCCCGCTGATGGCGATGCGCGCCGAGGCCAAGGCGGATTCCTCGGTCCCGATCGCCGCGGGTGAGCTTGAAGTCAGCGCGCAGGTCACCGCGGTCTTCGATCTTCTGCCCGCTGAAGGTGCCCCTGACGCCCCGAAGGCACCTGCCGAGTAAGGCCTGAAACTGGATGAGAAAGGCGGCGGAACCCATTCCGCCGCCTTTGTTATTTTCAGATGCTCGGCGGTGGTGAGCATTGCGGAAATGCGATCGCCGCCGGGCCCGTGGCACCGGCGGCGAATGGGTATTTGGAAAACGGTGAAGACCGCGATGGGTCAGCCGCGCAACTCTCGGATCAGTGCCGCGAGATGTTCGGTCGATGGGTCATGGCCGGGCGATGCCACACCGTCCAGAAGCGGTGCCACCTGCAGCGCAAGTTCCTTGCCCAGCTCCACGCCCCATTGATCGAAGCTGTTGATCCCAAGGATCACGCCTTCGACAAAGACGCGATGTTCGTAAAGCGCCACGATCTGCCCAAGAACGAAGGGCGTGAGTTCGGGAAAGACCAGTGTCGTCGATGGCCGGTTGCCCGGAAAGACCCGGTGGCGGGCCTGGCGTTCAAGTTCCGCCCCCTCAAGGCCCTTCGCCCGCATTAGCCCGCGCGCCTCGTCAAGCGAGCGGCCGCGCATCAGCGCCTCGGACTGGGCAAGGCAGTTCGCGGCCAGAAGCAGGTGGTGATGGGCAAGGTCCGACTCATGCCCACGCGCCGCCAGCATGAATTCGCAGGGGATGACCTGCGTGCCCTGATGGATCAGTTGATAGAAGGCGTGCTGGCCATTCGTCCCCGGCTCTCCCCAGATCACCGGGCCCGAGGGCAGGGTCAGGTCGCTGCCATCCATCGCCACCCGCTTGCCGTTCGATTCCATCTCGAGCTGCTGGAGATAGGCCGGCAGGCGTGCAAGCCGATTGTCATAGGGCAGGACGGCGCGGGTGCCATAGCCGCAGACCTGATTGTGCCACAGGCCGACCAGCGCGAGCAGCACCGGCAGGTTCTGCCCGTCCGGCGCGGAACGGAAATGGCGGTCCATCGCCAGCCCGCCGGCAAGGAATTCGTCGAAGGCATCCGGGCCGATGGCGATCATCAGAGACAGGCCGATCGGACCCCACATGGAATAGCGCCCGCCGACCCAGTCCTCGAACCCGAAGACACGGTCCGCATCGATGCCCCATTGAGCGGTCTTGCCCTGGGCCGAACTCAGCGCCGCGAATTGGGTGGCCGGGGTCGTCACCGATCCGGCCATCCAGTCCCGGGCGGTCGCGGCATTGGTCATCGTCTCGATCGTGGTGAAGGTCTTGGAGGCGACGATCACCAGCGTCGTCGCGGGATCAAGACCCTTCAGCGCGTCCGCGATATCCGCCCCGTCCACGTTCGAAACGAAATGCACCCGCGGCCCGTCATGCCAGGGCGACAAGGCCCGCGTCGCCATGGCCGGGCCAAGGTCGGAACCGCCGATGCCGATGTTCACGACATCGGTGAAGCGCCCGCCCTGCCCCGAAAACGCGCCGCTGCGCACGCGCGCGGCAAAATCGCGCATGTGCTGATGGGTCTCGCGCACCTGAGGCATGACGTCCTTGCCGTCGACGGTCACGCTGCCGTCAAGGTTGCGCAAGGCGGTGTGCAGGACGGCCCGATCCTCGGTTTCGTTGATGCGCTGGCCTGCGAACATCGCGTCACGACGGGCGGCGACGGGGGCCGCCAGTTGCAACAGCAGGTCGCGCGCCGTGGCGTCGATCGCCGTCTTCGACCAGTCGAAGACCAGCCCGTCGGCCGAGGTCGCAAAGCCTGTCGCGCGACCGGGATCGGCGGCAAACAGATCCTCGATCCGCAGGTCGCCCTGCTGCCGGTGGTGTTCGGCCAAGCGCTTCCAGATGTCGTTCATGTCAGGTTACTCTGCCCAGTGCACGGTAATATCGCCCAGAAAGGCGCGGATCGGCGCGTCGCGCGCATCAAGCGTCTGGGCACGTTCCAGCGCCTCGCGCTTGTCGGCGCCGGTGATCATCAGATGCGGGCAAATCGCCTTTTGCAGCGCCGAGGCGGTCAGCGTGATCCGGGGTTCGTCCTTGATGCTGCGCACCGCCATCACCGGGGGCGCATGGGGGGCAAGGGCCTGCGCCGTCTCGGGGGCGCCGGGAAACAGGCTTGCGGTATGCATGTCCGTGCCCATGCCCAAAAGCAGCACCGTGATCGGCAGCAGAGGCTGGATCTGGGCGGCAAGTGTGTCGACCGCCTGCTCGGGCTCGGGGTCGCCCGTATAAAGGTCGATATAGCGGGCTGCGGCCGCATTGTTCGTCAGAAGGTGGCGATGCAGCAGGCGGCTGTTCGAACGCACATGTTCGCCGTCCACCCAGCGTTCGTCGTTCAGAAAGACCGTGACCCGCGACCAATCCAGATCGCCACCCGACAGCGTGTCGAAAAGAGGGCCGGGCGTCGTTCCCCCCGGAACGCAAAGGGTTGCCGTCTCGTTCACGCGCAGATGCTGGGCCAGTTCGCCCGAGATCTTGCGGGCCAGCGACAGGGCCATCATCTCGCGGTCGGGGTATTCGACGAATTCCATGGTCACGGCCTGATCTCCCTCCAGCGGCGGTTGTCGCGATGCAGAAGGCGCAGCGCCTCCTCGGGTCCGCTTGAGCCCGCATCATAAGGCTCGGGGCGTTTCGATCCAGCCTCCCATTCGGCGATGATGGGATCGGTCCAGGCCCAGGCCGCCTCGACCTCGTCGCCGCGCATGAACAGGGTCTGGTTGCCGCGGATCACATCCATGATAAGCCGTTCATAGGCATCGGGCATGTCGGTGCCGTTCGCCCCCAGCGCGTCGGCAAAGCTCATGTCCAGGGGCACCTGCACCAGGCGCATCCCGCCCGGCCCCGGCTCCTTGATCATCACCGTCAGGTCCATGCCTTCGTTCGGCTGCAGCTTGATGACAAGCTGGTTCGAACGCGGGCCGTCCACCTCGTCAAAGATCGAATGCGGCGGCGCCTTGAACGTCACCACGATTTCGCTGGTCCGGGCGCGAAGCCTTTTGCCCGTGCGCAGATAGAAGGGCGTGCCAGTCCAGCGCCAGTTGGCGATGTTCACCTTCAGCGCGACATAGCTTTCGGTGCGTGAGGCGGGGTTGTCGACGTCGCGCAGGTAATCCGAACCGTCCGGCCCGCCGTGATACTGCCCGCGCACGATGTCCCCCGGCGTCAAGGGCTCCAGCGCGCGGATGACCTTCAGCTTTTCGTCGCGGACCGCGTCCGGATCGAAGTGATAGGGCGGCTCCATCGCGATCAGGCACAGAAGCTGCATCATGTGGTTCTGGACCATGTCGCGGATCGCGCCGGAATGATCGTAATATTCGCCACGCCCGCCGACGCCCACCGTTTCGGCCACGGTGATCTGGACGTGATCGACGTATTGCGCGTTCCACAGCGGCTCGAAGAGCATGTTGGCGAAGCGCACGGCCATCAGGTTCTGGACGGTTTCCTTGCCCAGATAATGGTCGATCCGATAGATCTGGTTTTCCGCGAAATGCCGGGCCAGCGTGGCATTCAGCTCGCGCGCCGTGGCAAGGTCGCGGCCAAAGGGCTTCTCGACCACGATGCGGCTGTTTGCATCGGCGATGCCGTGATCGGCAAGGCGCTGCGCAATGTCGCCGAACAATGCGGGGGCAACCGAGAAGTAGAAAGCATGCACCACGCCCTGCCGGATGCGGGCCTTGAGTTCCTGCCACCCATCGGTTCCGCGCGCATCGATGGCGACGTAACCAAGATGCGACAGGAAATCGTCAAGCTGGGACAGGTCTTCGGTCGGACCGGCGAACTCCCGGATCGCGTTGCGCGCTTCCTCGCGGAAGGCGGCGTCGTCCTGACGTGTGCGCGCCGCGCCGATGATCTGGGCCGAGGGCGGGATCTGGCCCGCCACATAGCGCCGGTAAAGCCCCGGCAGGATCTTGCGATGCGCAAGATCGCCAGTCGCGCCAAAGACCACCAGGTCGAATTCTTCCACCGGAATGATGCGCGAAACCATCAGGCCCTCCTCGTCCATGGGAATGGGACTAGCGTCTGTTAGCGATAACATCAACCCTGCCCTCATCTTTACCTACCCTCGCCCGATCCGCGCTGCGCCGCAACATCCGACCCTGCCAGCCGGTCGATCGCCTTGGCAAGACGTGGCAAGCGGGCGCGGCGCATCAACTCCTTGCGAGCGAGTTCGCCGCCAGCGCGCCGCGCGCGATCCTGCGTCGCCGCGACCGCGCCCAGCACGGGATCGGGGTGATTGAGGAAAAAATCGCGAAGAAATTCATCGGGGTGAATGGCGGCAAGCCCTGCCGCCGCCAGGGCACTGCGGGGAAAATCGCGCAGGTTCGCCGTCACGATCAATCCCGCCCCCGACGCCAGAGCAGCCTCGACCACATGGCGGTCGGCGGGATCGGGCAGATCAAGCCCCTCTGCCCCGCCAGAGGGCAGGGTCATCGCCTGCGGGAACCGATCCTGCAGCAGCGCAATTTCGACCCCGGCGGGGACGCCTTGCCGGTCTGCGGCATATCGCCATTCGTCAAGGATGCGCTGCGACCAGACCGGCTGGAACAATCCCGCCGCCGCCACGTCGCACAAAATCTCGCGCAGGACGGTGGGATAAAGAACGCAGGCGTCCAGGACCGCCTTCATCCGTCCAGCCGGAAGAACAGGGCCTTCAGGTACCCCGTTTCGGCCAGTTGCGGCAGCGTCGGGTGATCGGGTCCGGCCTGCCCGGTATGGATCAGCTGGCTGCGACGTCCGCCCCGGCCGATACCGCGGGCGCTGGCATTGCGGAACGAGGTCAGGTCGGCCGCATGGCTGCACGAGCAAAGGCCCAGATAGCCGCCCGGCGCGACCAGCGGGGCCGCCAGCTTCGCCACGCGTTCATAGGCCCGCAGCCCCGCCTCCAGCGCCTGTTTCGAAGGGGCGAAGGCCGGTGGGTCGCAGATCACCACGTCGAATTGCGCGCCCTCGGCCGCCAGCGCCTCCATCTGCGTAAAGGCATCACCCTGCCGGATCACAAGCCGGTCGGCCGCGCCCATCGCCTTTGCCCCGCCCTGCGCCAGTTGCAGCGCCGGCGCCGAGCCGTCGATGCAGGTCGCCTGCACGGCACCGCCGGCCAGCGCGGCAAGGCCAAAGCCGCCGACATGGGAAAACACGTCCAGAACGCGCGCGCCCTTGGCCAGACGCTGGGCAAAGGCGTGGTTGGGGCGCTGGTCATAGAACAGGCCCGTTTTTTGTCCCTGCATCAGGTCCGCAAGATAGATGGCGCCATTCATCGACACCTCGACCGGACCGGACATCTCGCCCGACAGGATCTCCAGCCGCTCGTCCAGTCCCTCAAGGCCGCGCGCCCGTCCCTGTCCGTTCAGGATCACGGTGCGCACGCCCGTCACCTCGCGCAGCGCGGCGGCGATCTCGGTCGACATGCGCTCGGCCCAGGCGGCATTGGGCTGGATGACGGCGGCGTCGCCAAAGCGGTCGATGATGGTGCCGGGAAGCCCGTCCGACTCGGCATGGACAAGGCGGTAGAAGGGCTTGTCGAACAGCCGCTCGCGCAGCGCAAGTGCGCGCGACAGGCGCGCAGCAATCCAGTCACCGTCGATGCGCGCGCCGGGGTCGGCGTCCATCACTCGCGCGATGATCTTGGAGTTCGGATTGACCGTGCACAGGCCCAGCGGGCGATGTTCGGCATCCTGAAGCTCGGCGAAACTTCCGGGGGCAATCGCGCGGGTGCGGCGGTCGGTCACCAGTTCATCCGCAAAGACCCAAGGGAAACCATGTCGGATCGCCTGGGGTTTGGACTTGGGGCGCAGGCGGATGATGGGCAGGTCAGCGGTCATTTTGGGCCTCGTTCGAACGGCGCAGGATTGCCACGACCCGGCGCGCGGGGCAAGTGTGACGCGGTTGCGCCGTTATCGCTAACGGACTATATAACCGCTCAGGAGGACGCCAGCCATGACCTTGCACGCCACCGTCGACCGAGTGACCGACCGCATTCGCGAACGTTCGGCCAAGACCCGCTCGGACTATCAGACAAAGATCGCCCGCGCTGCCGAGGACGGCCCGCGCCGCGCACATCTGTCTTGTGGCAATCAGGCCCATGCCTATGCGGCCATGCCCGACAAAGATGATTTCGCCGCAGCGCGCAAGCCCAATGTCGGGATCATCACCGCTTATAATGACATGCTGTCCGCGCATCAGCCCTATGAACGCTATCCCGATCTGATCCGGCGCGCCGCCCATGCGGCAGGCGCGACCGCGCAGGTCGCGGGCGGGGTTCCGGCGATGTGCGACGGCGTTACGCAGGGCCGCGCCGGGATGGAGCTGTCGCTGTTTTCGCGCGATGTGATCGCGCTTGCCTCGGGCGTTGCGCTGTCCCATGACACCTTCGATTCAGCGCTTTATCTGGGCGTCTGCGACAAGATCGTGCCCGGCCTTGTGATCGCCGCCGCGACCTTCGGCCATATTCCCGCCGTCTTCATTCCGGCCGGGCCGATGCCCTCGGGCCTGCCCAATGACGAGAAGTCCAAGGTCCGCCAGCAATTCGCCGCAGGCGAAGTCGGGCGAGAGGCCCTGATGGCGGCCGAAATGGCCAGCTATCACAGCCCCGGCACCTGCACATTCTATGGCACCGCGAATTCGAACCAGATGCTGATGGAGTTCATGGGCCTGCACCTGCCGGGCTCAAGCTTCGTGAACCCCAACACGCCGCTGCGCGAGGCGCTGACGACGGCCGCCGTTACCCGAGCCGCCGCGATCACGCGACTGGGCAACGACTATCTGCCCGCGGGCGACGTGCTGGATGAACGCGCCTTCGTGAACGGGATCGTTGGGCTGATGGCGACGGGTGGATCCACCAACCTGATCATCCACCTGCCCGCGATGGCCCGCGCGGCGGGCGTCCTGCTTGATATCGAGGATTTCCACGACCTGTCGGAATGCGTCCCCCTGATGGCCCGTGTCTATCCGAACGGGCTGGCGGACGTGAACCACTTCCATGCCTCTGGCGGGCTGGGCTTCATGATCGGCCAACTGATCGAAGCGGGCCTGCTGCATCCCGACGTCAAGACCATCGCGGGTGGCGGGCTGGACCTTTACGCGCAGGAACCGAAATTGCACGACGGGCAGGTCCATTGGGTCGAGGGCGCGCGCGCATCGTTGAACGACAAGATCCTGCGCCCGGCCTCGGACCCCTTCGCGGCGACCGGCGGTCTGAAGCAGCTGGACGGCAACCTTGGCCGGGGCGTCATCAAGGTGTCCGCCGTTGCCCCCGAACGCCATGTCATCGAGGCCCCGGCCCGCGTCTTTTCGGACCAGGAAGAGGTCAAGGCCGCCTTCAAGCGCGGCGAGTTCACCCAGGATACGATCGTCGTAGTCCGTTTCCAGGGTCCGCGTGCCAACGGAATGCCTGAACTGCATTCGCTGACACCCACGCTGGCGGTGCTTCAGGATCGCGGGCTGCGGGTCGCGCTGGTGACGGACGGGCGCATGTCGGGCGCCTCCGGCAAGGTTCCCGCCGCGATCCACGTCTCGCCCGAGGCAGCGAATGGCGGTCCGCTTGCGCGGCTGCGTGACGGCGACCTTCTGCGCCTTGACGCCACGCGCGGGGTGTTGGAATGCCTGAGCGAGGATTTCGATGCGCGCGAGAATGCAAGCTTTGACCCCGCGCGTTCGGCCGAAGGCATGGGGCGCGAGCTGTTCGCGGCCTTCCGCGCCCATGTCGGCCCCGCGACCGAAGGGGCTGCGGTCGTCGTCTGACGGCTGCGCCGCCCTGCCCTAGATGCCTTCGGCGGCGGCCGAGGGCACGATCGGGGGACCAAAGCGGTCGATCATGCGGTGGCGGATCTGGTCGCGGATCTGGCGATAGATCGCCAGCTTCGCGTCGCGCGATTCCGCCAGCCCCGTCGGGTCCATGATCGGCCAGTACTCGACCTCAAGATGCGAAACCCGCGTCAGTTCCAGCGCCTGCCTTTGGCTGGCCGGCGACAACGCCACCACCAGGTCGAAACTGCCCAGGTCGTCGCCCCATTCCTTCATCTCGGCGAATGAACGAGAGCGGTGCTGCGAGATCTCGATCCCGAGTTCCTTGCAGACGGCGATGGCGAAGCCGTCCACCTCCATGTCGTTCTTGACGCCTGCCGACTGGACATAGGCTGCACGACCGTAGAAGTGCTTCATCATCCCCTCGGCGATCGGGGACCGAATCGCATTGTGGTCGCAGCAGAACAGCACCGAATGGGGGATCTGTCCTGCCACGGATTACTCCGGGATCAGCGCGCAGATCAGTGTGAACAGCCTGCGCGACGTGTCGATATCGACAACCGCCTTACCCTCAAGCCGTTCCTGCAGGGTGCGCGCGCCCTCGTTGTGAATGCCCCGGCGGGCCATGTCGATCGCCTCGATCTGGGCGGGAGGCAGGCGCTTCACCGCGTCGAAATAGCTTGCGCAGATCTGGAAGTAGTCCTTGACCGTCTGGCGGAATGGACCCATCGCAAGGTGGAATTCCGCCACCTTCTCGCCCCCCTCGGTCGAGATGTCGAAGACCAGCCGCTTTTCCCGCAGTGCAAGCACCAGCGCATAGGGCCCCGCAGGCACGGCTTGTCCTTCCCGGCCCGGCAGGCTGAAGCTGTTGTCTTCGAGCAAATCGAAAACGGCAACGCGGCGGTCCTGCTCCATCTCGGGAGAGGCCGGAGGCATGGCCCTGTCGTCGATCTCGACACGGCACAGCCGGGCCGTGGCCGCAATCGCGATCATCCCTGCCCTCCGTTCAGCGCGCGGATCCGCGAGGCAACGGAAAGCCCATGGGCCGAAAGCCCCTCCGAGGCGGCCAGCACCACCGCATCGGGGCCGATCTTCGCCAAAGCCTCGGGGGTCAGCCGCGCCATCGTCGTGCGCTTCATGAAGTCCATCACCGACAGTCCCGACGAAAAACGGGCCGAGCGCGCAGTCGGCAGGACGTGGTTCGGTCCGCTGACGTAATCGCCCACCGCCTCGGGGGTCCAACCGCCCAGGAAGATCGCGCCAGCATGGCGGGTCTTAGCGGCAAGTGCCTCCGGGTCGTCGACGCAAAGTTCAAGATGTTCGGGCGCAATGCGATCCGAAAGGGTCGCCGCCTCGTCCAGATCGCGGGTCAGGATCACGGTGCCATAATCGCGCCAGCTTGCCCCGGCGACCTTTGCGCGGGGCAATGTCGGCAAAATCCGCTCGACCTCAAGGACTACTGCATCGGCCAGCGCCTTGTCGGGGGTAATCAGGATCGACTGCGCATCGGCGTCATGTTCCGCCTGCGCCAACAGGTCCAGCGCCAGCCATTCCGGGTTCTGCGCGCCCTCGGCAATGATCAGCACCTCGGATGGACCGGCGATCATGTCGATCCCGACGCGACCAAAGACATGCCGCTTGGCCGCCGCGACATAGGCATTGCCGGGCCCGGTGATCTTGTCGACCGGTCGGATCGTCTCGGTGCCATAGGCCATTGCGGCGATGGCCTGGGCGCCCCCGATGCGATAGATTTCATCGACGCCCGCCAGTTGCGCGGCCAGCAGCACCAGCGGATTGACCTGCCCATTCGGCGTCGGCACGCAGATCACCAGCCGTTCGACACCCGCGACGCGCGCCGGAATCGCGTTCATGAGCACCGAAGAGGGATAGCTGGCCTGCCCGCCCGGCACATACAGGCCCGCCGCCGAAACCGGCGTCCAGCGCCAGCCCAGCGTCGCCCCCTCGGGGTCGGTCCATTCCATGTCCTCGGGCAATTGCCGCGCGTGATAGGCGCGGATGCGGTCGGCCGCCACAGTCAAGGCCGCCCGCTCTTCATCCGAAACAAGGGCGATCTGCGCCGCGATCTCGTCCTTGTCGAAGGCCAGCGTCTGCGGTGTCAGGGCCACCCGGTCGAAGCGTCCGCTCAAATCGACCAGAGCTTCGTCCCCGCGTTCCCGCACATCGGCGATGATCGAGGTCACGACGTCGTTCACATCGGCCGAATCCTCACGCTTCATGGAAAGCATGGCGGCAAAGCGCTGCTGGAAATCGGGTTCGGCGGTCGACAGATGGATGGGCATGGTCACACTCGTAATGGTTGGACCTTGTTAGCCGCTGCCGCCCGGCGGCTCAAGCGGCCTGCGCCTGCTTGCCGCCGGAGGAATCGCGGTGGATCGTCGCGCCCCGCAAGGGGCGCGGCGTGGCGCGGCCGCCGCTAGTCCTCGGGGTGTTCCGGCGCGCGGCGGGACGGCGCGACATAGGGTCGCGTCACATCGCGCAGTTCGACGTTCAGGCATTCCGCATCGACCGAAAGCGTGCCGTCGCCCGCGAATTCCAGCAGCAGTTGGCCGGTCCCATCCTCACCCGCCTGCCAGCGCAGCGCCAGCAGTTCCAGGATCAGGTCGGCATCCTCGCGGTCGATCCCGTCGCTTTGCACGCGGGTCACGTCCGAGATCAGCAGGACCGTCCGCACCCGTTCATAGGGCCGCTCTTCGCGGCGCGCACTGTCCGCGTCTTCCCAGCGAAAGCGGTTCAGCAGCAGCGCAAGCTGGCGGTGGCGCAGGTCATAGGAAATCTCGGTGATCGGCAGGATCGCATCCTGGACCAGGGCGGAAACAACCGTCAGATCCTCGACATCCCCCGCCATCAGCGCCAGGGGCGCGGGATCGGCATCGCTGAAACGCGCGTCATTCATCGGATGGTGTCCCCTTGATACGTTCGATATCGGCGCCCACGCCCCGCAGCTTGCGCACGACCTTCTCATAGCCGCGGTCAAGGTGATAGACGCGGCTGACCACGGTTTCACCCTCGGCCGCCAGTCCGGCGAGGATCAGGCTGACCGAGGCGCGCAGGTCCGTCGCCATGACCCGCGCCCCGCGCAGCTTGTCGACGCCGTGGACTGTCGCATGTCCGCCATGCACTTCGATACGCGCACCCATGCGGGTCAGTTCCGGCGCATGCATGAAGCGGTTCTCGAAAATCTTCTCCTCAAGCACCGAAGTCCCCTCGGCCATGCACAGCAGCGCCATCATCTGCGCCTGCAGGTCTGTCGGGAAGCCGGGGAAAGGCTCGGTCACGACATCGACCGCCCGGATGCGGCCGTTCTTGCGTGCAACCTTCAGCCCCCGGTCGGTTTCCGTCACCTCGATCCCAGCGGCATCCAGCTTCTCGCAGAAGGCCGAAACCAGGTCGATCCGGCCACCAAGGCATTCAACCTCGCCCCCGCAGATAGCGGGAGCCAGCATGTAGGTGCCAAGCTCGATCCGGTCCGTGACCACCGGATGGGTCGCCCCGGACAAGGCCTGCACCCCTTCGATCGTGATGGTCGAGGTGCCCTCGCCCTCGATATTCGCGCCCATGCGGCGCAGGCACTGCGCAAGATCGACGATCTCGGGCTCGCGGGCAGCGTTTTTCAGGACCGTCGTGCCCCGGGCAAGAGTCGCCGCCATCAGCGCATTTTCGGTTGCACCGACCGAGACGATCGGAAAATCGATCACCGCACCGCGAAGCCCGCCCACGGGCGCCTTGGCATGGACATAGCCATCGCGCAGATCCAGTTCCGCTCCCATGGCCTCAAACGCCTTCAGGTGCAGGTCCACCGGCCGCGCACCGATCGCACATCCGCCCGGCAACGAAACGATTGCCTGCCCGTCCCGCGACAGCATCGGTCCCAGAACCAGAATCGAGGCCCGCATCTTGCGCACGATGTCGTAATCGGCGGTATGGCTGTTCAGGTCGTGGCTGGACAGTGCCAGGACCTGTCCGTCCTGCAGGCTGGCGACCTCTGCCCCCAGCGAGCGCAGCAGGTCGGTCATGGTCCGGATGTCCGACAGACGCGGCGCATTGGTCAGCGTCAGCGGCTGGTCGGTCAGCAGGGTCGCGGGCATGAGCGTCAGGCAGGCATTCTTCGCACCGGCGATCGGAATTTCGCCGTGAAGCGGCCCGTTGCCCCTTACAATGATCTGATCCATCTATTCCTCGTCCTCGGGCATCGGCCCGTCCTGTATCGCCCGCGCCGCAGGCCCATCCTGATCGGGGGAATCGTCCTGTGCGGCGCGTGCCCGCCCCTGCGTCTTGCGACGGGCAAGATTCGCGCGCAACGCGGCTTTCAGCCTCGCTTCGCGGTCGTTCACAACATCCGGCTTGCGGGGTCCCTTTGTCATGGCCCCCTGTTACCGCCTGAGCAGCCTTGCGTCCAGCATCGGGCTTTCCGTGCGAGGCAACCGGAGATTTCATTTTTTCTTGCACCACCCCCTTGCACCCCCCGATCAGTCGGTCTAAACGCCCTCCACCGGCGCTGCGGTAGCTCAGTGGTAGAGCACACCCTTGGTAAGGGTGAGGTCGAGAGTTCAATCCTCTCTCGCAGCACCAGGAAAACCTCCTGAAATCGTTGGCCTAGTCGAAAAGGGGCACTTGCCGCGGATCGATATGGCCGTTCGCGCGCTTATGACCGGCGCCTTGCAGCTCTCGCCGTCATCTTCCTGTCGTCTGCCGCGCACATGATCGCAGGGCGATGCCCCCATCGGTGCGGTGGCGCCCGGCGGGTCCCCTCTGCCGGGCGCCTTTCGCTGGAATGGGCAGTTGATGGCATTGAACGCCGGCGCGCGCTTTGGCATGACGAACCGGCTTCGCCGGCGGCTCGATCCCCGACCACCGGCCCAACCCGAAAGGAATCCCATGTCCGATATCAAACGCATCGAGACCGGCGCCCGCATGAGCCAGGCCGTCATCCACAACGGCACCGTCTATCTGGCTGGCCAGGTCGGCAATCCGGGTGCAAGCGTGACCGAACAGACCCAGCAGGTGCTGGCCCAGATCGATCGCCTTCTGGCCGAATGCGGCTCGGACAAGACCCGCATCCTTTCGGCGCAGGTCTGGATGGCCGACATGAGCCAGTTCGCGGACATGAACGCAGTTTGGGACGCGTGGGTCCCCGCCGGCCACGCTCCGGCCCGCGCCACGGGCGAATCGGCCCTGGCGACGCCGGACTACAAGGTCGAAATCATCGTGGTTGCCGCGCAGAACTAAGCGCCGCCATGACGGAGCGCGCGGCGCGCAGGCCCGGAGCCTCGCCGCCGCGCCCCAGCCGCTCCATCGTCAGGGCCATAGCCTCATGCTGGGCGGCCCGCGCGGCCGGGTTTTCGATCAGCTCGTGCAGCGCCTTGAACATCGCGCCTGGCTGGCACTTGCGACCCAGAAACTCGGGAACCGTGCGCGTTTCGCTGACCAGGTTGACCAAGGTCACGGTGTCCGTCTTCAGCATCAAGCCGATGATCATCCGGCTGAGCGGAGCGACGTCATAGCCGATCACCATCGGCACGTCATTGGCTGCAAGGTCCAGGCTGACCGTCCCCGAGGCCGCAAGGGCAAGATTGGCGGCGGCGAATGCGGCGCGCTTGTCCTCGGGCGTCTCGACGACGATTGGGGCAGTGGGCCAGCGCTTCGCCATGTCGCGGACCAGGCCAGAGACCCCGCGCACCGTCGGAATGACGACGCGGATCTCGGGCAGGCGGTCGCGAAGCTGCATCAGGGCCTCGTCGAAACGGGGACCAAGCCGCGCCACCTCTCCGCGTCGCGAACCGGGCAGGCAAAGGATAAGGGGCGCATCCGCGGCAATATCATGCGCCTCGCGGAAGGCGATGCCTTCATCCGCGGTGCCGACGGGCTCGGCAGCGATCGGATGACCCACGAAATCGCAGCTCATGCCTGCGGCCTGCATATAGGGCGGCTCGAAGGGAAGGATCGCCAGCACATGGTCGATGACCTGCGCCATCTTCGCCGCACGTCCCGAACGCCACGCCCAGACCGAGGGCGCGACGTAATGAATTGTCCGCAGGTCGGGCATCATCTCCCGCGCCTCGCGCGCGACGCGAAGGCAGAAATCCGGGCTGTCGATGGTGATGAGCGCGTCCGGCCGCGCCTCGGCCACCGCTTTCGCGGTCTGGCGAATACGGGCCTTCAGCTGGCGGTATTTCGGCAGCACCTCGACGAGGCCCATGACCGAAAGCTCTTCCATGGGGAACAGGCTTTCCAGCCCCTCGGCACCCATAGAAGGGCCGCCGACGCCAAGAAAAGCGGCTTCCGGATCGAGGGTTTTCAGCCCGGCCATCAAGGGGCCGCCCAGATTGTCGCCCGAAGGCTCGCCCGCGATCAGGAAGAACTTCATCGCGTCACTCCGCTTGCGCCGTCGCTGATGGGTATTTGTGAAACGATGAATTGCCCGATGGTTTTCGCCGTTTTCCAAATACCCAATTCAAGCCCGCGCCCAAAGGAACAACCCCGCCTGATTGGCACAGTGGACAGCCTCGTCCCGTTCCAGCAGGATGACGCTCCCGGCTTCCCAGACGATGCCGCCAAGCCCGGCTTCGGCCGCCTGGCGGACCGTGTCGGGACCAATGGTCGGCAAATCGATCCGGCGGTCCTGTCCGGGCTTTGGCGCCTTGTAAAGGAGCCCCTTCGCCCCCTTGGGATCGGGTTTCAGCCCGGCATGAAGCTTTGCAAATTCAAGCATCGCCTGCGTGCCGGGCAGCGCCTCGATGGCAAGGCACAGGCCCTGGGCCACAACGGCACCCTGTCCCACGTCCAGGGGCCCAAGCCCATGCACGATCTCGGCCGCGCGGGCCGCGTCCTTCTGGTCGCGGGGGCTTGGCTCACCGGCCAGCACCCCTTCTCCCGGCACCAGCTCGGGCAGGATTTCATCGACCGAGACGATGTGGATCCCCGCCTCTTCGAAGACGTCTAGAACGGCGCGCAGTGCGGCGTCGTCGCCCGACTGCATCCCCATCAGGATACGGGGCACGATCGCCATCGTGCGCTGGTCGAACAGGTCGGGCTCGATCCGCGGACGCCGGATGGCGCCGGCAAAGACCGCGCGGGTGACGCCCTGCTCGGTCAATTCGTCCAGAAACGGCACCAGCCGTTCAAGCCGAAAGGGCTTGGCCTCGATCTCGGGGCGAAGATGGTCCAGCGCATAGATCACGGGGGTGTCCAGCGCGGCGGCAATGGCGGGGGCAAGGCGACCCTCGCCTGCGATCAGGGCGATGCGGCTCATGAATGCGGCGCCAGAAAGCTGCGGTCCGAGGGACCGAGGATGAAGTCCAGCACCTCGCGCACCATCGGCCCGGTTTCCTCTTCGGCCAGTTGGCGGGCCTTATCGCGGAAGCTGCCCTCGCCCAGACGCGCGAACATCTCGCGCAGCGCGTGGATTTCGTCGCGGGAAACGCCGCGG
Source organism: Paracoccus broussonetiae (assembly GCF_031854425.1). Taxonomy (NCBI): domain Bacteria; kingdom Pseudomonadati; phylum Pseudomonadota; class Alphaproteobacteria; order Rhodobacterales; family Paracoccaceae; genus Paracoccus; species Paracoccus broussonetiae. Next base: position 70,039 of record NZ_JAVRQI010000005.1, on the reverse strand, counting down.
CGCTTCAGCCCGACCAGGTTCAACCCGTCCAGGTGGCCGCGCGGCCCCTGAACCAGACCGAACGGAATCACGTCTGCGGTGACCATGGTCAGCGCCCCGATCATTGCCCCGCGCCCGATGCGGACGAATTGGTGCACCCCGGCAAGCCCGCCGATGGTCACATCATCCTCGACGATGCAATGGCCAGCAAGCGCGGCATGGTTGACGATGGTGACGCGGTCGCCCACCCGGCAATCATGCGCGACGTGGCTGCCCGCAAGGAACAATCCGTCATCGCCGACGCGGGTGATGCCGCCACCGCCCTCGGTGCCGGGGTTCATCGTCACATGCTCGCGGATGCGGTTCCGGGCACCGATCACCAGCTTGGTGTGTTCGCCCCTGAACTTGCGATCCTGCGGCACCTCGCCGATCGAGGCGAAGGAATAGATCTCGGTCCCGTCGCCGATGACGGTATCGCCCGCCAGCACGACATGGGATTTCAGGACCACGCCCCGGCCAAGGACTACCTCGGGGCCGATGACACAGAACGGTCCGATCTCGCAGCCCTCGCCGATCTTCGCGGCGGGGTCCACGACGGCCGAGGGATGGATGATGATCGGATCAGCCATTGTCGCCACGGTTCAGCATGGCCATCACCTCGGCCTCGGCGGCAAGCTTGCCGTTGACCAGGGCACGGCCTTCGAATTTCCAGATCTTGCCGCCACCGCGCAGGGTCTTCATGTGCAGTTCCAGCACGTCGCCCGGCACGACCTTCTGGCGAAAGCGGCATTTGTCGATGGACATGAAATAGGTGCCCATTCCCTTGCCGGCCAGATCCAGCGACACGCCGACCAGCACGGCCGCGGCCTGGGCCATGGCCTCGATGATGAGGACGCCGGGCATGACCGGCTCCTGCGGGAAGTGGCCTTCGAAATGCGGTTCGTTCGCAGTCACGTTCTTGACGCCGACGCAGCTTTCGCCCGGCACGATATCACGCACGCGGTCGATCAGCAGGAAGGGGTAACGGTGCGGCAGGATGCTTTTGATCGTGACCAGATCGACTTCGGTCGGCGGAACATAGGCGGTCGCGTCGGTGGACATGGGCGGCCCTCAATAACTGTTTTCGATTGCCTAGCAACGGGGCGCGCGCTTGGCAAGTTTGCGGGATCAGGCCCGGCGGATACCCGACCAGCCGCGCCCCTCGCTTAGCCAGCCAGCAAGCGCCAACCCGGCCACCAGCAGAAGCCAACCCCAAGGCGGCAGGATCGGCTGGTGAGTGATCCCCGAGGTCGAGGCCGCACCCCGCGGCGTGATCGCGATCCAGTCACCCGCGACACCGCGCCCATGGGCGGGACGCCCCTCGCGGACGGTGCGCAGATCTGGAATTCCGGCGGACAGGTCCAGCACCGCGCCGCGGGTCTTTTCGGCCAGAGGACCCAGCGCGGCCGAGGATGCGACCGTCTCTTCAAACTCGCGCGGCGCGGCGGGGCCAAGCGCCATGACCCGGGTGATCTCTCCATCGGTCAGGCGGTAAAGGCCGGGTTCGGGGGCTGTCCAGCGGGCGGTGAAGCGTCCCGGCCCGGCCTCGGTCAGGTCCAGCGTCCGGGTGGTCCCATCGGGGCCGGTGATGCGGACGGGCTTTGCGCGCTCTGCCATCGTCCGGCGGGTGATCGTGACCGTCAGTCCCGAGGCGACATCGGCCAGCAGGGCCTCTTCCTCCAGTTCCGGTTCCTTCATCGACCAATGAGCGATGCGGCGCAGCAGTTCAAGCTGCGGCCCCCCGCCTTCGAACCCGCGCCCCCAAAGCCAGACCTGATCCGAGGTCAGCATCGCCACTCGGCCCTTGCCGACGCGGTCCATGATCAGCAGCGGTTCATCCCCCGCCCCGGTCATGACAACCTGCGCGCGCGGGTTAGGGATGACCTGAGACATCCGCAGCCAGCGGCCCCAATGCGTCTCGCTGCCTTCGGTCGGAGCGCCGGACAGGCCCGCCGTCACTGGATGGCGCAGCCCTTCCTCGGTCAGGCGAGGCAGGAAAGGCTCCTCGAAGATGCGGCCGGTCGGGCGACCGGGCAGGATCATGCCCATCGGGGACAGGTTGAGGCTTTCGACGGTCGACATCTCGGGGCCGGCCGATACCAGGACCGCCCCACCCTCTTCGACATAGCGGCGGATATTGTCGAAATATTGCGGCATCAGGATACCGCGCACGCGATAGCGGTCGAAGATGATCAGATCGAAGTCGCGGATCCGCTCCATGAACAGTTCCTGGGTCGGGAACGCGATCAACGACATCTCGTCGACCGGAACCGCATCCATCTTGTCCGGCGGACGCAGGATGGTGAAATGGATCAGGTCGACATTGGCATCCGATTTCAGAAGATTGCGCCAGGTGCGCTCGCCCGCATGGGGTTCCCCCGACACCAGCAAAACGCGCAGGCGGTCGCGCACGCCCTGGATCTGCAGGGCGACGGCATTGTTGCGGTCGGTCAGTTCGGGAACCGCGGCATCCGGCGCGTCGAAACCGATCGAGACCACGTTCTGGCCCGCATGTTCGGGCACCACCGGCAGGTCCAGCGGGACTCCCGGTGGCAGGTCCAGGCTGCGGTCCTCTTCTCCGTCGACCAGAACATGCAGTCGGGCCGGCGTCCCGGCGATCTCGGGCGGCACCGCGCCCTGATCCTCGACCCGCAGGCGGATCGTCACCGGCTGATCGATCAGCCCATAGGCCGGGGCCTCCTCGATCACCAACCTGCGGTCCCAGTCACCCGGCTGCCCGGTCTTGAGCAGATGGACCGGTGCCGGGGCATCGATCGGCAGCAGGGGCGCGTCATGGGCCAACCCATCCGTCACCGCGATCAAGCCCGCGACGCGGGCCTGCGGCTCGGCGGCAAGCGCCCGCGACAGGGCCGCACCGATCAGCGTGCCATCGGGATCGTCGGCCACGGTGACGCGGCGGATTTCGGTATCGGGCAGCGCTGAAAGCTGGCGGGTCAATTGCCCGATGGCCGCATCCGTCTGCTCGGTCCGGCCCGGCAGCGATTGGCTGGCGCTGCGGTCATCCAGCAGGATGACGATGTCCGAAAGCTTGTTGCGGATGCCGGATTCCAGCGCAGGGCCGGCCAGCGCAGCCGCCGCCGCAAGACCCGCAAGGCCGCGCCAGGCCCAGCCGCGCAGGCCCCGCCACAACGACCACAGCGCGATCAGCAGCGCGATCCCGGCGACCGCCGCCACCAACGACCAAGGCAATAGCGGATCGAAGCCCAGCCCGGTCATTGCATGACCTCTTCTCCGCGCAACCGCTCCAGCAGGGCGGGAACATGGACCTGATCGGATTTGTAGTTTCCGGTCAGGACATACATGATCAGGTTGACGCCAAAGCGATATGCCATCTCGCGCTGATGCTCGCCCTCAAGCCCGGAACCGACGCTGAACAGGGGCATGCCATTGTCGCCGATGGCCCAGGCCTCGGCCCAGGAATTGCCACCGATGATGACGGGCGAGACGCCGTCGTTCAGGCTGCGAAAGGGCACGCCCTCAGCCGCCTCGGCCCCGGCCGGCGGCGCTTCGGCCCAGACCTCCAGCCCCTGATAGCGGCCGGGGAAGTCATGCAGCAGATAGAAGCTGCGGGTCAGGACGTGATCTGTCGGGATCGGCGCCAGAGGCGGGATGTCCAATGGCGCGGCCAGCCGCTGCAACGCCGCCGATCCGTTCGGACCGCCAAGCCCGGCAATGTCACCGTCGCGGGTGTCAAACAGGATCATGCCGCCCGATCGCAGGAAGTGGTTCAGCCGCACATAGGCCTGTGGTCCGGGCATGGGCTGGCTGTCCGTGACCGGCCAGTACAGGAAGGTCAGCAGGGAAAGGTCGTCCCTGTCCAGATCGATTCCGATGGGTTCGCCCGGCTCGACGGTCGTGCGGTCCGTCATCACGCGCGAGATTCCCCGCAGCCCCGCGTCAGAGGCCTTGTCGACTTCGGCATCGCCGGTGACGACATAGGCCAGCGCGACCTCGTCCGCGGCGCGGATCAGGCGGGGATCGGGATCCTCCTGGGCCAGGGCCATCGTGGCGGCAAGGGATGCGATCAGCAAAACCAGCACCCTCATCATGCGCCGGCCCCTTTCCGGTCGCGGGGCGCAAGGCCACCGCGCGCCAGCCAGGCACTGCCAAGCGCGTCCAGCGCAAAGACCAGCGCGGCAAAGGCGATCAGCCAGCCCCGCAGGTCACGGCCCGGAGCTTCGGACGCGGCCTCGATCCGGGCGCCGGGCCAGGATGCGCGCGCAAAGGGGCCACCCGCGTTCAGCGCCGCCGCCCTTTCGCCCGAGCGGTAAAGCCCGGCGGGGGCCCCCGGCCCAGGTCCGCGCGCGAATTCTGCAGCCGGGACGGGAACCAGATCCTGCGGATCGCCCGCCCGGCCGAAACCGTCCAGCACCTGTGTCGGGGTCCAGAACATCTCGCCATCCATCTCGGGCTCGGGCGCCTGCGCGCTGGCGCGCGCGGTCTGCACCAGCCGGTCCAGCATTCTGACGAACAGCCCGGACAATGCAAGATTCGACCATTCCGCATTGGCGGTGGTGTGGAACAGCACGACCTGCCCCTGCCCCAAGGTCGCGCGCGTGATCAGGGGGGTTCCATCCGTCAGCTGCGCCAGCGTGCGTGACGCAAGATCCGGCGATGGCTCGGCCAGCAGCTGGGCCCGAACGGTCGCGTCCGGCGGGATCGCCAGCCCGGCAAACGGCCCCTCTGGCGGAAATGGGGCCACGCCTCGCGGATCGCCCCAACTGAGCGCACCGCCCACATCCCGTCCCCCGCTGCGCAGGCGGACGGGCAACAGAGCCTCGTCCCCAAGCCGTTCGGATGCAGCCATGCGCGGTCCAGAAAAGCGGATCAGCAAGCCGCCCTTGTCGACCCATTCCTGCAATGCCCCCGTCTCGGCCGGGGCAATCTGGTCGACCAGCACGATCACGTCCGCAGAGGCCTGCAGCACGTCGCCCAGCCCGCCCTCGATCAGGTCGGTGCGGGGGGCAAGCGCGCGACGCAGGTAATGCAGCGGCGACAGAAGGCGCTGACCCTCGTTCGCGCGATCGTCCCCGACCAAAGCCACCTTGCGGCGGCGCAGGCTGTCATCGGCCAGCACGACCGTGCCCGCCGATCCCTGCCCTTCGATTTCGAAGCGCGAAACGCGGTTGCGCAGTTCCGAGGGCAGCGCGATCGGGACAAGACGGCTGATCACGCCCGAGGTTCCCGCCTCTGCGGCCTCGGGCTCCAGCCGTGCCAGCTGCCGCGGCGTTCCCTGCGGATCGACCCCGATGGCCAGCACGCCCGGCGCGGGGCCATCGGTGTCGGAATGCATCCGCAATGCCGGCTGTTCGCCCTCGACCAGTTCCAGCGCCAGCCGCGGCCCCTGCGGCGGAACCACCGTCACCGTCGCGCGATCCCGCAGCGCCGAAAGCAGCGCCGTGCGGCCCGGATGGTCCAGCCCGTCGCTGAGCCAAAGCACCGAAGCCGAGCCAGGAACCTGGGACAGGGCTTCAGTCAGATCCTGCGGATAGCGGGTTTCCCATGCCACGGGCTGCTGGGCGCGCAGGCGGGCCGCAAGCTCGCTGGCGGGCTGGAAAGGCACCGCGCCTTCGGCCTGACCGTCCGCGACCAGCAGCGCGGCCGGCTGCCCGGCGCTGGCCGCGCGTTCCAGCGCACGCAGCGCGCGCGCCTGCCGCTGGGACCAGTCGGGCGCGGCGGCCCAGCCCGCATCCATCACGATCAGGACCGGCCCCTGCCCGGCCTGTTCGGGCGCGGGCTTCCAGATGGGCCCGGCAAAGGCAAGGATCAGGGCCGCGATCGCCAGAACGCGCAGCAACAGCAACCACCACGGCGTGTGCCGCGCGACGGGGCGCGGATCCTTCAAGCCCAGAAGCAGCCGCGTGCCCGGAAAGCGCAGCAAGCGGGGTGACGGGGGCATGGCCCGCAGGATCAGCCACAGCACCGGCAGGGTCGCCAGCGCGGCCAGAAGCCAGGGCGTCAGGAAACCTATCGGACCCAGGATCAGCATCAGCCCTCCAGCACCGACCACAGCCACATCAGCGCCTGCGCGGGCGGGACAGCGGTATCATGCGTGCCGAAATGCCAGCCCGCCTGAAGTGCCGCGCGGGACAACATCTCGCGCCGCTCGGCCAGCCGGGCCAGATAGGCCTCGCGCAGACCGGCCGCATCGCGGGTATCGTGCCTGAGCACCCCCGATCCCGAACGGAACAGCACGGCCCCGGAATAGGGAAAGCCCTGCTCGTCAGGGTCAAGCACCTGCAGCATCGCACCCTGCACCCCTAACCCCGCCGCGCGCTGCAGATAGGCCAGCGCCGGAGCGGGATCACCCAGGAAATCGTCGAACAGGATGACACGCTGGCCGGGACGCAGCGCCTCGGCCGGAGGCATGTCCTCGTCCACGTCAAGGCGGGTCCGCGCCACCAGCGCCTGCCCCATGCGTTCCGCCTGAAGCCTGCCGGTCCGGGGCGGCTGTCCCGCCAGAGCGACGCGTTCACCGCTGCCCAACAGCGCCAGCGCCAGCGCCAATGCCAGCAGGTTGGCACGGTCCGCCTTGCGCGGGCGCGTCGCCGCGCCCGAAAAATCCATCCCGGCCGCGCCCGACACCCAGATCACCGCCGATTGCGCAACCTCGGCCTCGCGGTCGCGAACGAATTGCGCATCCGACCGGGCCGAGCGCCGCCAGTCGATGCTGCGGGCCGTATCGCCCGGGGCGGCGGGGCGGTATTGCCAGAAATCCTCACCCGTGCCCGCGCGGCGCTTGCCATGCGCGCCGGGCGTCGCTGCTGCGGCAAGGCGCTCGGCCGAAAGCATCAGGGCCGGCACTCCGGTCAGGGCCGCCTCGGCCTCGGCACGAAGCTCGGCAGCGGTCCTGTTCACGCGGCGGCCTGCATCCGGTCGCCCAGCAGGCGCGAGATCAGCCCTTCGACCGTCTCGCCCCGCGCGCGGGCGGCAAAGCTCAGGGCCATTCGGTGGCGCAGCACCGGGGCGGCCATCGCCTCGACATCCTCCAGCGTGGGGGCGAACCGCCCTTTCAGCGCGGCGCGTGCACGAGTGACCAGGGTCAAAGCCTGCGCGGCGCGTGGCCCCGGACCCCAGACCAGCATGTCCGACATCCAGGCGGGCGCTTCAGCCGCACCGGGACGCGCGGCGCGCACAAGGTCCAGGATCGCGTTCAGCACTGTCTCTCCGACCGGCATCCGGCGGATCAGGGCCTGCGCATGGATCAGCCCCGCCGCATCGAAGACAGCATGGGCTGCGCCCTGCTCGACCCCGGTCGTGGCCAGAAGGATCGCGCGCTCGGTGTCGCGATCGGGGTAATCAACGTCGATCTGCAGCAGGAACCGGTCAAGCTGCGCTTCGGGCAAGGGATAGGTTCCCTCCTGCTCGATGGGGTTCTGGGTCGCAAGAACATGGAAGGGGCGACCAAGCGGGCGGTGTTCGCCGCTGATCGTCACCTCGCTCTCCTGCATCGCTTGCAGCAACGCGGATTGCGTCCGCGGACTGGCGCGGTTGATTTCATCCGCCATCAGAAGCTGGGTAAAAACCGGCCCCTCGATAAAGCGAAAGGCGCGGCTGCCATCGGGGCGCAGGTCCAGCACTTCGGACCCCAGAATGTCGGCGGGCATAAGGTCCGGGGTGAACTGGATGCGCGCACTGTCCAGTCCCAGCACCGTCGACAGGGTATCGACCAGCATCGTCTTGCCAAGGCCCGGCTGGCCCACCAGGAGCGCATGCCCGCCCGAGAGGATTGCGGCCAAAACTTGCTCAACTACGGCGTGCTGACCGACGAAACGCCGCTCAATGCTTGTATGGGCATCGGCAAGGCGTGCCGTCAGCGCCTGAATTTGGGAGACAAGTTGATCATCCTCGGTCATGACAATGCCTCTTTTCTGCTCTAGGACAGCATAGGATGAGGAACGACAAGGCTCCACTGGTAATGGGTCGCAAGACTGACAATCCCGTGAGCATCGCGGACGGACTGGCACAGGCGGCAACACTTGCCTCGAAAAAGGGCCCGCCTCCGGTCCATCTGTGGAACCCGCCCTTTTGCGGTGACATCGACATGGAGATCCGTGCGGACGGCACCTGGTTCTATCAGGGAACGCCGATCGGCAGACCAGCGATGGTGCGGCTTTTCGCCTCGATCCTGAAGCGCGAGGGGGACGCGCATTTTCTGGTGACGCCCGTGGAAAAGGTGGGAATCCGCGTCGTCGATGCACCCTTCCTGGCGGTCGACGCCGATGTCGACCCATCAACGGGTGCTGTGACATTCACAACCAATGTCGGCGATACCGTCACCGCCGGCGTCGACAATTCTGTCACCGTGCGGGGCAGCGCCGATGCGCCGCGGCCCTATCTGCATGTCCGCCGCGGGCTTGAAGCCCTGATCGACCGCAAGACCTTCTATCGCCTTGCCGAGCTGGCCACCCCCGACGATTCCTGTCGGCTGGTCCTGCATTCGGACGGGGCCATTTTTCCGCTGGAGCCCTGACATGGCCCGCTTTGCCGCGAACCTGACCTATCTGTTCACCGAATTGCCCATGCAGCAGCGATTCGCCGCTGCCCGGCGCGCCGGCTTCGACGGGATCGAGATCCTGTTTCCCTATGATCTGCCCAGCGACGATCTGGTCCAGGGCGCCGAATCGGCGGGGCTGGATTTTGTGCTTCTGAACACCCCGCCCCCGAACTGGTCCGGGGGACCACGGGGCTTTGCCGCGACGCCCGGAAACGAGGCGCGCTTCCGCAGCGATTTCGATCGCGCCGTCCAATTGGCGACGGCGCTGAAGGTCCGGCATGTCCATGTCATGGCCGGACGCGCGCAGGGCAGCGCCGCGCGCCGGACCCTGGTCGAGAACCTGACATGGGCCGCGAACCGCGCCCCCCATCTCAGCCTGACGATCGAGCCGATCAATACCAGCGACCATCCCGGCTATTATCTGAACAGCTTCGATCTTGCCGCCGAGATCCTGACCGAGGTCGGCGCCCCGAACCTGGGCCTGCAATTCGACGCCTATCAGGCCCAGATGATCCACGGCCGTTTGCTGTCGCTGTGGGAGCGCTTCGCCCCCCTGACGCGGCATGTGCAGGTCGCTGGCTGGCCCGGCCGTCACGAACCCAGCGCGGGCGAGATCGATTTCTCGCGCTTCTTCCGCGCGGTCGAGGCCAGCAACTACGACGGCTGGATCGGCGCGGAATACACCCCGCTCGCCTCGACCGAGATGGGCGTGGACTGGCTGCGCTCGGCCTAATAGGCCGAGTTGCCGGTACCGGCCGGAAGCGCCCCGTAAGGCAGCCAGATCGTCTTGGCCCGGCTCGCCGCCCGCAGGAAGCGGCGACCCTGCGCGTCCTCCGAACCCCAGTCCGAAACATCGGTCGACCAGACGGGTATCAGCGTCTCAGCCGCGGCGCGTTCGACGGCGGGATTGGGTTCTGGCTGCCAGATCGCGTTCACCCCGTCATGCGCGGCCAGCGCTTCGGCCAGCGCGTCGCGGGGGCCGGTGACGATATTGACCACCCCGCCCGGAACGTCCGAACAGGCCAGCACCTGCGCAAGGGTCAGCGCCGCCATGGGTCGATCCTGCGAGGGCACGACGATGGTCGCATTCCCCATCGCGATGGCGGGAAGCAGCAGGGACATCAGCCCTGCAAAGGGCGCGTTCTCGGGCGCGATGATGCCCATCACGCCCTGCGGTTCCGGCTGGACAAGGGTCAGCAGCCCGCCCTTGGCAGATACGGTCTGACCATCGTACTTGTCCGCGAAGCCCGCATAAAAGAAGCAGCGCCGGATCGCGGTCTCGACCTCGGCATCCGAGGCGAAGCGCGCGAACTCGGTCCGCCTCAGCGCAAGGTTCTCGGCCATGAAATACAGCACCTGCGCCCGACCATGCCCGCCCAGCGCCTGCCATTTCCCAAGGGCGCCCTGCGCGGCTTCGACGGCGTTGCGGATGTCCTTGCGCCCGCCCAGCGGGATCAGCTCTCCCTGCGCGGCATAGCTTGCCCCGCCGTCGGGACGCTTCTGTGCGCCGCCAATATACAGCTTGACGGTGCGGTCGATCTCTCCCGGCCCGACCTCGACGGGGTTGGCTGGGCGGGGTGCCGCGCCCTTGCCCGCAGGACGGGACTGCGGCACGGCCAGATAATCCAGCATCCCTTCGCGCCCGCCTTCGCGGCCATAACCGCTGTCGCGGACCCCGCCAAAAGGGGCCGCCGCATCGAACAGGTTTGCGCAGTTGATCCAGACCACCCCCGCCCTGATCCGCGCGGCAAGATCGGTCGCCACGGTCGCGCTTTCCGACCAGACCGAGGCCGCCAGCCCATAGGCGGTGTTGTTCGCAAGCTCGATCGCCTCATCGGGCGTGCGAAATGTCGAAAGCGTGGCGATGGGACCGAAGATTTCCTTCCGCATCCCCGGATTGGCGGGCGCAATTCGTCGCAGATAGCCCGGTGCGATAAAGCAGCCGCTACCTTCCTGCCCGCCGACCAGTTCGGCGCCTGCCGCCTGCGCCTCGGTCAGAATTTCAAGAATGCGCTGCTTTTGCACCGGATCGACGATCGCGCCGATATCGGTCGATTTGTCCAGCGGAGGTCCGACGCGCAGCTTTTCCATCCTGCGGCGCAGCAGCGTTTCGAACCGCTCGGCTATGGCCTCGGCGACCAGGATGCGGGAGCCGGCGCAGCAGACCTGACCCTGGTTGAACCAGATCGAATCGACGACGCCTTCGACTGCCGCGTCCAGATCGGCATCCGCCATGACGACAAAGGGCGACTTGCCGCCCAGTTCCAATGTCAGCCTCTTGCCCGTTCCCGCAAGCGCACGGGCAATGCCGCGCCCGACCTCGGTCGAGCCGGTGAAGGCGATCTTGTCGACGGGCGCCTGCACCAGCGCGGCACCGGTTGCGCCATCGCCCGTAACGATGTTCAGGACGCCGGGTGGCAGACCGACCTCGGCGCAGATCTCGGCAAAGGCCAGCGCGGTCAGCGGCGTATATTCGGCGGGCTTCAGGACCACGGTATTGCCTGCGGCAAGCGCGGGCGCGACCTTCCATGCCAGCATCAGCAGCGGAAAGTTCCACGGGATGATCTGGCCGCAGACGCCAAGGGGCGCATGGCCCGGAAACTCGGTTGTCGCGATCTCGGCCCAACCGGCATGGTGATAGAAGTGGCGTACGACCAGCGGAATGTCGATGTCGCGGCTTTCCCGGATCGGCTTGCCGTTGTCCAGCGTCTCAAGCACGGCCAGAAACCGCTCTCGCTTCTGGACTGTCCGGGCGATTGCGTAAAGGAAACGCGCGCGGTCATGGCCAGAGGTCGCGGCCCAACCTGGTGCTGCGCGGCGCGCGGCACGGACGGCCCGCGCGATGTCTTCTTCGCTACCCTGAGAAACCTGCGCCAGATCCTGCCCCGTCGCAGGATCGCGGGTCGCAAATGTCTTGGCCGGCTTCGTGAACTTGCCGTCGATGAAATGGCCAAGGCTGCCCTGCCGGGCCAGCCATTCGCGAACGGCCGAGGCATCCTCGGTCGCGGGGCCGTATTCCATGCTTTCCATGATCTCGCCTACGCTTGGCATCTTCACTTATCCTGCCGCCAGACGGTGCGAGGCGGCATAGCGCCCCGTCACGTGATGGGAAATCTGCCGCTCGATATCCCCCAGAAGAGAGGACGCGCCGATGCGGAACAGGTTGGGGCGCAGCCAGTCGCGGCCCAGTTCCTCGACCATGAGCACCTGCCAGTTCAGCGCGTCCTTGGCCGTCCGAAGCCCGCCCGCGGGCTTGAACCCGACCGCGAAGCCGGTCTGATCGCGATAATCGCGAATGGCGCGCAGCATGGTCAGGCTGACAGGCAGCGTGGCATTGACGGGCTCTTTCCCGGTCGAGGTCTTGATGAAATCGGAACCGGCCTGCATCGCGACATGGCTGGCCTTTGCGACGTTCTCCAGTGTCTTCAGCTCTCCGGTCGCAAGGATCGACTTCATCAGCGCGCCGCCACAGGCCTCGCGCATGGCGCAAAGCTCATCGTAAAGCGCGGACCAGTCACCCTGCAGGACATGGGCGCGACTGATGACGATGTCGATTTCGTCCGCGCCCTGGTCCAGCGCATAGCGGATCTCGGCCAAGCGAAGTTCCAGGGGCATCAGACCCGCGGGAAAGCCGGTCGCAACGGATGCGACCGGGACGCCCGAGCCATCCAGTGCACGCTTGGCCGCGGAAACCATCGTGGGATAGACGCAGACGGCGCCGGTGGTCAGCCCCTCGATCCCCAGAGCCGAAAGCTGACCGGCATCGATCGGCTGCCGCGCCTTGGCGCAAAGTCGCGCGACCCGGTCGGAAGTGTCATCACCCGACAGCGTGGTCAGGTCGATGCAGCGAACGGCGTTCAGCAGCCATGCCGCCTGCCATTCCTTCTTCAGGCTGCGCCTTTGAGGCAGGCTGGCTGCGCGACGCTCGCTTGCGGGCGTGTTGACGCGGATGGTCTCGAACCATTCCCGATGCAGGGCGGTGCCGGGATTTCGGCGTCCGGGTGCTTCGTCTTTCATGCGTCCCCCTTTTCGTGGACCCCGGCAAGCTAATCAGTGCCGCTCGCTGCGGCAAGCGGTCAGCGGCCGCGCAGCCCGCGCCACCAGCGTCCGACCCGCCCCGCCGCGCGATCCCGAGCAGCGTCGGCGCGCGCGTCGATGCGGTCCCAGGTTTCATCCGCCGAACGCAGGGCCGGATCGATGCTGCGTTCGCGGAACTGATTCCACATCCGCCAGATCATGAACAGGAACAGCCCCATCACCAGCAGGATGATGACCGCGGGCCAGTTGAAGGGCCTGACGTCCGGCCCCGCGACCGGGCGGACCGCGATCGCGTTGGGATAGATCGACAGCCACGACACCCGCCACCCGTACGAGGTGATGCTGACCCATTCCGGCGCAGCCGAGCTTGACTTCAGGTCGGTCGCCTTGGCGTGCAGGTTCGAACTGTCGTATTTGAAATAGGGCGGCCAGATCCAGCCGGTATCCTCGTTGCGATAGACATAGGGCTTGCCGTTGGGGCGCACCGTATCGATGAACCGCACGTCGCGCTGGCCCTGCGCGTTCTGGATCGTGCCGGTATCCGCCGCGGCATAGAAGATCGAGTTCGCCCCGATTTCGGTCAGGCGGTTATAGGTATTGGTGATCCGAACCGTCTGCTTGGAAGGCAGTGAATAATCCAGGAACAGAAAGACGGTGACGCCGAAAAGCACACCCAGAAAAGTCAGAAACCAGCGCATCGGCGCCCCCTTCAGTCATAGTTCACCAGGATCACGATCATCACGATCACGACCAGCGGAAGGACCAGCACCAATCCGACCAGTCGCGCGCGAAGGGTCTTCCCGAAACCGACCATGGAACGCCGGACGAACTCGCGCCGCGGGGCCGAGTTCCCTGCCGCCGACGGGTGACGCCTGTCCCATTCCTTTTCAAGCGCCTCGCGCCTCGTGCTGCGGATATAGATCGAAAGAAGGACATAGAAGATCAGTTCGATGACAAGCACCAGCCCGATCAGTCGCAAGAGGGCAATCATGGTCTTTCCCGAAGGCTCTGGTCGCTGGGCATGCCCCATGGAAAGACCGCGCGCAGGATCTGTCAATGACCCGCCTTTGGGATTCCCACCCGCCGCATGCTGTGGCATCATCCCGAAAAACGAGGAAACGCCTTGATGTCCGAACGCCTTTCGATCAGCGCCCTGGTCTTTTTCGTCGTGATGGCCCTGATGGGCACTTATTTCGCCTTTGCCGCGGTTCAGGGGCCGTCGGGGGTCCTCAGGCGGGAACAGATCAAGGCCGACACGCGCGAACTTGTCGCGCAGCGCGACCGGCTTCAGGCGGATGTCGACCGGATGCGGAACCTGACCCATCGCCTTTCGGACGATTACCTGGATATCGACCTGCTGGACGAACGGGCGCGGGACGTTCTGGGGTATCTGCGACCGGAAGAAATCATCATCCGCTGATCGTCCGGCAGGCAACCGGGCGCGGTCTGGCGCCGGAACCCGCGTGGCGGCAGATCGCAGGTTTACTTTCCCCGGAACTCCGTCCTAGAAGTAGTTTAACGCTGAACTATTCCTGCGCCGAGGAGGACCCATGGTCAAAAAGCCCACAGCTACGGAGAGCGCGTCCAACGTTTCCAAGGACGAGCTGCTGAAATACTACCGCGACATGCTGCTGATCCGCCGATTCGAGGAGAAGGCGGGCCAGCTTTACGGCATGGGCCTGATCGGGGGCTTCTGCCACCTGTATATCGGCCAGGAAGCCGTCGTCGTCGGCCTTGAGTCCGTGACGAAGGAAGGTGACAAGCGCATCACGTCCTATCGCGACCACGGCCACATGCTGGCCTGCGGCATGAGCGCGAACGGCGTCATGGCCGAGCTGACCGGACGCGAGGGAGGCTACTCCAAGGGCAAGGGCGGCTCGATGCACATGTTCAGCCGCGAGAAGCATTTCTACGGCGGCCACGGCATCGTCGCAGCGCAGGTGCCGCTGGGTGCCGGCTTGGCTTTCGCCGACAAGTATCTGGGCAATGACAACGTGACCTTCACCTATTTCGGTGACGGCGCGGCGAACCAGGGCCAGGTCTATGAAACCTACAACATGGCCGAACTCTGGAGCCTGCCGGTCGTTTTCGTGATCGAGAACAACCAGTATGCGATGGGCACCTCGGTCAAGCGTTCGACCCGCTCGACCACGCTGTTCGGCCGCGGCGCCGCGTTCGGCATCCAGGGCGAGCAAGTCGATGGCATGGACGTCCTGGCAGTCCGTGCTGCCGGTGAAAAGGCCGTCGCGCACTGCCGTGCGGGCAAGGGCCCCTATATCCTTGAGGTCATGACCTATCGCTATCGCGGTCACTCGATGTCGGACCCGGCGAAATACAGGACCCGCGAAGAAGTCCAGAAGATGCGCGACGAACGCGACGCCATCGAGCATGTCCGCGACCTGCTGCTGACCGGCAAGCACGCGACCGAGGAAGACCTGAAGGCGATCGACAAGGAAATCAAGGATATCGTCAACGAATCCGCCGAGTTCGCCAAGGAAAGCCCCGAGCCGGCGCTGGAGGAACTCTGGACCGATATCTATGCCGATGACCTGCCCCAGGGCGCGGTCAAGCAGAACGCCTGAGCGGGAGAAGACCATATGGCAACCGAGATTCTGATGCCCGCCCTGTCGCCGACCATGGAGGAAGGCACACTGGCGAAATGGCTGAAAAAGGAAGGCGACGAGGTCAAGGCCGGTGACATCATCGCCGAGATCGAGACCGACAAGGCCACGATGGAGTTCGAGGCCGTCGACGAAGGCATCCTGGGCAAGATCCTGATCGCCGAAGGCGAACAGGGCGTGAAGGTCAACACCCCGATCGCCGTACTGGTGGCCGAAGGCGAAAGCGCCGACGACATCAAGATCGACGCGCCCAAGGCCGAAGCCGCGCCCGCCGCCGCCAAGGCCGAGGCTCCTGCCGCCGCAAGCGTCCCCGCCGCGCCGAAAACCGACCGCTCGCCCGACTGGCCGGAAGGCACCAAGATGAAGACCATGACCGTGCGGGAAGCCCTGCGCGAAGCCATGGAAGAGGAAATGAACCGCGACGAGACCGTCTTCCTGATGGGCGAGGAAGTCGGGGAATACCAAGGCGCTTACAAGATCTCGCAGGGGTTGCTGGACAAGTTCGGTCCGCGCCGCGTGGTCGATACCCCGATCTCGGAAATCGGCTTTGCCGGCATCGGCACCGGCGCCGCCATGGCCGGTCTGCGCCCGATCGTCGAATTCATGACGTTCAACTTTGCCATGCAGGCGATCGACCATATCATCAACTCGGCCGCGAAGACGCTTTACATGTCCGGCGGCCAGATGGGCTGCTCGATCGTGTTCCGCGGTCCGAACGGCGCCGCTGCCCGCGTCGGCGCTCAGCACAGCCAGGACTATGCCGCATGGTATGCGCAGATCCCCGGCCTGAAAGTGGTGATGCCCTATTCCGCGGCCGATGCGAAAGGCCTGCTCAAACAGGCGATCCGCGACCCGAATCCGGTCATCTTCCTTGAGAACGAGATCATGTATGGCCGCAGCTTCGAGGTTCCCGACCTTGAAGACTTCACCATCCCCTTCGGCAAGGCGCGCATCGCCCGCGAAGGCAAGGATGTCACGCTGGTCAGCTTCGGCATCGGCATGACCCACGCGCTCGACGCGGCCGAGAAACTGGCCGCAGAAGGCATCGACGCCGAGGTGATCGACCTGCGCACCCTGCGCCCGCTTGACTATGGCACCATCATCGAATCGGTGAAGAAGACCAACCGTCTTGTCACCGTCGAGGAAGGCTTCCCGGTCGGCGCGATCGGCAACCACATCTCGGCCTATGTCATGGAAAACGCCTTCGATTATCTCGATGCGCCGGTCATCAACTGCACCGGCAAGGACGTGCCCATGCCCTATGCCGCGAATCTTGAAAAGCACGCGCTCATCACCACGGCCGAGGTGGTCGAGGCGGTGAAAAAAGTCACCTACCGCTAAGGGAAACGCGAGATGCCGACAGAAATCCTGATGCCTGCGCTTTCCCCCACCATGGAGGAAGGCACGCTGGCCAAATGGCTGGTGAAGGAAGGCGACGAGGTGAAAGCGGGCGACGTCATCGCCGAGATCGAAACCGACAAGGCCACGATGGAGTTCGAGGCCGTTGACGAAGGTCGCGTGGGCAAGATCCTGATCGCCGAGGGCAGCGCCGGGGTCAAGGTGAACACCCCCATCGCCGTGCTGCTGGAAGAAGGCGAATCCGCGGCGGACATCGGTGCGGCCGCCGCCCCGAAAGCCGCGGCCACGACCGAAGCTCCCAAGGCCGAGGCGGCCCCGGCACCTGCCGCCGCCAGCGCCCCTGCCCCCGCCGCCGCGAAGGCAGCGGATGGCGGCCGCATCTTCGCCTCGCCGCTTGCGCGCCGGATCGCAGCCGAGAAAGGCATCGACCTGGCCACCCTGACCGGCTCGGGCCCGCGCGGCCGGATCGTCAAGGCAGACCTGGAAGGGGCAAAGCCCGGCGCGGCGAAACCCGCAGCCGAGGCTCCGCGCGCCGCTGCCGCTCCGGCTGCGACCGCACCTGCCGGCCCGTCGGCGGAAACCATCCTCAAGATGTATGCCGAGCGCGAGACGACCGAGGTTCAGCTGGACGGCATGCGCCGTACCATCGCCGCACGCCTCAGCGAGGCCAAGCAGACCATCCCGCATTTCTATCTGCGCCGCTCGGCCAAGCTGGACGCGCTGATGGAATTCCGTGCCTTGCTGAACAAGCAGCTGGAATCGCGGGGCGTGAAGCTGTCGGTCAACGACTTCATCATCAAGGCCTCGGCCCTGGCGCTGCAGGAAGTTCCCGACGCCAATGCCGTCTGGGCAGGCGACCGCATCCTGAAGCTGAAGCCCTCGGACGTGGCTGTCGCCGTCGCGATCGAAGGTGGCCTGTTCACTCCGGTCCTCAAGGATGCGCAGCAAAAGACGCTGTCCACCCTTTCGGCCGAGATGAAAGACCTGGCCAGCCGCGCCAAGTCGAAGAAGCTGGCCCCGCATGAATATCAGGGTGGCAGCTTCGCCATCTCGAACCTCGGCATGTTCGGGATCGAGAATTTCGACGCGGTCATCAATCCGCCGCATGGCGCGATCCTGGCGGTCGGCGCAGGCATCCAGACCCCCGTGGTCGAGAATGGCGAGATCGTCATCCGCAATGTCATGTCGATGACGCTGTCGGTGGACCATCGCGTGATCGACGGGGCATTGGGCGCCCAGTTGCTGGAAAAGATCGTCAGCCATCTGGAAAACCCGATGGGCATGCTGGCCTGATCCGACCCGGATCGCCACGACGACAAAGGGGCCCTCGCGGGCCCCTTTACTGTTTCAAAATAGCCCAGGGTCCGGGGCAGCGCCCGGTCCTGCGTCACTCGCCCGGCATGTCCGGTGCCGAGTTGAGCCCGATCCGTCGCCCCAGCCAGCCCCCGATCCGGCTTTGACCGCCGTGGATCACCGAGAACAGCGACGGCACGAACAGCAGGGACAGCAGCGTCGACAGAAGCAGCCCACCAATCACGGCAATGGCCATGGGGGCGCTGAACTCTGCACCCTCTCCCGTGCCCATGGCCGAAGGCACCATGCCTGCGGTCATCGCGATGGTGGTCATGACGATCGGCCGCGCGCGCTTGTGAACCGCATCCAGAATGGCCGCTCGCTTCGGCGTTCCGCGATCCATGGCGGACAATGCGAATTCGATCAGCATGATCGCGTTCTTGGTCACGATCCCCATCAGCATCAGGAAGCCGATCACCACCGCCATGCTGATCGAGTTTCCGGTCAGGAACAGCGCCAGGATCGCGCCCCCGATGGCCAGCGGCAGCGACATCAGGATCGAGATCGGGGTGACGAAATTGTGGAACAGCAGCACCAGCACGACATAGGTCAGCATGACGCCCGACACCATCGCGACGGCGAAAGCCTCGAAGACTTCGCCCATGATCTCGGCATCGCCCGAGGGTTTGATCTCCGTGCCCGGTGGCAATTCGATCTGCTGCTGCAATTGGGCCACTTGCTGGTTGACCGGACCCAGCAACGCGCCCTCGGCCAGGTTGGCCGAGACCGTGGTGCGATAGCGCCGATCATAGCGCCCGATCTCGGTCGCACCCGCCGAGATAGCTATATCGGCCACCGCCTCCAGCGGAACCTGCCCGGCAGAGCTGGGCACGCGCAGGTCACGCACGGTCATCAGGTCGTGGCGCGCGCCTTCGTTCAGGCGCACCATGATCGGGATCTGCTCCTCGCCGGTGTTGAACTTGGCAAGGTTCGACTCGGTATCGCCCAAGGTTGCGATGCGCAGCGTGGTCGCCAGCGCGCTTGCGGTCACGCCAAGCTCGGCCGCGACGGCATCGCGGGGATGGATCTGGATCTCGGGCCGCTGAAGTGCCGCCGATGAGGTCACGTCCTCAAGTGTCGGCAGGCCCTTCATCGCAGCCATCAGGCGTTCCGCCGCCTCGGCCGCGCCCTGTTCGGTCGTGCCCAGAACCGAAATCTCGAAATCGTTGGTCCCCGCCTCGTTCAGGAAGTTCAGGCGCATGTCGGGGAACTCGGACAAGTCGCGCTTCAGCACATCCTCGATCTCGAAGCTTGAGCGTTTGCGTTCCTTCTTGGGGCCGTAATTGACCAGAACGCGCGCATCGGTCACCTGCCCGTCACCGCCATTGACGAAGACCGAGCGGACCTCTGGCTCCTGCATGATCCGTTCCGAGATGCGCCGCGTCGCCTCGGATGTCTGCGCGATCGTCGATCCCGGCGGCAGCTCCACCGAAACCTGGCTGCGTCCGACATCCTGCGCGGGCACGAACTCGGTCGGCAGCAGCGTCGCCGAAAAGATCGAGCCGGCAAAGATCCCCAGCCCCAGCAGCAGTGTCAGCCCGCGATGCCGCAGGGTCCAGCCCAGGATGCGCATCAGGAAACGCAGCATCGCTCCGTCGCGCCCTTCCGCGATATGGGTATTGTCGCGCAGGATATAGGCCGCCAGCATCGGCGTGATCAGCCGCGCCACAAGAAGCGAGAACAGGACCGATACCGCCACGGTCAGCCCGAACTGCTTGAAATACTGACCGGCAATGCCACTCATGAAGCTGACCGGCGCAAAGACCGCGACGATCGAGAAACTGATCGCGATCACGGTCAGGCCGATCTCGTTCGCGGCCTCCATGCTCGCCTCATAGGCGGGGACGCCCATGTTGATATGTCGGACGATGTTCTCGATCTCGACGATGGCGTCGTCGACAAGGATGCCAGTCACCAGCGTGATCGCCAGCAGGCTCACCCCGTTCAGCGTGAAGCCCAGCAAATGCATGACGAAGAATGTCGGGATGATCGACAGCGGCAGGGCCACCGCCGCGATCAGCGTGGCGCGCCAGTTGCGCAGGAACAGGAAGACCACGATCACCGCAAGCGCCGCGCCCTCGTAGAGCGTGTCCATGGCCGAGTGATAGCTGGCCGCCGTATGCGTGGTTGCGTCGTCGATCAGATCGATCCGGGTGCCGGGATTGCGGTCCATGATCTCGGCGATGCGCGCCTTGGTGCCGTCGCCCGCGACAAGGTCGGATTCACCGCTGGCACGAAAGACGCCGAAGGCCACGACAGGCTGGCCGTTCAGCAACGCGAATTTTCGTTCTTCGCTGGGACCATCGGTCACGCTGCCCAGCTGGTCCAGCCGGACCGTCCGGCCCTGCCCGATCAGGATCGGGGTCGCCGCCAGTCGCGCGACATCGGGGGCCGATCCCAGCGCGCGGATCGAGTATTCGGTCCCGCCCAGATTGCCCCGTCCGCCGCCAAGATCGATGTTCTTGGTCCGCAGCTGGTCCGAGATTTCGGCCGCCGTCAGCCCGAACGCCTGCATCCGCGCCGGGTCCAGATCGACGTTGATCTGCCGTTCGGCCCCGCCGATGCGCGTGATGCTGGCAACACCCCTGACAGTCGACAGGTCGCGTTCAACAACGTCGTCGACGAATTTCGACAGCTCCTCGATCGACTTTCCGGGATCGCTGACGGCATAGGTCAGGATCGCCATGCCGCTGATGTCGATGCGCTGGACCAGTGGTTCAAGGATCGAGTCGGGCAGGTCCGATCGCACGTTCGAGACCGCGTCCTTGACGTCGTTCACGGCGCGGTCGGTATCCGTCTCAAGCTCGAACTCGACGGTGATGACGGCCGAACTGTCGGTCGCGGTCGAGCTGATATGCCGCACCCCGGTGATGGACGAGATCGAATCCTCGATCGGCTGGATTACCTGCCGCGTCAGTTCCGACGGCGCGGCGCCGGGTTGCGAGACCGTGACGCTGACCAGCGGAAGGTCGATATTCGGCATCGCGGTGACGGCAAGCTTGCTGAAGCTGTAAAGCCCGATCAGAAGCAGGACCAGAAAGACCGCAATCGGTGGAACCGGACGGCGGATGGACCAGGTGGCGAAATTCATGGCGCGGCTTCGGCAAGGTCGCCGTCCTGCTGCGCGGGCCGGGTACGAACCCGGTCACCACCCCGGAAGAAGGCCCCGGCACGGGCGATGACTTCTTCCCCCGGCTCCAACCCCTCGACCACCTCGCGCTGGCCCTGCCAGACGATGCCGGCCTTGACCGGGCGGGTCTCGACGACGCCGTCGCGCACGACCTGCACACGCTCGCCCTCGTCATCGGCAAGAATGGCTGTCGTGGGCACAGTGATGGCCTGGCGGCGGTCGGTAATGACCCAGCCGCTGGCGAACAAGCCGATGCGCAAGCGGGGATCGGAGGCAAGCGAGATGCGGGCCTGACCCAGTCGCGTGACGGGATCGACAGTAGCGGGCACCAGCCTGACCTTGCCTTCGACCGGGACGATGCCGGCCAGCATGACTTCGACCGGATCATCTTGCTTGATCTGCATCAGCGCGGTTTCAATCACGTCGGCGGCAAGTTCGATCTCCCCGCGCGCGATCATGGTGAAAAGCGCGTCACCACCCGTGCCGGAAATCGTCCCCATCTCGGCCGTGCGTCCGACGACCACGCCATCAACCGGCGCCTTGACGCGCGAACGGTCAAGGTCAAGCCGCGCGATATGGCGCGCGGCATCGGCCTGCGCCAATTGTGCCTGCGCGACACCCAGCCCATCCGAGGCCGAAGCCGTCGCCGCGCGGGCCGCGGCTTCGGTCGCCACCGCGTCGTCCAGCGCGGCCTGCGCGGCGCTGCCGCTTTTGCGCAGGCTTTGCGTGCGGTCCAGCGCAAGCTGGGCCTGCCGCATTGTTGCTTCCGCGCTGACGATCTGGCTTTGCGCCTGGCTGACAGCGGCCACAGCGCGCTGATGTTCAGCATCGGCCTGCGCAAGCTGCGCGGCCAGCGTTTCGTCATCCAGGACGGCCAGCACGTCCCCCGCCTTCACCGTGTCGCCGACCTCGGCCAGCACTTCGCGGATCTTGTGTCCGGCGACATTGGCGTGGACCTGCACCGGCTCTCTTCCCACCAGCGATCCCGTGACGGGCACCCGCGCTTCGATCGTGGCGACGGCGGCCTGCGCGGTGGTGACCACCGGCACCTCCTGGGCGACGGTCGCCGCATCGGCCTCTTGCCCCGGCACGGGCTGCGCCAGCGACAGGGCCATGCCAAGACCGGCCCAAAGGGCGGCGATGCACCTGCGACTTGCTGACATCGTCGAAATTTCCTCCCGGCACGTGCCGCAGAGATAGGCATGACCTGCCGCGGCAACAATGGTTCGAAGGGGACTTAGAACGATACGGAAACGCCGGGAAGCCGCAATTCCGTGAACAGGTCGCGAAGCTCCTGCCGGGCGGCGATGTTGGACATGCTCAGCTGATCGGTGCCGATGTCCTTCAGGTCCAGCAGCGTCAATCCGCGCGGGAACAGTTCGCGAAAGATCACCCGCTCGGAAAAGCCCGGCGCGACCCGGAATCCGATTCGCCGCGACAGGGTTTCAAGGGCACCGCCGACCTTGCGCTTGTTGTGCATCTGCTGCGTTCCCAGTCGGTTGCGCAGGACCAGCCAGTCGATGGGGCCCGCCCCCGCCTCGCCCCGCATCTGGCGCGCGCCCCAGACCATCTCGGCATAGATCGAGGGGCCAAGAACCTTTCCGTCAGGCGACATCCGCGCCAGAAGGTCGAAATCGATGAAGCTGTCATTCATCGGGGTGATAAGCGTATCGGCCAGCGAATGCGCCATCTGGCTTAGCCGGGTGTGCGAGCCGGGGCAGTCAAGCAGGATGAAATCGCAGACCGTCTCAAGTCCCGCGATGGCGTGGGACAAGGGATCGGTGCCGTGGATCTCGGGTTCCAGCAGGCCAAGCATCGGCGTCGGCAAGTCCATCCCTTCGCGCGACAGGAAATGGATGCGGTTTTCAAGATAGCGGGCGAAGCTGCGCTGGCGCACGTCAAGGTCCAGTGCCCCGACCCTGTGCCCCATCCGCGCCAGCGCCGTCGCGACATGCATCGAGGTGGTGGATTTGCCCGAACCGCCCTTTTCGTTCCCGACGACGATGATATGCGCCACGAATCCCCCTGCCAGACCACGTCACTGCGGCTGAGAATAGGAGGCGCATCCCGACTTGAAAAGCGTGGGCTGGCAACGAAACTCGACAGCAGCGGCGACCTGAAATCCGCGCATACTGCGCGTCGGGCATCGGCAACACGCTGGAAACGTGACATTTTAAAAGACGATGAAGCCGGTAGAGTTTTTCTTGCAAAAGACGATCATCTATGTCGTAATAAACCCTGCCAGCAAATGCGCTGCGCGGCTGTGTCACGAAAGGAGCCAAAGATGACGATGCTGAACCATCTGTCGGCTTTCGCCGATCGCGCGATCCGGGCGACGGTGCCCGCCTCGCCCAGCTATGCCGTGTCGCTGATCGATCGCTGTTCGGGCCGGCCGCACATGATCTCGGGGATCCCTCTGGTCCTGATCTCGCGCGAGCCGGTCGAAACCTCGCGCGAACTGATGCGCAATCGCGACCCGTCGCGCTGGGACACATTCATCGAACGCATGGACGAAAAGGGGAACCGCCAATGATCCGCTTCAGACTTGCCGCTGTCGGCCGCGCCGTCACCCCCTTGCAACGCTATGCCACGATCGCGCTTTCCGCGCATCAAAGCGTGCAGGGCCCGGTGCTGCGCCGTTACCACGACGGGCGCGTGATGATCGACACCGGCAGTGGCCCCGTGACCGGCAGGCCACTGGGCGCGGGTCAGGTCAATGCCCCGGTCTGGTCGCCGCTTTTCGCAGGCATGATCTGACCTTCAACCGGTCACTCCGGGCGCCTCCCTCCGGCTTTCGGACAGGCCCACCGTTTCGAAAACCCGGCCCGGAAAGAGAAACGCCGCCCGAAAGGGCGGCGTTTCCAATTCAGCGCGACGGCAGGGATCAGAAGCCCAGACCGGCGTATTTGTTTTTGAACTTCGACACGCGACCACCGGTGTCCATCAGCTTGGCCGAGCCGCCGGTCCATGCCGGGTGCACGGTCGGGTCGATGTCCAGCGACATGACGTCGCCTTCCTTGCCCCAGGTCGAGCGAACGGCATAGATGGTGCCATCGATCATCTTGACTTCGATCAGGTGGTAGTCGGGATGGATGTCTGCTTTCATGGCGCGTCTCCTCAGGCCTTGGCGTCGGCTTTGGGCTTGTAGTTGGTGACCTCGGCGATACGAGCCGATTTACCGCGACGATCACGCAGGTAGTACAGCTTGGCGCGACGAACGCGGCCACGGCGGACGACGGTGATCGAATCTACGTTGGTCGAATACAGCGGGAAGACGCGCTCGACGCCTTCGCCGAACGAGATCTTGCGCACGGTGAAGGACGCGCCGATGCCGCCGCCCTTGCGCGAAATCACGACGCCTTCGTACATCTGGACGCGCGAACGCGTGCCTTCGGTGACTTTATAGCCGACACGAACGGTGTCGCCGGCCTTGAAGTCCGGAATTTCCTTGCCGAGCGCAGCGATCTGCTCGGCTTCGAGTTGGGCGATCAGGTTCATCGCTTTTGATCCTCTGGTTGCTCGCGGTAAGTCCGCGATTGGTCTGATGCGCCCGAGAGCTGTCGGTCCTTTGTCGGGTCCATACGGGTTTCCTCGTATGCCCGCCACAGGTCGGGGCGGCGTTCCTTGGTCAGCCTTTCGGCCATGTCGCGTCGCCATGCGGCAATAGCCGCGTGATTGCCGGATAGAAGAACATCCGGGATCGCGCGGCCTTCCCACTGGGCGGGCTTCGTATACTGCGGATGTTCAAGCAGGCCGTCGGAAAAGGATTCCTCGGCCAGAGAGTCCTGATTCCCCAGCACGCGCGGTATAAGGCGAACTGTCGCGTCGATCAAGACCTGAGCTGCAAGCTCTCCTCCGGTCAGGACATAGTCCCCGATGCTGATCTCTTCGACCCCGTGCGCGTCCAGCACACGCTGGTCGACGCCTTCGAACCGGCCGCAGATCAGCGTCATGCCGGGACCGTTCGCCAGCTCGCGCGCTCGGGCCTGGGTAAAGGGCTTTCCGCGCGGCGAAAGATAGATGACGGGAAGCTGCCCGCCCGCCTCGCGCAGCGCCGCGTCCATCACATCGGCGCGGATCACCATCCCCGCGCCGCCGCCTGCGGGCGTGTCATCGACATTGCGGTGCTTGCCGATGCCAAAGGGGCGCAGGTCGGTGGTGCGCAGGTTCCACAGCCCCTCGGCCAGCGCACGCCCCGTCAGGGACAGGCCCAGAATGCCGGGGAACGCCTCGGGGAACAGCGTCACGATCTGCGCGGTCCAGGCGCCGCGCACCTGTGGTTCGGCCATCAGGTCGCGCGGTCGCAGGCTCGGCTGGATCGACAGGCGGCCATGCGATTTCGAACCCGAGGATTTGGGTTGATCGCTCATGCCTTGCGCAGTCGCAGAAGGTTGGCGGCGGCGGCCAGAAGCGCGCCTGCGACGGTGCTGCCGACCGGCGCATTCGCGGGCAGGATCTTCGGCTGGAACAACCCCCCAAGATACCAGGCCCCCAGCGCAATCGCGCCGCAGATCAGGATGCCCTGCACCATCACGCGCGGGCTGGGCGAAAGGTTGCGCCCGGCAAGGGCCGGGATCACCCCGGCCAGCATCACCGGTGCAAAGACATAGGCGTTCGGGTTTTCGGCCCCACTCAGCCCCTGCAGGAAGGGGCCGGTCAGCATCAGAAGCACGGCCAGGACGAACAGGGCACGATACATCATTCGTCCTGCTCCTCTTCGGGCGGATCGGCGATGAGGCGGCCGGCCGCGATGTCCACGGTCGGCACAAAGGCGCGGGTAAAGGGCAGAAGCAACGCCTGGTTCCGACCCGGACCAAAGATTTCAAGGATGTCGCCCGCGCCGTGGTCATAGACCGCGCGGACCTTGCCGATCAGGACGCCGCCCGCGTCATAGACGCTCAGGCCGATCAGGTCGGTGTGATAGAATTCGTCATCCGGCAAAGCCGGCAGCTTTTCGCGGTCGGCCCAAAGGGTGACGCCCTTCAATGCCTCGGCATCGTCACGTGTCTCGACGCCCGAAAGCCGGGCGCCAAGCCCGCCCGTCACCGGCCGCGTCAGCCGCACGGTGAACGAACGCTTGCCATCCTCGGACCAGAGCGGACCATAGGCGGCGATATCGTTGGGCTCCGAGGTGAAGCTTTTCAGCCGCACCTCACCCCGGACGCCAAAGGCGCCCGCGATCGCGCCGACACAGATCCGCTCGGTCATCGGATTATTCCGAAGCGGCTTCTTCGGCGGGGGCAGCGGCGCGCGCGGCCTTCTTCTCGGCGCGCTCTTTCGCGGCCTTGCCCGGCTCGCCTTTTTTCAGGTTCTTGCGCTCGGCTTTCTCTTTCACGCCGGCAGCTTCCAGGAAGCGGGCGACGCGGTCGGTCGGCTGGGCGCCTTGCGAGAGCCAGTACTGGACGCGCTCGACATCCATCTTGATGCGGTCTTCCGAGTCCTTGGCGAGCAGCGGGTTATAGGTGCCCAGCTTCTCAAGGAAGCGGCCATCACGCGGCATGCGCGAGTCGGTCGCGACGATGGCGTAGTGCGGACGTTTCTTCGAGCCACCACGGGCCAGGCGGATCTTCATAGCCATTGAGATTTCTCCTTTGAAATGGCGGGATTGCGGGGAAACCCCGCGTCAGGATTGAAAGGTTTCGTGGTGCCGGATCACTTCGGCAATCACGAAGTTCAGGAATTTGCGCGCGAATTCCGGGTCGAGATCGGCCTCGCGCGCGAGGCGTTCCAACCGCTCGATCTGCTGCGACTCGCGCGCGGGATCGGACGGAGGAAGGTCGTGTTCGGCCTTGAGGCGGCCGACGGATTGGGTGTGCTTGAACCGCTCGGCCAGCGTATAGACAAGGATCGCGTCCAGCCTGTCGATGCTGGCGCGGTGCTCTTTCAAAAGGTTCGCGGCGCGGGCGATGGCGTCAGTCATTCAGGTCTCCGGGCTGGGTGCGCAGCGTGCACTTGGCAATGCGTGTCGTGATCATGCTCAGGCGGTTCCCATCGGATGACGGAACACGACGCAGGGTGTGCCGCGGATCACGGTTTCCGATTCCGGCGCGGCGCCCATCCGCTCGGCCAGACGGCGCGAGCGCAGGTTCCCATGCGCGATAAGCGAGATCAGCGGCCCAAGACCCATTGCGCCATAGGCATGTTCGCGCGCGGCAAGCGCGGCTTCGTAGGCGATACCCTTGCCCTCGAAACCATCATAGAGATGCCAGCCGAGTTCCGGCTCGGGCCAGTCGATGTTGTGGCCGATGCCAGTCCGGCCAGCGGCCTGCCCCGTCGCCTTGTCTTCGATCATCCACCAGCCGTAGCCCCGGATGATCCAATGGCCGATCATGCCGGTCAGGATCGACCAGCTTTGCCACGGGGGAACCGGTCCGCCCACGAAATGGGAACGCTCGGACAGGCCGAAAGCGGTGATTGCCTCAAGATCGGTGAACCGCGGCGCGCGCAGGATCAGGCGATCGGTCTCGATCACCGGAACATCCACATGCATGGTTTCGATCCCGTGGCGCATCACTTCTTCCCGAACAGCCCGGAAAGCCCGCCGGGCAGGTTCAGACCGCCAAGTTGGCCGCCAAGGCCCTTGGAATCCTGCAGCATCTTGGTCGCCTCGGCCATCTGCGCGGGATCGACATTGGCCATGTCGGGCAGCCCGCCGCCCTTGCCCGCCATCGCGCGCATGGCCTGCTTCAGCATGCCGCCCTTGCCCATCTTGCCCAGCTTCTTCATCGTGTCGGCCATCTGCTTCTGCATCTTCAGAAGCTTGTTCAGCTCGGACACGTCCATGCCCGCCCCGGCCGCGATCCGCCTTTTGCGGCTGGCCTGCAGCATGTCGGGATTGGCCCGCTCTTTCTTGGTCATCGAGTTGATCAGTGCGACCTGACGCTTCAGCGCCTTGTCGTCCAGACCCGCGGCCTCGGCCTGCTTGGCCATCTTGCCCATGCCCGGCATCATGCCCATGATGGACTGCATCCCGCCCATCTTCATCATCTGCTCAAGCTGGTTCTTCAGGTCGTTCATGTTGAACAGACCCTTCTGGAAGCGCTTCATCATGCGCTCGGCCTGTTCGACCTCCAGCACTTCCTGCGCCTTCTCGACCAGCGCGACGATGTCGCCCATGCCAAGGATGCGGCCCGCGATCCGATGTGCGTCGAAGACCTCGATCGCGTCCATCTTTTCGCCAAGGCCGACGAAACGGATCGGCTTGCCGGTCACGGCCCGCATCGACAGCGCCGCACCGCCGCGACCGTCGCCATCCATCCGGGTCAGGACGACGCCGGAAATGCCGACCTTGCCGTCGAATTCGGTTGCGACGTTGACGGCGTCCTGACCCGTCAGGCCGTCAACGACCAGCAGGGTTTCGCGCGGGTTTGCTACATCACGAACCGCCTGGACCTCGTCCATCAGGACCTGATCGATATGCAGGCGGCCCGCGGTATCAAGCATGTAGACGTCATAGCCGCCCAGCGTCGCCTGCTGCTTGGCGCGCTTGGCGATCTGGACCGCGTTTTCGCCCGGCACGATCGGCAGGGTGTCGACACCGATCTGCTGGCCAAGGATGGCCAGCTGCTCCATCGCGGCGGGACGGTTGGTGTCAAGCGAGGCCATCAGCACCCGCTTCTTCTCACGGTCCTTCAGGCGTTTCGCCAGCTTCGCGGTCGTCGTGGTCTTGCCCGAACCCTGCAGGCCGACCATCAGGATCGGCGCCGGGGGGCTATCGATGCGCAATGCGTCCGGCGCATCCTCGCCCTGCAGGACCTTGATCAGCTCGTCATGGACGATTTTCACGACCTGCTGGCCGGGCGTCACCGATTTCGTGACCGCCGCGCCCGTGGCCTTTCCGGTCACCGCCTTGACGAAGCTGCGCGCCACCGGCAGCGACACGTCCGCTTCAAGCAGCGCGACGCGCACTTCGCGCATCGCGGCGGCGACGTCATCCTCGGACAGCGCGCCCTGCTTGGTCAGCCGGTCGAAGACGCCGCCAAGGCGGTCGGACAGGTTTTCAAACATCGGCGGCCTCCATAGGTCGGTTTCCGTGCGCCCCGCGAAACGGGACATGATAAGCAGTAACGCCCCCGTGGGCGCAACGCGCTGACGGGGGGCGATCCCCGCCCAGCGGGGACCGGAAGGGCTGTCCTTCCGGGAATTCGGCGATCAAATACGAAAAAACGGCCTCCGAGTCAACGAAGGCCGTTTCTTTCCGGCAAAAGACGGAATCAGGCGGCGATCTTGTCCAGCGCTTCCTGCGCACGGGCAAGGCCGGCTTCGCGGTCAAAGGCCAGACGGTCGGCCGGAACGAACTCGACATCGGTGATGCCGATGAAGCCCAGAATATGACGGATATAGCCCGAAGCGAAGTCCACATCCGAACCGAAGGGCGTGCCCGCCGCCGCATAGGCGATAATGGCGCGCTTGCCCGTCAGCAGGCCTTCCGGACCTTCGGCGGTATAGCGGAAGCTGACACCGGCACGGGCGATCTGGTCGAACCAGTTCTTCAACTGCGCGGTCAGCGTGAAGTTATAGATGGGCAGGCCGATCACCAGCACGTCCGCGGCCTGCACTTCGGCCAGATACGCGTTCGAGGTGTCGATCAGGGCCTGCTGCTCGGCCGTCGGGTTTTCCGGCGACAGGCGGACGGCCTGGAACCAGTCGTTGTCGATCGCGGGCACACCTTCGGCCAGGTCGCGATAGGTGACGGTGGCATCGGCGCGCTCGGCTTTCAGCTTGGCGACGATCTCGGCCGTCAGTTGACGCGAGACCGAAGCATCGCCGGTGATCGCGCTGTCAATATGGAGGATGTTCATCTGCGGTCTCCGCTAAATCTGTTTCGGGATTGAATTAGGTCTTTGCGCAGATGAACAAAAGGGCGATATTTGTGCAGTGACTGTGCGCAGGTGCACAATGGAAACGGAAAGCTGGGACGATATCCGCGCCGCATTGGCGGTCGCGCGCTGCGGTACTGTCAGCGGTGCGGCGCATCTGCTGGATGTGCATCACGCGACGGTCATCCGTCGTATCGACGCGCTTGAGGCGCGGCTGGGCGCCCGGCTGTTCCAGCGCCACTCGCGCGGCTATTCCCTGACCGAGGCCGGGCGGCTGCTGCTTGATGCCGCCTCGGCCGCCGAGGCGCGCTTTGCCCAGATGGCCGCACGCATCACAGGAACCGGCGACCGGATCGAGGGCGAGATCACCGTGACCTCCCTGATGGGGCTTTCAGAACTGGTCATGCCGCGGCTGGTCCCGCTGTTGCGACAGCATCCGGGACTGCGGCTGAACTATACCACCGACACGCGACTGTTCCGGCTGGATGCTGGCGAAGCGCATGTCGCGATCCGAGCGGGCGCCAAGCCGGTCGAACCAGATTACGTCGTCAGCCCCTGGGTCCGCGTGCCCGAGACACTCTATGGATCGGCCGACTACCTGCGCCAGCATGGCCCGGTCGAGGATCTGAGCACACATCGCTTCGTCCTGCCTGGCGCAGAGTCGCGGCCCGCACCGCATATGCGCTGGTTGGCCGAACAGTTGCCCCAGGCCAGCGTCGTCATGGCCAGCAATGACAGCAGCGCCCGACTTGAGGCGATCCGCGCCGGTCTGGGTCTGGGTTGGCTTTTGCCTGCCGACGCGGGCGAGATGATCGCTGTCATGTCGCTGCCGGAATGGGAATCGCAGCTTTGGCTGGTCAGCCATGTCGATCTGCACCGTTCCCCGAAGGTCCAGGCGGTCCTGCGCGCCCTGCGCGAGACCGGCTAGCGTGGTCGCCCAAGGGGGCTTGTATCCCGGCAACAGATGTCGATGCTCTGCCCGCCTGAACACAAGGGGAAGAATCCATGGCCGATACGATCGCAGTGCCGCATGAGCGGCGGGAATCGCTGCGCGGCCATGCTGCCATGCTGGTGTTTTCCCTGCTGATTGCCGGATCCTTCTCGCTTGGGGCGCGGGCCGCAAACCTGATCGACCCGGCGGCCATATCGGCCGCGCGCTTCGTCATCGCGGCGGCGGCGGTCGGCGGCTTTGCGCTGGCGGCGGGCCCGGGCCTTCCGCGCGAGGCGTTTCGCGCGCCCTGGCGCTACCTGATCCTGGGCGGACTTTTCGCCGCCTATTTCGTGCTGATGTTCGAGGGCCTGAAAACCGCCCTGCCCGTCTCGGCCGCGGCGGTCTTTACCCTGACCCCGGTGATGGCGGCAGCCTTTGGCTGGATGCTGATGCGCCAGCGCATGACCTCGCGCCTGGCAATGGCACTGGCGCTTGGCGCGGCCGGATCGTTGTGGGTCATCTTCCGCGGCGATGCCGCCGCGTTGATGCGGCTGGAATTCGGTCGAGGAGAGGCGATCTATCTGGTCGGATGCGCCGCCCATGCCCTTTACACGCCCATGGTGCGGCGGCTGAACCGGGGCGAGAACCCGCTGGCTTCGACCTTCGCGACGCTGGTCGCAGGCGCGATCATCCTGGCCGTCTGGGGCTGGCAGGCGATTATCCACACCGACTGGACCAGCCTGCCCGCGATCGTCTGGATCACACTTTTCTACGTCGCGATTTTCGCAAGCGCCATGACCACCGCGCTTGTGCAATACGCGACCATGCGCCTGCCTTCCGCCAAGGTCATGGCGTATACCTACCTGACACCGGTCTGGGTCATCCTGCTGGAGGCGATGCTGACCCACACCGTCCCCGGGATGATGATCCTGCCCGGCGTGATCGCGACCGTCGCCGCGCTGCTCCTGCTTCTCAAGGACTGATCGCGGACTTGGCAAGATGGGTATTTGGAAAACGGTGAAGACGGACGCCGCGCACCAGAACTCACCGTTTCTACAAATACCCCTGCGACGCGCGCCACAAGCTCAGGCAGCAACCTCGTCGGGCCCGGCGAGTGCCACGATATCCATCATGATGCGATTCAGCTCGAAATCCTTGGGGGTATAGACGCGAGCGACGCCCATTTCCTCCAGACGCCCGGCATCCTCTTCGGGGATGATGCCACCGACGATCACGGGGATATGGGAAAGGCCCGCCCCGCGCATCCGCGCCATGACCTCGTCGATCAACGGAAGGTGACTGCCTGACAGGATGGACAGGCCGACGACATGCGCATCATCCTGCGCGGCCCGCGCGACAATCTGTTCGGGGGTCAGGCGGATACCTTCATAGGTGATGTCCATACCGCAATCACGCGCGCGAAAGGCGATCTGCTCGGCACCGTTCGAATGGCCGTCCAGCCCCGGCTTGCCGACCAGAAACTTCAGCCTCCGCCCCAGCCGCCGGCTGACCTGGTCCACCGCCTCGCGGATCGGCTCAAGCCCCTGCGTCCGGTTCGACGGGCTGGCAGAGACGCCGGTCGGGCCGCGATACTCGCCATAGACCTCGCGCATCACCGACGCCCATTCGCCTGTCGTTACACCGGCACGTGCCGCCGCGATGCTGGGTGGCATGATATTCGCGCCCCCCTGCGCGGCCACGCGCAGCGCCGCAAGGGCGGCAAGGGCGGCCGCGTCGTCGCGGGCCTCGCGCCAGGCCAGAAGCCGCGCGATCTGGTCCTGTTCATCCGCGGGATCGACGACAAGGATCCCGCCTTCGCCCGCGGTCAGGGGTGAGGGTTCACCCTGCTGCCAGCGGTTCACGCCGACCACGACGGTCTCGGCCGCCTCGATCCGGTTCAGGCGCTCGGCGTTTGATTCGACCAGCCGAGACTTCATGTAGTCGATGGACGCGATCGCCCCGCCCATGCCATCCAGAAGCGCAAGTTCGGCCCTGGCGCCAGTCTTCAACTCTGCGACCCGGGCGGCGATGACGGGGTTTCCGTCGAACAGGTCGCCATATTCCAGCAGGTCGGTTTCATAAGCCAGGATCTGCTGCATCCGCAGCGACCATTGCTGATCCCAGGGTCGGGGCAGGCCCAGCGCCTCGTTCCAGGCGGGAAGCTGAACCGCGCGGGCGCGCGCATTCCTGGACAGCGTGACCGCCAGCGTCTCAAGCAGGATCCGGTAGACGTTGTTTTCGGGCTGCTGCTCGGTCAGGCCAAGGCTGTTCACCTGCACGCCATAGCGAAAGCGGCGGAACCGTTCATCCTCGATTCCATAGCGCTCGCGGCAAAGTTCGTCCCACAATTCGGTGAAGGCGCGCATCTTGCAAAGCTCGGTCACGAAGCGAATGCCGGCATTCACGAAGAACGAAATGCGCCCGACCATTGCCGGGAAATCCCGCGCCTCGACCTTGCCCCGCAGATCGTCGAGAACGGCGATAGCCGTCGCCAGCGCATAGGCAAGTTCCTGTTCGGGCGTCGCCCCCGCCTCTTGCAGGTGGTACGAGCAGACGTTCATCGGGTTCCATTTTGGCATGTGCCGAGCGGTGTGGGCCGCGACATCGGTGATCATGCGCAGGCTGGGCGCCGGCGGGCAGATATAGGTGCCGCGCGACAGGTATTCCTTGATGATGTCGTTCTGCACCGTGCCCTGAAGCGCGGAAACGTCGGCGCCCTGCTCTTCTGCCACCGCGATGTAAAGCGACAGCAGCCATGGCGCGGTCGCGTTGATGGTCATCGAGGTGTTCATCTGTTCCAGCGGGATCTGGTCGAACAGCGCGCGCATGTCGCCAAGATGGCCGATCGGCACACCGACCTTGCCGACTTCGCCCCGTGCCAGGACATGGTCGCTGTCATAGCCGGTCTGCGTCGGCAGGTCGAAGGCGACGGACAGCCCGGTCTGCCCCCGCGCGAGGTTCATGCGATACAGGGCGTTCGACCGGGCCGCCGTCGAATGGCCGGCATAGGTGCGGAAAAGCCAGGGCTTGTCCTTGATGGGCGCGCGTTCCGTCATCATCCATCCCGCAATATTATTTCTGCACCTGCGTTGATATCGTAACAATCGTGCCCGGTCAATTCGCCGCAGCGCAGAGAGCGCTGCCACTTGCTCCGCCCGCCAAGCAAGGGACCAGGGCGGTGGGGACACATTTATTCCACTCCTTCGCCCGGATGTTCATTTGTATGTTTGGACTGCGGGGAATGGGATGTTAGCGTCCAAACTCAGAACACCGACCGAGGGGCCGAATGATCACCCGCCGAACCGTCCTTGCCTCGCTGGCCGCGACGCTCGCCGCGCCGGCGCTTGCCAGTCCGAAGACCCCGTCCGGGATCATGGAACTGGCCTATTCCGACCATTCGCCCCGCAACATGCTGGACATCTATCGCCCCGAGGGGCCCGGCCCCTTTCCCGCGATCCTGGATATCCACGGCGGCGGCTTTCTGACCGGCGACAAGCGCGACCTGCGGGTGCCTCGGCAGGTGCTGGATCGTGGAATCGCGGTGGTCCGCATGAATTACCGCCTGTCCAGCCAGTCGCGCTGGCCCGCGCAGCAGGATGACGTGCTGAGCGCGGCCGCCTTTCTGCAAAAGCACGGCAAGGATCTGGGGCTGGTAACAGACCGGATCGCGCTTGGCGGTCGCTCGGCCGGGGCATTTCTGGCCGTTTCGGCCGCGCTCAGTATGGTGCAGGCAGGCTGGTCCCCGGCCGCAGTGGTGAATTTCTACGGGCCGATGGATTTCGGCAGCATGGACGCCGACATGGCCCGGCTGGACCTGAAGGTCACACGCCCGCCCGCGGATTCTGCGCAAAGCGTCGAATCGCTGCTGGTCGGTTATGCGGTCGGCGACCGCCGGAAAGAGGCGACGGCGATGGGCCCCGTCGGAAGGCTGGCCATGATGGCAGAGGGTGTGCGGCTGCCGCCGCTGATGATCCGCCACGGGATCCGGGACAATATCGTCTCGGCCCATCAGGCCGAACACCTGCGCACCGCCTGGCACCGCGTCGATCCGCTGACACCGATCGACTTCCAGCTTTTGCCCGATGAGGGGCATGGCACGGCAGCCTTTGGCGGCGACAAGGTGCTGGGAGATCTGGCCTCTTTCCTGGCGCGCTATCTGGTTCCTGTCATGAGCGGCTGACCTGCCAGAATCGGCTGGGTTATATTGTTGCTCATTCGCGCCAGAATTTTATTGCAATGTTGCGCGAGCGATTTTACTCAGGGGGTGAGACGCCGATTCTGCACTGCGGCAAGACAGGAGATGCCGATGGCCCTTGATGCACCGAACTCCATCGCGCCCTATGACGCGCCCCTGAAGGATTTGTACGAGGTCGGAGAGATGCCGCCCTTGGGACATGTGCCCAAGCAGATGTATGCTTGGGCAATCCGGCGCGAGCGGCATGGCGAACCCGACAAGGCGATGCAGATCGAAGTCGTGGACACGCCCAGCATCGACAGCAACGAAGTGCTGGTTCTGGTGATGGCGGCAGGCGTCAATTACAACGGCATCTGGGCGGGGCTTGGCGTTCCGATCAGCCCCTTCGACGGACATGGCGCGGATTACCACATCGCTGGTTCGGACGCGTCCGGCATCGTCTGGGCGGTCGGAGATCGGGTCCGGAACTGGAAGGTTGGCGATCAGGTCGTCATCCACTGCAACCAGGACGACGGCAATGACGAGGAATGCAACGGCGGAGATCCGATGTATTCCCCGACCCAACGCATCTGGGGATACGAGACGCCGGATGGCAGCTTTGCGCAGTTCACCCGTGTGCAGGCGCAGCAATTGATGAAGCGTCCACAACACCTGACCTGGGAAGAATCCGCCTGCTATACGCTGACGCTGGCCACCGCCTATCGCATGCTTTTCGGGCATGAGCCGCATGAGCTGAAGCCGGGGATGAACGTGCTGGTCTGGGGTGCGTCGGGCGGACTTGGTTCCTACGCGATCCAACTGATCAATGCCGCCGGCGGCAATGCGATCGGCGTCATATCGGAAGAGGACAAGCGGGACTTCGTCATGGGCCTGGGCGCCAAGGGCGTCATCAACCGCAAGGAGTTCAGTTGCTGGGGCCAGCTTCCGACCGTGAACACCCCCGAATACAAGGAGTGGTTCAATGAGGTGCGTCGCTTCGGCAAGGCGATCTGGGACATCACCGGCAAGGGCGTGAACGTCGACATCGTCTTCGAGCATCCCGGCGAGGCGACCTTTCCCGTCTCGACCTTCGTCTGCAAGAAGGGCGGCATGGTCGTGATCTGCGCGGGCACCACCGGGTTCAATTGCACCTTTGACGTGCGTTACCTGTGGATGCACCAGAAGCGCCTGCAAGGCAGCCACTTCGCGCATCTGAAACAGGCCAGCGCCGCCAACAAGCTGATGCTCGAACGCCGTCTTGACCCCTGTATGTCCGAGGTCTTTCCTTGGGCCGAAATCCCCGCGGCGCATCTGAAGATGTATCGCAACCAGCACAAGCCCGGCAATATGGCCGTCCTTGTGCAGGCCCCGACCACCGGCCTGCGCACTTTCGAGGATGCGCTGGAAGCCGGACGGCGCTAAGACGAATGCCGGTCGCGGCCGTTCAGGCCGCGATCCGGTTTCCGCGCGAACGGCAGCCCCACCGGTGGATGGTTTCGCGCGGATGACTTCGCTTCCATTCCGCCAATTGGCTTTGTCCCTGTATCATGCACGTCATCAACCCGACGTCCTGGGTGAAAAGCAGGCTGCGATCCTGGCATTGCATCGGGCTTGCCGTCAGGCAGGTGACGAAGAACAGCTCGATCATGGGTCAATCCCCGCTGTAGTCGCCCTCCCCTGATTTCATCATGCCAGCAGCTGCGATCCGGCGGAAATCCGCGATCCGGGGGCTTCAGGCCGCGCCATCTGTTGCCGATCCAGTGCGCAGGCTCGGGGCCGCTTGCCCGCGGTCGGGGCAAAAAGGGGACCAGATCTCGCGCATTTCCGGGTGCGCATATCGGCACTTCCACTCGCGCACCCGCTCACGCGGATGACCTTCGACCCAGCGCGCCAATTCGGTTTGACCGCGCTGCATGCAGGTGAAAAGCCCGTGCCTTTCCTCGAACAACAGGCTGTGCGGGTGACAAACCTGGGGGTCTGCGATCAGGCAGGTCACGAAGAACAGCTCGATCATGGCGTCTCCTCCGACCCAGTCAGCATACACGCTGGAACGACAGAAAAGTAGCCCGCAGGCAATTCCGGGTAACGCAATTGCAGGTTGAAACGCCTGTTCCCGCCGCGCTAAGCCAACCGGCAAACTGCCGTTGGATACCCATGCTGATCTTTATCGAACCGCGCCTTGTCCTGCTTTCGGTCCCCAAGACCGGGACGACGGCGCTTGAACAGGCGCTTCTGCCCCATGCCGAAATTTCCTTCCGCTCTCGGCCCGAGATCAAGCACATCAACCACCGGCAATATCTCAAGCAGATCCGGCCGCTGCTGGCGCCGCTGGGCCACCCGTCCTTTGACCGCGTGGCCGTCATCCGCGAGCCATTGGACTGGCTGCGCAGCTGGTATCGATACCGCGCACGGGATGCGCTGATCGGCCACCCGAACAGCACTGCCCAGATCAGCTTCGACCAGTTCCTGCGCGACTACCTGAGCGAGGGCGAGCGTCCGGCCCATGCCCGTCTGGGGCGGCAGTCGGATTTCCTGCTGGACGCGACGGGTCGGATCAGCATCCAGCACCTTTACCGCTATGAGGCGCTGCCCGAGCTGGTCCGGTTCCTGTCCCAGCGGATCGGTGTGCCGATCAGTCTGGGCCGCAGCAATGTCTCGCCCGAGGCAGCCACGGATCTTGACCCCAAGGCCGAGGTCTGGGCCCGTGGGGCGCTGGCGCGGGAATACGAGGTGTGGGAGGGCGCGCGTCAGGCAGCGCCATACAATTCCTTGGCGCGCTCTTCGAACGCGCGGACGATACGGACCATAGCTTCGTGAAAGACCACCCCGATGACCTTGCCCAGGATGGCATTGCGGAATTCGAAATCGACGAAGAACTCGACCAGACTGCCGCCTTCGGGCTGATCGACAAAGGTCCAGCCACTTTTCAGGTATTTGAACGGTCCGTCCAGATATTCGGTGTCGATGCGCCTTTCGTCTGCCCACAGAGTGACGCGGCTGCCGAAACGTTCACGAAAGACCTTGAAGCTGATGACCAGGTCGGCCTCGACCAGCTCGCTGCCATCGGGACGCATCTGGCGGGACCGGATGCGCGCGGCGCTGTTCCAGGGCAGGAACTGCGGATAGCTTTCGATATCGGCGACCAGCCCATACATCTGGTCGGCGGAATAGGGCAGGATGCGGCTGTCGCTGTGATGAGGCAAGACATGGTCCCGGAGCTTGTTTCCGTTTCGCGCAGCACTAGCAGGGGATGGGGCAAATGAACAACCTCAACTGGCTGATCCGGGCGTCCCGCTGGGCCCGCCACCCGCCCAGCGGGAAAAGGGTTCGGCTGGTTCTCGCCGTGGTGGGCATATCCCTGGTCCTGGTCGGGTTGGAGCATTTCGGCCTGTGGCCGGATTGGGCGACGATGGACCGCCCGCGTGGAATGCACCTGCACCGACCCTGAACATCACGCACGATAACAGATGATCACGACTTGCTGATTGCCTTTTTCATGGGGCCGATGCAACGTCGCCCCAGATGATCCCTGGAGTCGACAGAATTGTCCTTACGTCCCGTTATGATTGCCTTTTCCGCGCTTGTCCTGATCGCTGGATGTCAGGATGAAGGCAGCCGCCGACCGAATGACTTCACCCAGTCCAACATCAACCGCGAAACCCGGATCGTGAAGAACGACCCTGCGACACGGGCGATGGTGATGAATGATTGCCGGGCCAATGTCCGCAGGGGATCCGCCAAGGACCGTCAAAACATCGCCGTCTTCATGAAAGTGCCTGTGGCCGAGGCGGCGGAGACGTTCTGCTCAAGGATAGTCGGCGGACTGGAGAGCGGTCGACTGACCGCAGCGGACGGGAACGCTCTCAAGCGCGGCCGGATCACGCCCGCCGCGCTGGCGGTCCTTCAGGGCGAGTGAATGACGCGGCGGGGCCTACAGCCCCGCTTCCTTGAATGTGTTGCACTGCGCGATCTGCCCACTGTCGAAGCCGCGCTTGAACCAGGTCATGCGGTCCTGCGATGAGCCGTGGGTAAAGCTGTCCGGGCGCACCGCCCGGCCCGCATTCTGCATCAGGGTGTCGTCACCGACGGCGGCGGCTGCATTGATGGCCTCTTCGATATCGCCATCCTCGATGGTGCCGAACTGCTCGTTGGCGTTCTTGCCCCAAACCCCGGCAAAGCAATCGGCCTGAAGTTCGGTCAGGACGGAGATGTGGTTCGCGTCGGCTTCGCTGGATTGCTGGCGCAGTTTCATCGTCTCGCCCAGGATGCCCAATAGGTTCTGGACATGGTGCCCAACCTCATGCGCAACCACATAGGCATAGGCGAAATCGCCGCCAGCCCCCATCTTCTGCTGCATGATCTTGAAGAAATCGGTGTCGAGGTAAAGCTTCTGGTCATTCGGGCAATAGAACGGCCCCATCGCCGCCGACGCACCACCGCAAGCCGACTGCACCGCGCCCGAAAACATCACAAGTTGCGGATCGGTATACTGGACGCCGGCCTGTTCGGGCAGGATGCGCTGCCAGACTTCCTCGGTATCGGCCAGCACGACCGAGACGAATTGCCCGACTTCCTGTTCCTCCTGGGTCAGTTCGCGGGGTTCCGAGCTTTCCTGACCCTGGTCGATGGCCCCCACGATGGGTGAGATGTCGATCCCGAAGAAATAACCGACGGCCAGGACGACCAGGACGCCCACGATCCCCATCCCCCCCGCGCCCGCCGTGCTGATGCCGCGCCTGTCATCGACGTTCCGGCTTTCCCGTCTGCCCCGCCACTGCATGAGACTTCCTCCACCACCCCAGATCCGGCGCGATCAGGCTACGCCAAACGCGCCATTGCACAATAGGTCTCAAGGGTTGACAGCGCCGCATGCGACCTTCAGCAAGCCCCCCAGACAAATGGAGTAACGCATGTTCGACTGGGTGGTTTCGACGATCGACAGCTGGGGCTATCTTGGCGTGCTGTTGCTGATGCTGGCCGAGAACGTCTTTCCCCCGATCCCTTCCGAGATCATCATGCCGCTGGCCGGGTTCCTGGCGGGACGCGGCGATCTGTCGCTGGGCCTGACGATCCTGATGGGCACCATCGGTTCGGTTCTGGGCACGCTGATGTGGTACCTGATCGCGATGTGGATCGGCGAGGCGCGCCTGCGTCATTTTGCTGCCCGGCACGGGCGGTGGCTGACCATGTCGCCCAGCGACATCGACACGGCACAGGGCTGGTTCGACCGTCACGGTGCAGCCGCAGTCTTCTTTGGCCGGATGCTTCCCACGATCCGCACCCTGATCTCGGTCCCCGCGGGCATCTCGCACCTGCCGTTCTGGAAGTTCCTGATCTACACCACCTTCGGCAGCGCGATCTGGACCGGCGGGCTGACCGTCGCGGGCCTGCTGCTGCACGAAAACTATGCGCTGGTCGGGGATTACGTCGATCCCGTCTCGAAGCTGATCGTGCTGGTCGTGGTCGTGATCTATCTTTACCGCGTGTTCACCTGGAAACCCCATTGAGATCACGCGATTGGCACTTGCCGGAAATCGCCTGCGGCCCTAACCCGGCAGCATGACCCAGACGAGCAACAAACAGCTAGGAATGCTTGCAGGCGCGGGATCCGCCGCGCTGCTGGCGGCCGCCCTGACCTTCCAGTCGCTGGGTTATGCGCCCTGCGAATTGTGCATCCTGCAGCGTTGGCCGCATCTGGCGGCGGCGATCATCGCCGCGCTGATGGCGGTCCTGGGCTGGCGACGGTGGCTGGCACTGCTGGGGCTGATCGCTGCGGCGACCGCCTTTGGCTTTGCCGTCTATCACACCGGGGTCGAAATGAAGCTGTGGCTGGGGCCGCAACACTGTTCGGGCGGGGTTTCGGGCCTTGCCACCATGTCCACGGGCGACCTGATGGCTGCGCTGGAAAAGGCGCCGGTCGTGCGCTGTGACGAAATCAGCTGGAGCCTGTTCGGCATCTCCATGGCGGGCTGGAACGCGATCTTCTCGGCGGGGCTGACGGCGCTTTGGGCGGCCTGCCTGCGCGGGCGCAAAAGGGTCGCCGGGCTGGCCTGAGTCGCGTTTTCCGGGCCGTCAAGATTGCACCCTCGGCTGGTATGGGATAGACCTCATATCAACAAAATGTTGAGGCGTTCCAGTGTCCGATACCCCCGATCACGACGATGACGAGACCAATGAAAATGGTACCCCGGAACGTGCCGTGATGGCCCATGACGGGCCGGTCATCGACATCGCGAGCGAGATGCGCTCGTCCTACCTCGACTATGCCATGTCGGTCATCGTCAGCCGGGCGATCCCGGACCTGCGCGACGGGCTGAAGCCGGTGCACAGGCGCGTGCTTTTCGCGATGCACGAAACCGGGAACACCCATGACAAGGCCTATCGCAAATCCGCGCGTCCGGTCGGCGACACCATGGGTAAATATCACCCGCATGGCGACGCCTCGATCTATGACGCGCTCGTCAGGATGGCGCAGGACTTTTCCATGTCCCTGCCCTTGCTGGACGGCCAGGGCAACTTCGGCAGCATGGACGGCGACAGCCCCGCGGCCATGCGCTATA
Source organism: Paracoccus broussonetiae (assembly GCF_031854425.1). NCBI lineage: Bacteria > Pseudomonadati > Pseudomonadota > Alphaproteobacteria > Rhodobacterales > Paracoccaceae > Paracoccus > Paracoccus broussonetiae. Next base: position 28,518 of record NZ_JAVRQI010000005.1, on the reverse strand, counting down.
CCGAAGTGCGGATGGACAAGCCCGCTGCCTATCTGCTGATGGACATCGACAAGGACACGGTCGATTTCCAGGACAACTATGACGGCAAGGACCGCGAACCGACCGTCCTGCCCGCGCGCTTTCCCAACATGCTGGTCAACGGCGCCGGCGGCATCGCCGTCGGCATGGCGACGAACATCCCGCCCCACAACCTGGGCGAGGTGGTCGAGGCGACGCTGGCGCTGATCGAGAATCCCGACCTGCCGACCGAACGCCTGCTGGAAATCGTGCCCGGCCCCGACTTTCCGACGGGCGGGATCATCCTGGGCCGCTCCGGCGCGCGCAAAGCCTATCTCGAAGGGCGCGGCAGCGTCATCATCCGCGCCAAGACGCGGATCGAGGAAGGCCGCAACGGCCGCCAGATGATCGTGCTGGACGAGATCCCCTATCAGGTGAACAAGGCCAGCCTGATCGAGAAGATCGCCGAACTTGCCAAGGAAAAGCGCATCGAGGGCATCGCCCATGTCCAGGACGAATCCGACCGCGTCGGCGTCCGGGTCGTGATCGAGCTGAAGCGCGATGCCACCGCCGAGGTGGTGCTGAACCAGCTGTTCCGCTTTACGCCGATGCAGACCAGCTTCGGCTGCAACATGCTGGCGCTGAACGGCGGTCGTCCCGAACAGCTGACCCTGCGCGACTTCCTGACTCACTTCCTGACCTTCCGCGAAGAGGTGGTCGCCCGTCGGACCGCCTTTGAACTGCGCAAGGCCCGCGAACGCGCCCATGTGCTGTGCGGCCTGGCCGTCGCAGTCTCGAACGTGGACGAAGTCGTTGCGACCATCCGCAGCTCGGCCGACGCTGCCGAGGCGCGTTCTCGCCTGATGGAACGGCGCTGGCCCGCCCACGAGATCGTCGAATACCTGCGTCTGATCGACGATCCGCTGCACCCGGTGAACGAGGATGGCACTTATAACCTGTCCGAGACGCAGGCGCGTGCGATCCTTGAGCTTCGCCTGCAGCGCCTGACCCAGCTTGGGGTGCAGGAAGTCACCGACGAATTGAAGACCTTGGCCGAGTCGATCCGCGAATACCTGGCGATCCTGGCGTCGCGCGACCGGATCATGGCGATCATTGCGGGTGAGCTGCGCGAAGTCAGCGCGCAATTCGCCGTTCCGCGCCGGACCGAGATCACCGACTGGGCCGGTGACATGGACGACGAGGACCTGATCGAGCGCGAGGACATGGTCGTGACCATTACCTCGGGCGGCTATATCAAGCGCACCGCGCTGGCCGAATTCCGTGCCCAGCGGCGCGGCGGCAAGGGCCTGTCCGGCATGGCGACCAAGGAAGACGATCTCGTCACCACCCTGTTCGTCGCCAATACCCATACCGAGCTTCTGTTCTTCACCACGGATGGCATGGTCTATCGGATGAAGACCTGGCGTTTGCCGCTGGGCGGACGGACCTCGAAGGGCAAGGCGATGGTCAACATCCTGCCGATCGACAGCGGCGTCTCAATCGCCGCGCTGATGCCCGTTGATGCGCCCGAGAAGGACTGGGACAATTATCAGGTGATCTTCGCAACGTCGGAAGGCGATGTTCGCCGCAACGCGCTGTCGGATTTCACCAACGTCAAGTCTAACGGCAAGATCGCCATGAAGCTGCCCGAAGGGGTCGAACTGATTGGCGCGCGCATGGCGACCGAGGCCGACGACGTGATGCTGGTCACGGCTTCGGGCCGGGCGATCCGCTTCCCGACGACCGACGTGCGTGTCTTCAAGGGCCGGGATTCCACCGGCGTGCGCGGCATCCGCCTGGGCGAAGGCAACCGCGTGGTCAGCATGTCCGTCATCCGTCACTTCGAAGCCGACCCGGCCGAACGCGCCGCATATCTGAAGATGCGCCGTGCGGTTGCGGGCGCGCTGGATGATGGCGCCGAGCCCGACGAGGACGAGGATGTGGTGGCCGAAGGCAGCATCACCCAGGAACGCTATGCCGAGATGTCGGCGGCCGAGGACCTGATCCTGACCATCACCGCCAAGGGTTCGGGCAAGATCAGCTCGTCCCACGACTATCCCGTGCGGGGACGCGGTGGCCAAGGGGTCATGGCGATGGACAAGGCCATGCGCGGTGGCGAGTTGGTCGCCAGCTTCCCGGTCGAACCTGATGACCAGATCATGCTGGCCACCTCGACCGGGCAATCGATCCGCGTACCTGTCGACGGGATCAGCTTCCGGTCGCGCTCTGCCGGCGGAGTGCGCGTGTTCAATACCGGGGCGGATGAAACCGTGGTTTCAGTTGCCCGCATCGCCGAGAATGGCGAGGATGAAGCCGAAGCCTGACGCCTGCTGCCGGGGCGTCGTGCCCCGGCCCCGGCCCGCATCAGGCGAAACCTTAAGGGGACGTCTTGAGCGCAAATGACTCGCAGCTGAGCGAAAGGCTGCAGACGGGATTTCTTGGCGTCATCGCCTTTGCGCTGCTGCTGTTCCTGCTGGTGCAGGCGCGTTTCATGCTGACCTGCCTGGCTTTCTCGATCATCATCTTCTCGCTGACCAGCGACGCGATCTCGGCCTTTGCGCGGCTCAGGGTGCCGAACTGGCTGGCAACCACGCTGGCGCTGATAGCCATTGCCATCGCCCTGCTCTGGGCCGCGACAACGGTGGTCGCGCAGGTAAACGAGGTCGTCTCGACCTCGATCCTTTACGCCGACCGCGCTCAGGCAACGATCCTCAGCCTCAGCCAGCGCTGGGGGCCACGGGTGCAGGAATCGATCCTGACCTTTTTGGGCGGCATCGACTTTGCCGGCTGGATTCGTTCCGCCGCCAGCCAGGCGTCGAACCTGATTTCCGGCTCGGTCCTGGTGCTGACCTTTGTCGGGTTCATGTTCGCCGAACGGATCTGGTTCCCGGTCAAGGTCGAGCGCCTGACCGGCGATCCCGCCCGCGCGACCGAAGTGCTGCGCATCATCCACAGCATCATGCGCCGCGTGAACCGCTATCTGGTGGTCAAGGCCGCGATCAGCGCGGTAACCGCGGCATTGATCTGGGTGATCTTCCGATCCGCCGGTCTGGAGCTATCCGGGGCCGTCGCAACGCTGAGCTTCATTCTCAACTTCATTCCGACCATCGGATCGATCATCGCCACGGTGATCGCAATTGCGGTGGTGCTGGCGCAGACGGGCGATCCCACGACAACCCTGGCCATCGGCAGCGCCTGCACGGCGGTCCATTTCCTGATCGGCAACATCTTCGACCCGATGCTTCTGGGCCAGACGCTGCGCCTGTCCTCATTCGGGATCGTTCTGGCGCTGGCCTTCTGGGGAGCGGTCTGGGGGATCGCAGGAACCTTCCTGGCGGTCCCGATCATGGTCGCGGTGATGATCGTCTGCGCCCATATCCGCTGGCTGCGACCGCTTGCCGTGATGCTGTCTCACGAGGGGCTGCCCGAGGAAGAGCCGCCCCGACCCCGCCTGCGGGGTTGAGGCTCAGCCCCAAGCTTCAGGCGCGGCCATCCCCGTCGCCGTCCCCATCCCCGTCGAGATCGCCGTCATTGTCGTATTCCGGCGCGTCATCGCGCGGAATGGGGGCGTTGACGGGCGCGGGTTCGGGCTGCGCGGGGCCAAGAACCTTGCCGGTCGCGCTGCGCGTCTGAGCGTCAAGATGACTGGCAAGCTGGGCAAGGACTTCGGGATTGCGCAGCCAGACATCCCTTTGCGCATTCGGGATCTCGATCCCCTCGTCGGCAAAGCGCCGGACAATCTGGTGGTTGATCTCGGACGTCACGCCCGCGCCACCATTAATGTCGGAGAGGACCGCGCGGATCTCGAAATTCATGCTGTCCTGACCGAAGCCCCGGAACAGGATCGCGGGCGCCGGATTGATCAGAACCGTCGGCTGATCCTCGGCGATCTCCATCAAGATGCGCGCGACCTTGCGGGTGTCGCTGCCATAGGCCACGCCCACCGGCACGATGATGCGCCCCTGAAGGCTGCCGCGCGTCCAGTTCGTCACCTGCTGCGTGATCAGGTCCGAGTTCGGGACGATCACGTTGTTGCGGTCGAAGGTCTGGATCTGGGTGGCGCGGACCGACATCTTCTTGACCACGCCCTGCTTGGCCCCGACCTCGATCCAGTCGCCCACGGCTATCGGTCGTTCGACCAGCAGGATGATGCCCGAGACGAAGTTCGACACCACCTGCTGCATCCCGAAACCGATGCCGACCGAAAGCGCACCGGCGACGATGGCAAGAGATGACAGGTTGATCCCCGCCGCCGTGATTGCCAGGACAGCCGCCAGCGCCATCCCGACATAGCCCAGGATCGAGACAACCGCATTCTGGCCGCCGACATCCAGCCGCGTCTTGGGCAGGATCGAGTTGCGGAACGCGCCCTGCACGAAGCGCGTCATGAAATAGCCCAGCAGGAAGATCAGTGCGAAGGTCACGATCGCGGTCGGCGACAGGCGAACGCCCCCCAGGCTGACGCCCTGCTTGATCTTGGTCCATGCCTCGGCCAGGTCGCTGGAGCGCGCGCCCCAGATCAGGGCGAACATGGGCAGGGACAGCACGACCAGCGCAAAGCTGATCAGCACCGGCATCAGCGCGTCCCGCGCCGACTGGTCGCCCCCCGTGGCCATCGCATAGAGGTCCGCGATGAAATCCTGCAACACGATCAGCAACGCGACCAGCGCCAGCGACATGATCGAGGACCACAGGATCGCGTTCCCCGCCGTGACATAGCCAGCCGCCGCCAGCACGGGTGAAGCGACCGCGACCACCCGGCCGATGATCCCCAGCAGGACCACGATCCGCGTGCGGTAATCCGGCGCCTCGTGTTCGCCCGGCTTCAGCTTGCGCAGGACATTGCAAAGCTGGAACAGGAAGAAGGCGCCCAGCAGGATCATGAAGAAGTGCCAGACCCCGGCGGATGCCTCGCTCAGGCGCTCGGGCACGGTAAAGGCGTCGTTCTGGCTGTGGAAACCGGCCAGCGGCAGAACCGTGCGCGAGAACATCTGGTGCAGCGCCATCGCGAAGGCCAGCACGGTCGCGCGGAATGCAGCCATCCGCCTTTGCTTCTCGTCGATCGGCAGCGGCGGCGAATCCGAGGTGCCGGGTTCCGGAAAGACCCGGCGGACCAGCCAGAAGCCACCAAAGAACGCCATGCCCGCAACCGGGATGGACAGAAGAAGCGGCCGCCCCCAGGCACCGAACAGGTCGGTCGCGCTCAGCGCAGCGACGCCCAGCACGATGCCAAGGAAGGGAATTGCGATCTGCCCCAGCGAAACCGCGAAGATCAGCGCAGCCCGCGACCTTTCGCTGGCGCGCACGGACAGGCGCGAGGGCAGCGAGTCGACCCAATGGCGCCCGCGTGACAGCAGCAGCACCGCCGCCAGCAGGAAGCCCAGGGTGACGATGATCCGGCCCACCATGTCCGGCCCGCTGCCGAAATCGTTCCAGTTCTCGTGGACTTCCTTATAGACGTGGACGCCGACATCGCCGGCCTCGGTCAGCGCCGGTCCCCAATTTGCAGGGTTGAGCGGCGTTGGCGTCCTGCGGATCAGCGCATGGGTCTGGCGCTGGCGGACCTTCTGGTCGATCTGCTGGATGATGCCATCCGCGCGACCATAGGATTCGACCGCCTTCAGGCCCGGCGCCTGCAATTCGGAAAGCTGGGTACCCAGCTCCTTGCGCCGCGCGGCCACATCCTCGGCCTCGGTCTGCCCCTCGGCCGGGGCCGGGCCGAGGGCCGCGATCTGGTCCTTCAGCGTGGCGATACGGGTCGAGTTCGTGCCCTGCGCGGCCTGAAAGGTATCGCGCCAATGGACCATCTTCTCGCGCAGGTCCTGAAGATCGCCATCGCTGGCCTGTCCGCTTTCCAGCGCATCTTCCGTCTTGTCCGCCTGACGGGTCCACGCCTCGTAATCGGGCGGCTGAGGCTGGGGCTGTTCCTGCGCAAGCGCCGGAAGCGAAAGCATCAGCGCCAGCATCAGAAACAGCGGCGCAATCAGTTTGGTAAGACGGGTCATGCGGTCGATCAGTCCTCGAAGACCTCCGGCAGCGCGGCCGGTTTGCGGGTCAGCCATTGAGGGACCGGCAGCCCCTTGGCGCGCAGGAATTCCGGGTTGAACAGCTTGGTTTGATAGCGGGTGCCATAGTCGCAGAGCACCGTGACGATCGTGTGGCCGGGGCCCATTTCCCGCGCCATGCGGACAGCACCCGCGATATTGATCCCGGACGAGCCCCCAAGGCAAAGCCCCTCGTATTCCAGCAGGTCGAAGACGACCGGCAAGGCCTCGGAATCGGGGATGCGATACGAGAAGTCGGGGGTGAAGCCTTCAAGGTTCGCGGTGATGCGCCCCTGCCCGATCCCCTCGGTAATGGACGAGCCGGGGCTTTCGAACACCCCCTCGGTGTAGAAACTGTGCAGCGCCGCGCCCTCGGGGTCGGCCAGTCCAATCTTGACGCCCTTGGGTTGCAGCGCCATCGCCACGCCCGCCAGCGTTCCGCCCGAGCCGACGGCGCAGATGAACCCATCGACCTTGCCACCGGTCTGTTCCCAGATCTCGGGGCCGGTGGTTTCGACATGGGCCTGACGGTTGGCGACATTGTCGAACTGGTTGGCCCAGATGGCGCCGTTCGGCTCGGTCCGCGCCAATTCCTCGGCCAGTCGCCCGGAATAGCGGACATAGTTGTTGGGGTTCTTGTAGGGCGCGGCGGGAACCTCGACCAGTTCGGCCCCGGCAAGCCGGAGCATGTCCTTTTTCTCCTGGCTCTGGGTCTCGGGGATCACGATGACCGAGCGGAAGCCCATGGACGAGCCGACAAGCGCCAGCCCGATGCCGGTATTGCCGGCCGTACCCTCGACGATGGTGCCGCCGGGCTTCAGCTCACCGCGCGCGACCGCATCCTTGATGATGTAAAGCGCGGCGCGATCCTTGACCGATTGGCCGGGGTTCATGAACTCGGCCTTGCCCAGAATCTCGCAGCCGGTTTCGTCCGAGGCACGGTTCAGCCGGATCAGGGGGGTATTGCCGATGGCGGAGGCGAGGTCGGGGCAGATGCGCATGGCGGGCCTTTCGCGATTTGGTCGCCCCCGGTCTACACGCGGCCGCCGCCGGGCGGCAACCCCGTGGCGGGTATGCAAGCGCGTGATCAACCAGCCACGGGCAGCCCAAGTTCCGCCCGGATGCGCGCCGCGCCGATTTCCAGCCACAGCGCCAGCGACAGAAGCGGCCCGTTGCGGATCTCTCCGGCCATCGCCATGCGGGTCAATTCGACGCGCGGGACGACATGGGAACGGATGTCCTCATCCTCGGAGGCAAGGCCCCCGAACCCCGCCGCATCATCGGGCAGGTCAGCGATCCCGACATAAAGGTAAAGGAACTCTGCCATTGCTCCGGGGCTTGAGTAATGGTGCGGTCCGGGGATCAGTCGATCAAGCGTGATGCCGGTTTCCTCGATCGCCTCGCGCAGCGCCGCCTGTTCGGGTGTCTCGCCCGCATCGACGCGCCCGGCCACCGTCTCGTAAAACCAGGGTTGCCGGTCCCCCCGCGCCACGGGACCAGGGCGGAACTGGTCAATGAGCAGGACATGGTCGCGAACGGGATCCCAAGGCAGCACGACCGTCGCGTCGCCTGACACGAAGATCGCCCGCAGCATGTCCGGCGACCAGTCGCCACGATGGCGCCTTTGCCGCAGCACCAGCGATTCGACAGAAAAATGATCGGCATAGGGTTCGCTCCACCCTGTCAGCCTCACGCGCTCCTCCCCGTCCGGGCCAAGCCGGGGCAGATCCGCCGTCTCGATACCGGCCCGCAGACGAGATGCGATCCAGCCCGCGATCAGGGGCAGGCGACGGCGAATGTCCGCGGCCGAGCGGTCCTGCTGACGCGTCAGCAGCCAATCCGCGATGGCCGCTGCCAGTTGGGGCTGCCACGCCCCCTCCCCTCGATCATCGCCGATGCCCAGCACCTCTCGTCCATCAAGTTGCCGGGGCACCAACGCGAAGATTTCGGCATAGCGGGACAGGTCGGGGGTCCAGGGCGTTTCCCAGGCGGGAAGCTGGGACCCGCCAGGCAGAAAGGCTGGAAAGCCCTCGGCCGCGATCCCGGCAAGAGCACCGCCCACCAGCCGCCCATTCAGCGGCGCAGTGGCCGTCGCCTGCGGTGCAAGGCGCTCGCGCAGCGATGGATCCCCCAGCGGTCCGGTCAGAACCGGCATGGCGCAATCCCCGTCTTTGCGCGATCCGCGCGGCTGCTCCCGGCAAGAAAATCCATCTGTCACCCGATCTGCGTAAGGGAAGAAATGTTTTGCGCTTTTTTCTCCCGAACCCCCTTGCGCTTCAACCCCGGCCCGTCTAAATCCCCGCCACCACCCAAGAGCGCGGAGAGGTGCCGGAGTGGTCGAACGGGGCGGTCTCGAAAACCGTTGAGCCTGCAAGGGTTCCGTGGGTTCGAATCCCACCCTCTCCGCCACTTGGTTGTGGTTTTTCTTCCCAGAAAATCAGACGCATAACGCCAGCCATCCTTGGCTGTCGCTAGCGTTTCAGGATTGCCACCAGGTCCAGTTGGCCGGTGCTGCGTTCGGTCAGGTCAAGGTCGCGCTTGATCTGCGCAAGATGGTCGCGCATCAGTTCAGCCGCCAGATCCGCGTCGCGGTCGCGGATCGCATCGACGATGCTGGAGTGATCGTGGTCGCGGCAATCGGTCATGTCCTGCGCGCCGAAGATCCCGATGATCAGCGAGGTTCGCGTGATCAGTTCCCGCATCATCCGGGACATGACCGAATTGGCGGCGACCTGCGCCAGAAGCCCGTGGAACTGCCCGGACAGGCGGATCGCATCCCGGCGACGCCCCGAATGATGGGCCTGATGCTCAAGCTCGATATGCTCGGCCAATGCGGCGATGTCGGCATCGGTGGCACGCGCGACGGCCAGCCTCGTGATCGAAGGCTCCAGCGTCAGGCGTGCTTCAAATACTTCATGCGCCTGCTCGGCGGTGGGGCTTGCGACAAAAGCGCCGCGATTCGTGTGCAGGTCGACGATCTGCTGGCTGGCCAGCAACAGAAGCGCGCGACGGATCCGCATCCGACCGACCCCGAATGCCTCGCACAGGGCCGATTCGGAAAGTTTCGTGCCCGGCGGCAATCGCTGATCCACGACTGCCTCAAATATGTGCTCGACGATGTCTTCTTCGCCAATATCGGTGCCTTCGCCCTGTGCTTCGGCATAGTTCATCGGCGCTTGATCCCCCGTAATATGCTGCGGCCCAAGGAAATAGGTGCATTTGAAATCTACGGCAAGAATTCGGCTTTAGCCATATTGTTAACGAACGCTTGACAGAACCGTTAACAAGATCACCATGAGTGTGTCAGATCAGTTTCATAAACGCCTCCGCATCTATCGGAGTCAGTTGCGGACGGCCCAAATAACAGGGAGCACTGAAATGCAGCGTCGCAACTTTCTGAAAACCACCGCGCTTGCGGCCGTGGCAAGCATGGTGATGTTTTCGGCCGCCCATGCCGAAAACGCCAAGCTGAAGATCGGTTTCGTCGGCGTCACCTCGGGGCCTGCCGCGGCTTGGGGGATTTCAAACCAAAGATCGATGGAAGCCCGTGCCGCCTGGCTGAACGAATTGGGTGGGGTCAAGATCGGGGATACGACCTATGATATCCAGATCGTGCCCTTCGACGACCAGAAGGATCCCAAGCGCGCCATTGCCGGCATGGAAAAGATGGCGCAGGAAGGCGTCCATTACGTCGTCGGCCCGAACGTCGATGACGGCGCCGCCGCCGTGCGCCCGGTTGCCGAACAGAAGGGCATAATCTATTTCCCCTATGCTTTTCCGAAAACGCTTTATGTCGCCCCGGCATCGAATGCGATCCTGGGCATGGTCGCCAATTACCAATCCGGTCCGGCGATTTACAAATACCTGATCGACAACAAGGGGATCAAGAAGATCGCCTTTGTCGCCGCCAATGAATCCGATCCGTTGAGCCAACGCGATTCCGGGGTCGAGGCAGCAAAGGCCCTTGGGTTGGAAGTGGTTTCGGACAAGGTGACGTATCAGGTCGATACCACCGATTTCACCCCGGTGCTGCTGCCGGTCATCCAGACGCAGCCTGATCTGCTGGTCCTGTCCGGCGTATCACCGGCCAATGCGCCGCAATTGATCCGCTCGGCCCGCGAATTGGGTTATCAGGGGCTGATCTCGACCGAAACGGCGCAGGATGCGGCTGTTCTGGCCGAAGGCGCGGGCGAGTTGGCGAATGGCTTCATTTCGGTGGGCGGAGCCTCGACCCCCGAACTGGCCAGCGACGCGATGAAGGAATTCGTGGATCGCTATACCAAGATGTTCGGCGAATATAATGACGAGTCGAACACCAAGGTCTATGCGCTTGAATACATCATCGAGACGCTGAAAGCGAACCCTGCCGCGATCGACAATGTCGACGAATACAAGAAGACCATCGACACGTTCGAGGCCCCGAACCCCTTCATGGTCGGTGACGCCAAGCTTCATTACGTCGGCACGACCTCGTTCCAGCAGAAACGGCAGATTTCGGTCCCGCTGGTGGTGAACGAATACAAGGACGGGGCTTTCCAGACCCTGTTCGTGGCGCAGGTCGACTGACACGGCCCACAAAAGCGCACGCGCGCCCCGGGGACCGGCCCGACCGGCCCCCGGCTTTCAAACACAGGGTGCGGAATGGAACAGATCATCGCAAACGGGCTGTATCTGGGTGCGCAATACGCACTGATCGCCCTGGGCCTGACACTTATCTTTTCCTTGATGAACGTGCTGAACTTTGCGCACGGCCAGATGTATGTCTTTGGCGGCTTTGTCTGCTACACGGTCGTTTCGCAGCTGGGACTGCCTTTCATCGTCGGGTTGATTGCCTCGGCGCTGGTGCTGGGGGTGATGGGCGCGCTGATCGAGCGCTTCCTGTTCCGCCCCGTGATCCGAAGATCCAAGCGCGACGAATCCACGATGTTGCTGGCGGCGGGGATCGCCTTTTTTCTGGACGCGCTGATCCTGCTTCTGTTCGGGGAAAAGCAGCGCGGCGTGCCCAAGATCGTCAACGGAGTCTTCAACTGGGATTTCCGCCTTATCATGCCCTATGACCGCATCCTGATCGGGGTATTGGCGATCGCCCTGATCCTGGGGTTCATCCTGTTCATGCAGTATTCGAAGGCAGGTCGCGCGATGCGGGCCCTGGCGCAAGACCGGACGGCAGCGCAGCTGATGGGCGTGGATGTGGACCGTTATTCGATGCTGGGCTTCGCGATGGGGGCGATGCTGGCCGGGCTGGTCGGTGCGCTTCTGGTCACGATCACGGGCGTCAACCTGGGGATGGGCGGGCCAACCTCGGTCAAGGCCTTCCTGATGATCATGATCGGCGGCGCCGGTGTCATCTCGGGTGCCATCGCCGGAGGCTTCATCCTGGGCATGATGGAAAGCGTGGGCCTGTCGGTCCTGTCCTCGTATGGCGACGTGACCTATCTGGTCATCTTCGCGACGCTCATGACGTTCCTTGCGATCCGTCCGCAGGGGCTTATGGGCAAGCCGTGGGGTTGATGCCATGAACATGCCGAACCAAACCCAAAGCCGTCCCTCGCTGAAGTCCGGCAAGGCCCTGTCAATGCCACGCCTGCTGGGCGTGGCCGCCTTCCTGGCCTTTGTCTTTGCCGGCGTCCCGATGCTGATCGCGGCATCCGGCAGGTGGGATTTCTACTACACGCTGACCTCGGTGGCGCTTTTGTCCATCGGGGCAGCAGGGGTCTGGCTGACCTTCTATATCGGCCGCATCAACATCGGACAGGGCGCCTATGCGCTGGCGGGGGGCTATGTCTCGGCGATCCTGATCACGCAAGTCGGGGTCAGCTTCTGGCTGACGCTGCCGCTGGCGGGGCTGTTCTGCGCGCTGATCTCGGTCCTGATCGGGCTGCCGATCCTGCGCCTGCGCGGGGTCTATTTCGCGATGGTCACACTGGTCCTGACCGAGGTGGCACGCCTGACCGCGCTGGCCCTGCCGGTCACACACGGGGCCAAGGGGATCACCTCGATCCCGATGCCGGGGGCACTGTCGGTCTTCGGCATCACTTTGATCCCCGATTTCGCGACGCTGCAGAATCCGCGGCAGGCGTTCTATTTCGTCGCCGCCACGCTGATGATCCTGGCCTATCTGGTGATGTGGCGGATCGTGAATTCGCGCTTGGGGCACCTGTGCCGCAGCCTTCAGCAAAACGAGGAACTGTCCGCCTCGATCGGCGTAAACACCGCATGGCTGCGGGTGCTGGCCTATGCGATCTCCAGCTTCTTCGGCGGGGTCGCGGGGGCGATGTTCGTGTCGATCTCGCAATCCATCTACCCCTCTTCCTTCGTGGTACAGGATAGCGTGAACTTCATGCTCTACTGCTTCCTTGGCGGGCTGGGCTATGTCTTCGGGCCGATGCTGGGGACGCTGCTTCTGTATTTCGGCTGGGATCTGCTGTCGGCGACCGGACGATACCAGTTGCTGCTGTATTCCGGGATCATGATCGCGCTGATGCTGGTGCTGCCGAACGGTGTTCTCAGCCTTTTTGACCGGAAGGAGGGCGGGAAATGACCCCTATCCTTGAAGTCCGCGGCGTCACCAAGAAGTTCGGTGGCCTTACCGCGAACAACGCGATCAGCTTTACCGTCGCCGCAGGCGAGATCCTGTCCGTGATCGGGCCGAACGGGGCCGGGAAATCCACCCTGTTCAAGCAGATCGCGGGTTTCCAGCGACCGACCAGCGGCGAGGTGATCTTTCAGGGTCAGCGCATCTCGGGCCTGCCCCCGCATAAGGTGGCGCGCATGGGCGTTGTGCGGACCTTTCAGGAAACCACCATCTTCCGCTCGATGACCGTGCGAGAGAACGTCATCGTCGCGCATCACCTGCGTTCTCGCGCCAGCCTGCTGGAATATTTCCTCGGCACATCCGCCGCTCGTTCTGACGAGGCGGAATTCGCCCGCTCGGCCGACGAGATCATCGGCTTCCTGGGACTGGCAGAGATCGGGGACGAACTGGCATCGACCCTGCCGCAGGGCCATCTGCGCGCTCTTGGCATGGCGATCGGGCTGGCCACCGACCCAAAGGTCATCCTGCTGGACGAACCCTTCGCCGGCATGAACCGGGACGAAACGATGCGCATGGTCGCCCTTGTTCGCCGGTTGCGCGACGAGCGCGGGGTAACGGTGCTGCTGGTCGAACATGACATGCCCGCGGTGATGAAGATCTCGGACCGGATCGTCTGCATCAATTTCGGCGAAAAGATCGCCGAGGGCACTCCCGCCGACATCCAGGCCAACCCCCGCGTCATCGAGGCCTATCTGGGCTCGGAAGACGCCGCGATCGGGATCTGAGCGCATGACCACAATGCTGAGCTTCGACAATGTCGAACTGTATTACGATCACGTCTATGCGCTGAAGGGCGTCTCGATCCAGTTGAACGAAGGCGAGACAGTGGCGCTGATCGGCGCGAACGGGGCCGGAAAATCCTCGATCCTGCGGGCGATCACGGGGCTGCGAAAGATCAAGTCCGGCTCGATCAGCTATATGGGGAACCGGTTGGACGGAACCCCGGCGGCCGAGATCGTCCGCAAGGGCATCGCCATGGTGCCCGAGGGCCGGCGCGTCTTTCCATTGATGAGCGTCAAGGACAACCTGCTGATGGGCGCCTTTACCCGAAGCGACAAGGCGGGGATCCAGCAGACGCTGGACAGCGTGCTGACCCGCTTTCCGCGGCTTCGCGAACGCTTCAACCAGCAGGCCAGCACCCTGTCGGGGGGCGAACAGCAGATGATGGTGATCGGGCGCGCGCTGATGGCGCGGCCCCGACTGCTGCTGCTGGACGAACCCTCGCTGGGGATTGCACCCAAGCTGGTGCAGGACATCGCGCGGGCCATCGTCGCGATCAGCCGGGACGAAGGCGTCTCGGTGCTGCTGGTCGAACAGAACAGCCGCATGGCCCTGTCGATTTCAAACCGCGCCTATGCGCTGTCCACCGGGCAGGTCGTGCTGGCGGGAAACTCGCGCGAGCTTCTGGACGATCCGCGCGTCAAGGCCGCCTATCTCGGCGGAGAGGTCTGAGGGAACATGCGCATCCTGGTTCTGAACCCCAACACCACTGCCGCGATGACCGAAAAGATCGGGGCCGCCGCGCGGCGCATCGCCTCGGCCGGGACCGAGATCATCGCCGCGAACCCGACCAGCGGGCCGCCTTCGATCGAAGGCTTCTATGACGAGGCGATGTGCCTGCCGGGACTGTTGCAGGTGATCCGCGACACGCCCGACGTCGATGCGGTTGTGATTGCCTGCTTCGACGATACCGGGCTGGACGCCGCGCGCTGCCTGACCGACAAGCCGATCATCGGCATCGGCGAGGCGGCCTATCACATGGCCTCGATGATCGCGAACAAGTTCTCGGTCGTGACCACGCTGGCGCGGTCGGTCCCGGCGCTGGAACACAACCTTCACCGCTATGGGCTGGCGGCGCGATGCGCGCGCGTGCGCTCATCCGAGGTCGCGGTGCTGGAACTGGAGGATCCGGGCAGCAATGCCTATGCCCGGATCACCGACGAGATCGGTCGCGCCGTTGCCGAGGATCGGGCCGAGGCCATCGTGCTGGGCTGCGCCGGAATGACCGACCTGACCGAACGGCTGTCGGCCGAACACGGCCTGCCGGTGCTGGACGGCGTCGTTTGCGCCGTCAGTCTGTGCGAGGCGATGGTCAGGCTGCGGCTGCGCACCTCCCGGCTGGGCGGATATGCCCCCGTGCCACGCCAGAAACTTGCCTATGCCTGATCGTCCCAATTCAGACAGGAGAGACCGATGACCCTGCCCCGCCGTTTCCCGCTGCTTCTGGGTGCCGCAATGCTTGCCGCCATTTCTGCCGGGCCGGTGCTGGCCGAGCCGCCGGTGATTGTCCTGATCAACCCGAATTCGAATGCCGAGGCGACGAAATCCATGGCGGACTTGGCGCGTGGCGTCGCCGGGGACCGTGCGGTCATTGTCGAGCGCACGAACGAGGGCGTCCCTGCATTGCTGACCACGCCCCAAGACATGGAGAATGCCGCCAAGGGAGTCGCCGCGATCGGGCAGCAGGCCGCGAAAGAGCCGGGCGTCGCCGCAGTGATCGTCGCGGCCTTCAGCGATCCGGGACTTGATGCGCTGCGCGAAAGCGTCACCGGCATTGGCCTTTATGGCATCGGCGAGGCTGCCTTTCACGAGGCTGCCCGGGACGGCCGCCCATTTTCGATCGTGACGGTCACGCCCGATCCGGGACTGATCGAATCCTTCCGCCTTCGGGCCGAGGCCCTGGGCTATGGCAGCCAGTATCGCGGCGTGACCGTCACTCCCGGCGATCCCAAGGAACTGGTCAAGGATCCAACTGCGCTTGACGCGGCGCTGACCGACGCGGTCCGGCAAGCGGTGGCCGAAAAGCAGGTCTCGGCGATCATCATGGGCGGCGGCCCGCTGTCCGCCCCAGCCCTGCGGATCCAGGACAAGGTCGGGGTGCCGCTGGTCGTCGCGGTCAGCGCCGCGACTGCTGCCGCCCTGTCCGATCTGGCAGCAGGAAAATAGCCGCGGGCTTGGGGTCTATTCGCTGATTTCCGGCTCGACCAGCCGGGCCAGCTTTTGCAGGCATTCCTGCCAGCCAAGATAGCAGCCATCGGGCGGGATCACATCCGGCACACCCTGCTGTTCGATATTGATCTCGGTGCCGACGGACACTGCCTTGAGGGTCACGGTGACGCGCATCTCTCCGGGCAGGTTCGGATCGTCGAAGCTGTCGGTATAGACCAGCCGCTGTGACGGGATGAGCTCGACATAGGTGCCGCCAAACGAATGGCTCTTGCCGGTCGTGAAATTGCGAAAGGACATCCTGTGGCGGCCGCCCACCTTCGGGTCCAGCTCATGTACGGTGCAAAGGAAGCCATGGGGCGGCAACCAGCTTGCAATGGCATCGCTTTCCAGAAAGGCGCGATAGACCTTTTCCGGCCGGGTCGCGATCACTCGGTGAAGGCGGATCGTGCTGGGCATGATTTCTCCTCCTGCTGCGGCAGGGGGCGGGCACGGATGAGCGGCGGGCACACAGGGATACAAGGCGAACCGGCCGCGCGGGGCGCCGCCCCTGACCTGACGGCAGCATAGCAAGATCGGCCCCGCGCGCAAACCCGAGGGCCAGCAGCCTTCAACAGTGCCGCGAAAGGGCCCGGCCGATGCGGCGTTGCGCCTCGCGCAGGGCGAGGCCGGGACGCAACTGGCGCGCCTCAGGTTCGCTTCGGGCCAACTGGTCCTGTGCCAACGCCAGGTTTTCAGCCCGCGTCAGCCCGACCCAGCGGCGCGGAAGAAGGATGACGCGGCGCCGCGCCAGACGGACATGGTCCCCGCTCCAGATCATGAACCAGCGGGGGCCCGCGACCCTGACGCTCCAATGAGAGGTCCGCATGACGGCATGCCAGCGACTGGCCGGCAGCAGCCGTTCGGCATTTCCCGGACTGGTCGTCGCGAGAAACAGCAGGTCCAGGATGCGTTCCGCCAGACCAGGCGTCGCATCCCCCGTGCCGATTTCCATGAGCATGGCTTCTCTCATACTGACGCTATGCGGCTCGAATCCGCATCACAAGCATACACGATATACACGATAGTTTATATCGTTAATCGAGATGTGCGAATGGCGTGAACAGCAGTTGTGGACTTTGCACGGCCCGCGATGATTGCTAATCCTGACCAACTCAGGGCCTGCCCGTGCCCCCAAAAACCGGAGAGCCGATCTTGCGCCAGTATCTTTCCGCGCTTCGCACCGTTCTTGAACAGGGCGTGCCCTCGACCGACCGGACCGGGACGGGCACGATCTCGCATTTCGGGATGCAATGCCGCTATCCTTTGGATCAGGGTTTTCCGCTGGTCACCACGAAGAAGCTGCACCTTCGCTCGATCGTGCACGAACTGCTGTGGTTTCTGTCTGGCGACACCAACATCCGCTATCTCAAGGACAATGGCGTTTCGATCTGGGACGAATGGGCGGATGACGACGGCGATCTTGGCCCGGTCTATGGCCACCAGTGGCGGCATTTCCCGACGGTGCGCGAAGAGGACGGACGTGTCGTGGTGGGCGAAATCGACCAGATCGCCGAACTGGTCCAGCGCATCCGCAAAACCCCGGATTCGCGCCGCCTGATCGTTTCGGCCTGGAACCCCGGAGAGGTGGACCAGATGGCCCTGCCGCCCTGCCACACCCTGTGGCAGGTCCGCATCCAGGGCCGCAAGCTGCATCTGCAGCTTTACCAGCGCTCAGCCGACATGTTCCTGGGCGTTCCGTTCAACATCGCCTCTTACGCGCTGCTGACGCATATGCTGGCCCATGTGACGGGATATGAGCCGGGCGACTTCATCCACACGATGGGAGACGCGCATATCTATTCCAATCACCTGGAGCAGGTGCAGACGCAGTTGGCGCGCGAGCCCCGTCCCCTGCCCCGACTGAGGATCACGCGGGATGTGTCGTCGATCTTCGATTTCCGCTTCGAGGATTTCGAGTTTCTGGACTATGACCCCGCTCCGGCGATCAAGGCTCCGGTGGCCGTCTGATGCTGACCCTGATCGTCGCACGCGCCCGCAACTCGGCCATCGGCAAGGACAACCAGATCCCGTGGCATTCGCCCGAGGACCTGAAGATGTTCCAGCGCGAAACCACCGGGGGCGCCATCATCATGGGCCGCCGGACCTGGGACAGCCTGCCGGTGAATCCCTTGAAGAACCGGCTGAATATCGTGGTGTCCCGCAATGCATCGCTGGCGGAACATGTCGCGCCCTCGGTCCCGGCAGCGATGGCGATGGCCACTGATGCGGGCCACAGCCGGATGTACGGCATCGGCGGACAGGCCATCTATCGCGAGATGCTGCCTTTGGCCGACCGGCTGATGCTGACCGAGGTGGCGCTGGACATCCCCGACGCCGATGCCTTCTTCCCGACCTTCGACGAGGCCGAATGGACCGAGATCTCGCGCCGCGCGCTGCCGGGCGACGGGCCGGCCTGCACGCTGCGCGAGCTGCTGCGCCGCCGTTAAAGCGCGGTCCAGCCCCCGTCGACCGAGATCGTGGTGCCGGTGATCTGGTCCGCCGCGGCCGAACACAGGAACACGGCGGTGCCGCCCATCTGCTCGACCGTGGCGAAGTCGCCCGAGGGCTGGCGCTGCAGCATCACCTTGGCGATCACGTCCTCCCGGCTCATGCCGTGGGTCTTCATCTGGTCCGGGATCTGCTTTTCGACGATGGGCGTCAGCACATAGCCGGGACAGATGGCATTGCAGGTGATCGGCTCGCGCGCGGTTTCCAGCGCCGTCACCTTTGTCAGACCGACAATCCCGTGCTTGGCCGCGACATAGGCGGACTTGAAGGGGCTGGCGGTCAGCCCGTGGGCCGAAGCGATATTGATGATCCGACCCCAACCCGCGCTCTGCATCATTGGCAGCGCCACCGCGGTTGTATGAAACGCCGAGGACAGGTTGATCGCAATGATCGCATCCCATTTCTCGGCCGGGAAATCGGTGATCGGCGCGACATGCTGGATGCCCACATTGTTCACCAGAATGTCGCAGGCCCCCGCCTTTTCGATCAGCGCGCGGCAATCCTGCGCCTTTGACATGTCGGCCTGCAGATAGCGCGCCGTAATCCCATGATCGGAAGCAAGCTTTGCCGCAAGCGCGTGGTCGTCATCAGTATCGGTGAAGCTGTTCAGGACCAGATCGGCCCCCGCCTTGGCCAGTTCGACCGCGATGCCAAGCCCGATGCCGGAATTCGACCCAGTGACCACCGCCGTCTTGCCCTGCAGAAACCTTTGGAACATTCCCGTCTCCCCAACCCTGTTTCACCGTTCAGGGGGCAGGATGTGGAAAAACCACGGGCTAGACAACCCCGCCGGCCGCGTGGCCGAAGCTACATTTTTCCGTGATATGCGCGCTCGCGCGCGACGCGCACAGCTGGCGACAAGCCCCTGTTGAAAATGGGCTTTGACCCAATAAAAATGCGCCCGCACAAGGCGGGCGCTAGTCATGAGGCAGGTTTCATACAGGCAAGAAACCTATCGAGCAGTGCTTTATCTATACGCTTTTCCCCAGATGAGTCCAATGGGTAAGTTTGCCTCGTGGGAATCGTGGCGCTAAGCTCGACCCTCGTAAAACCACAGACCCGAAAAACAGGGCGATCGAGCATGCGATTCTTCAAATTTGCTAACGAATCCGCGATCCGTCGCGCCTTCGCCGTGTTGGCCTGTGTTGCAACGATGCCGCTGGCAAGCGCCGCGGAACCCATGCATGCCCTTGCAATGTATGGAGAACCCGCGCTTCCGGCGGGCTTTTCCCACCTGCCCTATGCCAACCCGGACGCGCCCAAAGGGGGAACGATTCGTCTGGCCGAGTCGGGAAGCTTCGATTCGCTCAATCCCTGGATCCTGATGGGAAACCCGGTCTGGCCGATCTTCACCCAGCCCGGCCTGCTGGCCGAGCCGCTGATGATGCGCTCGATCGACGAACCCTTCACTCTTTACGGCCTGCTGGCCGAAAGCGTCGAGACCGATCCCGACCGCAGCTGGGTCGAATTCACCCTGCGCCCCGAGGCCCGTTTTTCGGATGGCAGCCCGGTCACGGTCGAGGATGTGATGTGGTCCTATGAGACGCTGGGGACCAAGGGCCATCCCCGCTATACCGCCGTCTGGTCCAAGGTCGCCAAGATGGAGCAGACGGGGCCACGCTCGGTCCGGTTCACCTTCAACACCGCCGACCGGGAACTGGCGATGCTGATGGGCATGCGGCCGATCCTGAAGAAGGCGCAATGGCAGGGCCGCGACTTCTCGCAATCGGGGCTGATGGCGCCGATCGGATCTGGCCCCTATGTCATCGACAAGGTCGATCCCGGCCGTGCGATCACCTTTCGGCGCAATCCCGATTACTGGGGTCGCGACCTTCCGGTGAACAAGGGCCTGAACAATTTCGACGAAATCCGCTTCGATTACTTCGGCGACGCCAATGCCATGTTCGAGGCCTTCAAGGCCGGTGAAACGGATGTCTGGCGCGAACTCGTCGCCGCGCGCTGGGACCGCGACTTCGATTTTCCCGCCGTTCGAGACGGCCGCGTCGTGAAATCCGAGATCCCGCATCAGCGGCCGTCGGGAATCATGGGGCTGGTGATGAACACCCGCAATCCGATCTTTGCCGACTGGCGCGTGCGCGAGGCGCTGATCGAGGCCTTCAACTATCGCTTCATCAACATGACGCTTTCAGGGGGCAAGGACGCGCGGATCACCAGCTATTTCTCGAACTCGGACCTGGCGATGCAGCCCGGCCCCGTCACCGGTCGCGAGGCCGAGTTGCTTGCCCCCTTTGCCGACCAGCTTTTGCCCGGCACGCTCGACGGTTATCGCCTGCCGGAAGGGGGCGACCGCGCCATCGACCGCAAGGGGATCCGTGCCGCGCTGAAGCTGCTGGCCGAAGCCGGCTGGACGGTGCGCGACGGCGAACTGCAGGATGCGCAAGGACGCCCCTTTGCCTTCGAGATCCTGCTGAACCAGTCGGGCAGCGCCATGCGCTCCAGCTCCGAGATGCGGCAGATCGTAGACATCTTCGTGGAATCGCTGCGCAACCTGGGCATCCAGCCCCGCGTGACCCAGCTTGATTCCGCGCAATATGTCGAACGGACGAACAATTACCAGTTCGACATGACCTGGTATGAGCGCGGGCTGTCGCTGTCTCCGGGCAACGAACAGCTGCTTTACTGGGGCAGCGCAGGCGTGACGAAGCCCGGCAGCCGCAACTGGATGGGCATGAATTCGCCCGCGGCCGAGGCGATGATCGCCGAGATGGGCCGCGCCGAAACACCCGAGGATTACCGCGCCGCGGTCCGCGCGCTGGACCGCATTCTGACCGCCGGCCGCTTCGTGATCCCCGTTAGCTATTCCCGGATTTCCCGCTTGGCGCACAAGTCAGAGATGCATTATCCTGAAAACACTCCACTTTATGGCGACTGGCCGGGATTCATGCCAGACACCTGGTGGCAAGAAGAAAGGAATTGATCGTGAGGCAGTTCGCAACCCTTGTCGTCCTTCTGGCGTTGGCCGGATGCAACACTGTCGCTGGCGTCGGCCAGGACATCACCGGCGCGTCGCATTGGGCGCAGGGCAACATCGGAGGAGGCGGCGGTTACTGATGAAGTGGGTGCATGTCAGCGAGAATTGGTCTGCTTTTTTTGAGGCGATCATCGAAAAATGGCCCGAGGCCGACGAGGCTGAACTGGAAGAGATCGACGGCGACCAGCGCGCCTTCATCCGCTACATTTCGGAGGTGACCGGTCAGGAAACCGCCGAGACGCGCGACGAAATCCGCGAATGGCTGGCGGGGGAAATCCCCTCGGACATCGTCATGGATCCGGCGCATGACAATCATTCCATCGCGCTGTCGTCGAAATATCTTGGCGAGGGCGAAGACGAATATGATGACGACGCCCGCTTTGGCGACGATGACGAAGTGCGCGGCGACGGGGATCGCCCCCGCGACTAGACCTCAGGCGTCCAGGTCGACCCAGACCGGAACGTGGTCGCTGGGTTTGTCCTTGGCCCGTTCGTCGCGGTCGATGCCAGTGTCGATCAGCAGGTCGACCGCCTGTGGCGACAGCAGGATATGGTCGATGCGGATGCCGTTGTCCCGCTGCCATGCCCCCGCCTGGTAATCCCAGAAGGTAAAGGGCCCACGGGCGTTGTCCGGATCACGCAGCCGGATGGCATCCGTCCAGCCGTCATTCAGGATCCGGCGCAGCGCGGCGCGGCTTTCCGGCTGGAACAGCGCGTCATCGACCCATTTATCGGGGGCCGCCGCGTCGCGCGGCTCGGGGATGACGTTGTAATCGCCCAGAAGGATCGTCGGCATTTCCTGCATGCGCAGGTGACTGGCGCGGGCGCGAAGCCGCTTCATCCATGCCAGCTTGTAGTCGAATTTCGGCCCCGGCTGCGGATTGCCGTTCGGCAAATACAGCCCGCCGATGCGAACTGCACGCTGACCGACCACCGTTGCCTCGATATAGCGCGACTGTTCGTCGGCATCGTCGCCGGGCAGGCCGCGCATCACGTCCTCGATCGGCAGCTTCGACAGGATCGCGACGCCGTTGAAGCCCTTTTGCCCGTGGGTTTCGATATTGTAGCCCAGATCAGCAATCGGATCGGCGGGAAAGCCTTCGTCCTGGGTCTTGATCTCTTGCAGGACCACGACATCCGGCTGTGCCTCGGAAAGCCAGCCGGTCAGGGTTTCGATGCGGGCGCGGACGCCGTTGATATTGAAGGTCGCGATTTTCATGGCGCGCAGACTAGCCGCGCGCCACGCACATGGCCAGATCAGATCGAAAGCCGGATCAGATCGAAAACGAGGTGCCACACCCGCAGGACGACGAGGCATTGGGGTTGTCGATGACGAAACGCGCCCCGATCAGCTCATCCGTGAAATCGATGGTCGCGCCCGCCAGAAATGGCAGCGAGACGGGATCCACGACAACGCTTTGCCCGTCTCCGTTCAGGACAAGGTCATCCTCGGCCGGGTCGTCCAGCCGGATATCGTATTGAAAGCCCGAGCAGCCGCCGCCTGCCACCGCGACGCGCAGGGGGCGCACCGGACCATCCGCATTGATTTCGGCCAGCCGCGCAAAAGCGCGCGGGGTGACCCTGGGGGGCAAGTTCAACTCTACGTTCATGGGGCGTTCCCGTTTCCGTCCTTGGAACTGGAATATAGGCTTCGGGGAAAGACCCCGCAAGGAACGCCGGACGACATGAACGCCCCCTATGCCTGCCAGCCCGAAGAAAGCCGCGGTCGCCACTGGCCCGAACGCATGTCGACCTTTCGCAGTCCTTGGCAGCGTGACCGCGACCGGATCATCCATTCCTCGGCGTTTCGGCGGCTGAAACACAAGACCCAGGTCTTCGTGGAACATGAAGGCGACTATTACCGCACGCGCCTGACCCACACGATCGAGGTGGCGCAGGTCGCCCGGACCATCGCGGGCGTGCTGGGCCTGAACACGGATCTGGCCGAAACGGTGGCCCTGGCCCATGACCTTGGGCACCCGCCCTTCGGCCATACCGGAGAGGACGCGCTGGCGGCCCTGATGGCCCCCTATGGCGGCTTCGACCACAATGCACAGGCCCTGCGCATCGTCACCCGGATGGAACGTCACTATGCCGATTTCGACGGGCTGAACCTGACCTGGGAAAGCCTTGAGGGGATCGCCAAGCACAATGGCCCGGTGACTGGCCCTCTGCCCTATGCGCTGGCCGAGGTGAATGCCGAATGGGACCTGGAGCTTGCGGGGAACGCCAGCGCCGAGGCCCAAGTGGCCGCCGTCGCCGATGACGTGGCCTATAACCATCACGACCTGCATGACGGGCTGCGCGCCGGCCTGTTCACCGAAGAGGATCTGTCCCAGCTTCCCGTCGTGGGCGAGGCTTTCGCCGAAGTCGACGCGCTGCATCCCGGCCTTGACCCGATGCGCCGCCGGCACGAGGCGCTGCGCCGGGTTTTTGGGGTCATGGTCGAGGATGTGATCGCCGTTGCGCAGAACCGGTTGAACAGCCTTCAGCCGCAATCCGTGCAGGACATCCGCGACATGGAGGGGCCGATCATCCGCTTCTCGAAGCCGCTTTACCAGAATCTCAAGGCGATCAAGCTGTTCCTGTTCCAGCGCATGTACCGCGCCCCCTCGGTCGTGGTCGAACGCGAGCGCGTGACACAGATGCTGAACGGCCTGTTTCCGCTGTTCCTGAACGATCCCTCGAAGATGCCGGACCATTGGCTTGCCGCTGCCGAGGCCGCGGGCGATGAAACCGGACGGGCGCGCGTGGTGCTGGACTACGTCGCCGGCATGACCGACCGCTTCGCGATTCAGGAAGCAGAGCGCCTGCTGGGCTAGGTCAAAAAGATCAGCCCCATGCCCGCGACCGCGATCAGCGCCCCCGCCCATGACGCGCCCGAGGGGCGCACGCCGGTCCAGACCCAGAGGATCGGCAGGATCAGCACCGGCGACAGCGCCGACAGTGTGGACACGATGCCCACCTTGCCGCCTTGCAGGGCGAACATCAGCATGGTCATGCCGACGACCATTGCGATCAGGCCGGACAAGGCGGTCGCCCCCAGCACCGCCGGCGTAGGCCGGGCCGTGGCGCGCACGGCACGGATCGGCAGCGCCATCAGCAGGATCAGGCAGGCGACCGCGACCGAAACCCGGATCAGCGACGCCGCATAGGGGTCAAAGCCCCCCGCCATCACCGGGCGCGCGATCAGCGACCCCAGCGCCTGCCCCGCTGCCGCCAGCAACCCGTATGCGGCTGCGACCCAGACCGAGCCATTGACCGCCTCGAACCGGTGGCCGCCTGAACGACCGGTCCGACCCAGCACGGCGACGGCGACCCCCAATGTCGACAGGATCACCCCAAGGATGGCCAAGGGTGGCAGTGCCTCGCCCAGGACCAGCCAGCCCATCACCGCGGCCATCGGCGCATTCAGCGCAAAAAGCGCCCCGGACCGGCGCGGGCCAAGGCGGATCAGCGCGACGTAAAGCAGCGTGTCCCCCATGAAGATCCCGATCAGCCCCGACAGCGCCAGCCGCCCCAGATCGCCCATGGCGATGCCATGCCAGCGCCCGGTGGCCAGAACGATCACCGCCAGCATGGCCGCAACCATGGATTGGCGCAGCCGGTTGAAGCCGAACGGCCCCAGCGCCTGCGCCGCGCCCTGTGACAAGATCCCCGTAAACGCCCAGCACATGGCCGCGCCAAGTGCTGCCAGTTCATGAACCGGCATTTGCTCCACCCCTATTTTCCGGGCGGCATAGGTCGCGGCATGAACCCACGCAAGGGCTGATGCGTTGGGACGCGCAACTTCAGCCATCAGGAGAGAGTGACCATGATCGTCAATTCTGGTTCCGCGAAATGGGAAGGCGGGCTCAAGGACGGAAAGGGCCTGATATCGACCAAATCCGGCGCGCTGTCGGACCAGCCCTATGGGTTCAACACCCGTTTCGAAGGCAAGCCCGGCACGAACCCTGAGGAACTGATCGGCGCGGCGCACGCCGCCTGCTTCAGCATGGCGCTGTCGATGATCCTTCAGGGTGCCGGCGTGACCGATGTGAAGATCGAGACCACCTCGCAGATCGGGCTGGACAAGGAGGGCGAAGGCTTTGCCATCAAGACCGCGCATCTGGTCACCCGGATCACGGGCAATGGCGATCCGGCCGTGATCGAGGACTGCGCGCGTCAGGCCGAAAAAGGCTGCCCCGTCAGCAAGGTGCTGAACGCCGAGGTGACGCTTGACGTGACCGTGGGCTAAAGCTGACGCAGCATGCGGCCCGGCGCGACCCTGCGCCGGGCTGAACTGGGCTGGACAAAACAGTCGATCAAGGCGCGGCTCGATATCCGAGATTGATGAGCGGATATGGTCTACCCTGTCCGTCATGCGTCGATCGGCCGATCGGCTCAAATCCCATGTGCTTATAGAACCCGAGCGCCTTGTGATTTTGTTCGTTCACATCGGTCGTCAGTGCAGGATGATCGGCAAGCGCCGCCTGAACAAGGGCCTTTCCCACTCCTTTGCCGTGCTGGCGTGGGTCTACGAAAAGTGCCTCAAGATGGCCGTCATGCAGGAACATGAAGCCCTGCGCGGTTCCGGAGCAATCGATCGCAAGGATCAAACGCACCTGCGGAAAGAAGCCCAGAACCTCCGCCTCGATAGCGTTTCGGTCGTTGGTAGAGAGAAAATCATGGGTGGCGTCTACCGCGCTCCGCCAGATTTCCATGACACGCGGCAGGTCCAGATCGGTCGAAGTTCGCAGTTCAAACATGCCCCACCTTTCAATGGTGTCCATCGCGCACTGTGGCCCCAGGCGGCTGCCCGGTCGCCCAGCCTTTACACCATCATCTCTTTCGTCGCAGTCAGCTTCAGTTCGGGATGATCGCGCTGCACGCGGTCGATGTCCCATTGCAGCCGCGTCAGATAGACAAGATCGCCGTCGTGGTCTTGCGCCATGTGGCCCTTGTTCGCATTCGCGAAAGTCTCGACCTTGTCTTTCGGTCCCGACACCCAGCGGGCGCTGGTGAATTGCGAGGATTCAAAGCGCACCGGAAGGCCGTATTCGATCTCGATACGGCTTGCCAGAACCTCGAATTGCAGGGCCCCCACGACACCGACGATGAAGCCCGAGCCGATCATCGGCTTGAAGACCTTCGCGGCGCCCTCTTCTGCGAATTGCATCAGGGCCTTTTCCAGATGCTTGGCCTTCATCGGGTCGCCCGCGCGCACGGTCTGCAACAGCTCCGGCGCAAAGCTGGGGATACCGGTGAAGCGCAGGGCCTCGCCTTCGGTCAACGCGTCACCAATGCGAAGCTGGCCGTGGTTCGGAATGCCGATGATGTCGCCGGCCCAGGCCTCTTCGGCCAGTTCGCGGTCGGCGGCCAAAAACAGGACCGGGTTTGACACCGCCATCGGCTTTTTCGAACGGACGTGCAGAAGCTTCATCCCCCGCTCGAAATGTCCCGAGGCAAGGCGAACGAAGGCCACGCGGTCGCGGTGCTTGGGGTCCATGTTGGCCTGAACCTTGAAGACGAAACCGGTCACGGGCTTCTCATCCGGGCTGATCTGGCGCTCGGCCGCGTTCTGCGGTTGGGGCTGCGGACCGAATTCACCGATGCCGCTCATCAGTTCCTTGACGCCGAAGCTGTTGATGGCCGAGCCGAACCAGATCGGCGTCAGATGCCCTTCAAGGAAGCTCTGGCGGTCGAACGCGGGCAGCAGTTCGCGCGCCATTTCCAGGTCCTCGCGCAGCTTGGCCAGCAGGTCGGCCGGCACGTGTTCGGCCAGCTTCGGATCGTCAAGCCCCGCGATCTGGATCGACTCCGCGACCTTGTTGCGGTCCGCGCGGTCCATGATCTCCAGCCGGTCATTCAGCAGGTCATAGGCCCCGATGAAATCACGGCCCATGCCGATCGGCCAGCTGACGGGGGCGACGTCGATGGCCAGGTTTTCCTGGATCTCGTCTATGATCTCGAACGTGTCGCGGCTTTCCCGGTCCATCTTGTTGCAGAAGGTCAGGATCGGCAGGTCGCGCAGCCGGCAGACCTCGAACAGCTTGCGGGTCTGGCTTTCGACGCCCTTGGCCCCGTCGATCACCATGATCGCAGCGTCCACGGCGGTCAGCGTGCGATAGGTGTCTTCCGAAAAGTCGCTGTGACCGGGCGTGTCGACCAGGTTGAACAGATAGGGACCGAACTCGAAGCTCATCGCCGAGGCCGAGACCGAGATCCCGCGGTCCTGCTCCATCTTCATGAAGTCCGAACGCGTGCGCCGCGCCTCGCCCTTGGCACGGACTTGCCCGGCCATCTGGATCGCGCCACCGAACAGCAGGAATTTTTCGGTCAGCGTGGTCTTTCCGGCATCCGGGTGCGAAATGATCGCAAAGGTCCGGCGACGGGCGATTTCGGGCGGAAGGACGGGAAGGTTGCTCATGCCCGGCCCTTTACCGCGCCGGACGGAAAGCCTCAAACGAATTGTTCGCGCATCAGCCGTTCTTCCAGCCCGTGGCCGGGATCGAAAAGCAGGCGGTGGCTGATCGAGGTTTCGGACCGGATCTCGACCCACAGGACCGAATCAACGCCGCGACTGTCGGCATCGGCCATGACCGGGCGCTTGTCCGGTTCCAGCACCTCGAAGCGCAGCGTCGCAGCCTTGGGCAGGATCGCCCCCCGCCAGCGCCTCGGGCGGAAGGCCGCGATCGCGGTTAGCGCCAGCACATCGGAATCAAGCGGCAGAATCGGGCCGTTCGCGGAATAGTTGTAGGCCGTCGATCCGGCAGGCGTGCAAAGCAACGCGCCGTCACAGATCAGCTCTTCCATTCGCACCTGGCCGTTCACGGTTATGCGCAGCCGCGCGGCCTGCGGACCCGCGCGCAAAAGGCTGACCTCATTGATCGCCAGCGCGCAATGTTCATGCCCGTCGGTCGTGCCCGCGGTCATGGCCAGCGGGTTCGTCACGGTCTGTTCGGACGCGGCGATGCGCTCGGGCAGGTTCTCCTCGGAATAGGTGTTCATCAGGAACCCGACGGTGCCACGGTTCATCCCATAGACGGGAATCCCGCGATTCTGATGCATCACGTTCAGCATCAGCCCGTCCCCGCCAAGGGCGACGATCACCTCGGCCTCGCGGATCGGAACATGGCCATAGCGCGCGGAAAGCGCCTCTGCCGCGCTTGAGGCGGCCTCGGTGCTGCTGGAAATGAAATGCATCTTCATGGCCGCCATCATGGCGGCGGATGCGGGGGGCGCAAGCATGAAAGATCTACCGCCCGGGCGTCGCATCCATCCTAGCCGGGGGCGGCAATTCGGTCTATGAGGCCGACGAGCCGCTTCACATGAGGACAAGATGACCGACACCGGATTCTTCACCGAGACGCTGGACAGCCGGGACCCCGAGATTTTCGGCGCGATCCGGCAGG